>JAGXSJ010000067.1 GCA_018333895.1 Truepera sp.
GCGGAGGTTCCCATGACTCAACTCGCCGCCTTGCGGGAAAATGTCTTTAAGGACGAGCCGCTGCTCGAGCTCGATGCCAAGATCTTGCGCGCCTATCAGGCGGCCATCGATGCCTACAACGTCGGCAACTGGGACGCTACCGTCACCGCCTGTGCCAAGGCGCTTGAGGGGATTGCCAAAACCAACCTCCCTTACAACGAGCGCGGCGGCACCCTCGGACAGCTGCTAGAAAAGCTCCCCAAGCATGTGAGGCTCGAGCAGCCGATGCTCGACCTAGCCGCTGCGGTTAAGGACTCTAAGTCGCTGGGGGCGCACTTTGATCTTGAGCGCGACATCAACACCGACATCGCCAGGGCCACGCTCGAGCTGCTGGAAGCCTTCGTGACCTACACCTATCTCTTCAAGGTCAGGGTGCATCACCTCATCCGCCTGCTCGAAACTCGCGAAACCGCGACCCCGGCTAAAACGCCAGAGGCACCGCGCCCTGCCCCGGCAGTCGCCGAGCCCAAGCCCGCTAGCAGCGACTTTGACGCCTTTGACCTACGCAGCAACCCGTTTGACAAAGAGGATAGTTGGCGATAACCTAGGCCAGCTTGTCCATGGTAAAGACTCGCGCCAGCAGGCCAGAGAGCGACGGCATGAGCATGGCCCGCACTGCGGCGTTGCGCAGGCCGGGATAGCGCCAGCGGCGCCCGAGGCACATATTGAACTCGGCACGGCGGATGGCGGTGCGCGCAGCCCATTGTCGCTGCTGCTGATAGGTTGCCAGGTCGACACCCGCCTCACCCCGGAGCAGGCGCGGCAGGAGTTCGGCCAAGTGAGCGGCGTCGAGCCAGCCCAAGTTCATCCCTTGGCCACCGATCGGCGAAACGACATGGGCCGCGTCACCGGCCAGGATCACCCGGCCTGCCACAAACTGTCCGGCCAGATAGCGCTGCACGCCAAAGGCGCTGACCATAGCTGCAGTCGACGCCACGGCAATACCCAGCCGTGCCGCTAGGAGCCCGGCCAAATCGGCGGCGGTAGCCCCTTTGAGGTAATGTTCGGTCTTGACCACCCAGCGCCGCAGACCCCCGGGTAAGGGGAACGACTCGACCACCCCGGCATCACACAGGTAGATAGCAGCGTCGTCCCCTAAACTGCTGTCGTCAGGCACATCACCCATCAGATAAGTGTCGGGATAGCTTCCGCCGCGCCAGGAGATAGCGAGCTGTTGGCGCACCAGGCTCCGTTTGCCGTCGCAAGCTACCAGATAGCGCCCGCGCAGCTGCCTGTGACCGCCCTGTTGATATACCGCTGTGACACCCGCACTGTCCTGCTCGATCGCGGTTACACTGGCCCCAAGCCGCAGCGCTTCGGGCTGGAGCTGGTACAGGCACCGCGCCAGCAACTCCTCGGTCTGCTCCTGCGGCAGTGTCAGCACGTAGCGGTAGGGCTCCGGCAAGGCCGTAAAGTCGAGCGTTCCCAACAGCTTAGTGTTAGCAAAGGCCTGGCCACGCCTAACTTTGATGCCGCGAGCCAGCAGCTCCTCAGCCAGGCCAAGTCTCGCGAAGTGCCGCAGCGCAGGCGGATGGATACCGATCGAGCGCGAACCGGTGTTGATGGTCTGGCGCTGCTCTAACACCGCCAAGGAAACACTTGCCTGAGCCAGCGTGCAACCCACAAAGAGGCCGACCGGCCCGCCGCCGACGATCAGCACTTCGACCTCAGCAACGCTCATGATTGGTGGACCAACAGCAAGCGGTAGGGAAAGAGCTTTTTAACACGCCAGCCCGGCGGCGCCAAGCATGACAGCTCGGGAGCAGTAAAGCTGCGCCGGATCGAGCGCAGCCCATCAACTGTAATAAAGGAGCTTAGGAAGAACGGTCCGGTCAGCGCAAAAGCCAAAAAAGCCAGATCGCCGCGTTCGATATCGTTGTGAATGACCAGCTTGCGGCTCAAGGCGACACTGTCACGACAGAGTGCAATCAGCTCCCGCTCGGGTAGATGGTGGAGCAGGTGATTGGAGAGGACCACGTCAAACAGTTCACCGGCGCTAATGAGGTCGCCGGCTGAGGCTTGCAGAAAGCGCACCTCGTCCTGCCTGCGCGAGTTGACAAAGGTCAGCGCTCGGGGATCGGTATCGATGCCGGTCAGCTCGAGCTTAAGGCCGTCGCGCTTAGCCCACCGCGCTAAGCTTCGCAGCACGTCGCCTCCGCCAAAGCCGATGTCGAGCAGGCGGCAGGCCCGGCCTTGCGCCAGCGGCGCTATCCAGCGGGCATAAATGCGGGCCCAACCAGATATCGCGCGATTGACCGCACTGAAGCCGGCATAGGTATTGTTAAGGCGCCTGGTGTCGCAGCCGGGGTCGTCCATCAGCTCGGTTACCTGGGGGGCCCGGCGGGAGAGCAAGAGGGGCATCTCAGACCGCCTGAAACAGTCCGCTCTCAACCGTCAGGCCCGGTCCGAAAGCCATAGCGCAGACCCGCTCGCCCGCCTGAGCCTGCTGCACGACCTCACGCAGTACAAACAGGATCGTAGCGCTCGACATGTTGCCGTAGCGGCGCAACACCTCCCGCGACGGCGCCAACTGCTCCGCGCTGAGCCTCAGCCCTTGTTGCGCTTTATCCAGAATTGCACGTCCCCCGGGGTGTACAGCCCAGTGTTGTACCTCCTCCCGCGCCACCCCGGCCCCTTCTAGCAGTGGGGTCACGGCCTGTTCGAGGTGCGCCTCCAGAATATCGGGCACGTAGCTAGAGAGCACCATCTCAAAGCCCTGATCGCCGATGGTCCAGGTCATGGCGGCTGCTCCTACGGGCGTCAGGGCGCTGTGCCAGCGGGTAACTTTAAGCGCCGGACCCTCCGGCTCACGAGCGCTAACGACAGCCGCCGCCGCGCCATCCGCGAAGACCGAGGCCGCTACCAAGGCGTCTGGGACCTCGCTCAATTGCAGATGCAGGCTGCACAGCTCCAGACACACCACTAGCACTACCGCCGCCGGATCGGCCCGGCAGAAGGCAGCGGCCATCCTCAGCGCCGGAAGGGCCGCGTAGCAGCCCATGTAGCCCAGGTGATAACGTTCCACGCCTGGCCGCAACGCTAATTGTTTGATGATGTCGTAGTCCGGCCCCGGAGCATAGAAGCCAGTGCAGGAGACCGTCACCAGATGGGTAATCTCAGCCGGGGAGAAGCTCGAGCCCACTAGCGCCTTCTTTGCCAGTGCCGGGTAGATTAGCCTGGCATGCTCGGTATAGAGGTCGTTGCGCGCCTTGGTACCCGGCGAGCGGAGCCCTTGCCGCGGCTCGAAAAACAGCCCACCGGGATGGCCTTCCTGAAAGTCGGGGATGACGCTATAGCGCGTGTCGATCGCCGAGTGGCGATAGATCTGCTGAATTACCCGCTGGGTAAAGCGCTGCTCGCTAAGCCGACTCATCACCTCACGGGCTCTGGCCTGGCTGTAGGCGGTCTCGGGCAGCAGCGTCTCTAGATGATGAACGTAGACGGCCATGATTAAGCCTACGACGATGGTAGCTAATGAACACTGGGCGGGAACACCAAGCTGTAATTCGCAGCACGGCGCCTCATCTACACCCCCGTCTAGTGCAACAGACGGTTGCCGCTGAAGAGCGCTAAGGCTATGCCGGTTTTACGGGCTGTCCGGCACCCTTCCTTAAGGCCCGGATGCCAAGGAACGCGCTCAACCCTAGCGCGACCACAGTCAGTGACGAGAGCAGTTTGAGCCCAACGACATAGACCAAACCGAGCGCACCGATAGCCATTAAGACTATACCAATGATGGGTTTGCCCTTGATTTTGCCTGCTACCATGCCGGTGCCGATCCAAGCTGCCGCAGTCAAGCCGGCTGTCATCAGTCCGGCCATCAGGAGCTTAGCCACTGATACTGCTCCCCATCCGCCAGCCTCAGCGATCTCGCCCATGGCGTATAAAATGAGGCCGCTGAGGACCCCGAACCCGCCGATAATTCCCAAAACCAGCGAATACATCTTCATTTTGTTCCTTCCTTTCTGGGTTACCCGCAGCCGGACTGAAAGTTCCGGCGCACTACGGGGGGTGGCTGACTAGACAGCGCTCGAGCGCCCGGCCAAGGCGCAGTGGGTCAGCGTTAGCGCAGGATCTATCTCGGCGTTTAGTCATATTAAAAAGATAATGTAGTCTTAACTAAAAGTCAAGTCGGGGTCTGGAAGGGGCTTGACCGTGCCATGCGCAAATGTTACACTCAGCATTATCACCAGGGGTGCCTTCTGGCTGAGAGGGCTTAGGCCCAACCCTCGCGAACCTGATCCGGATAATGCTGGCGTAGGGAGCGTGATTGCAAAAGGCAGTTAGTTCGGGCCTCCTGCGGTGAGAAGGGAGGTTCTTGTTTTGGATAGAACACGGGCAGCGCCAGCGGTGGCCCTTAGTATCGCCGGTTCGGACTCGGGCGGCGGCGCGGGTATCCAGGCCGACCTTAAGACCTTTGCCGCGCATAGGGTTTTCGGCACCAGCGCGGTCACCCTGATCACCGCGCAAAACACCCGGCGGGTCAGCCACGTTCATGTGCTCGAGCCCGCCCTGGTGGTGGCCCAGCTAAAGCGGGTGCTAGAGGATTTCCCCGTGAAAGCCGCCAAGACGGGGGCACTGGGCACCGCCGCAGTGATCAGCGCCCTGGCCCCAGCCCTCCAAGGGGCGGGGTTGCCGCTGGTAATTGACCCGGTCATGATCGCCAAGAGCGGCGACCTGCTTTTGGAGTTGGAGGCGATCACAGTCTTGCGAGAGGAACTCCTGCCGCTGGCGGCACTCGTCACGCCCAACGTGCGCGAGGCCGAACAGCTCTTTGGGCTTGAACCGGGCCAGATCAGAACCTCAGACGACCTGCAGCGCCTTGCCGAGAGCTCTTTTGCGATTCCCGTGCTACTCAAGGGCGGACACCTCGAGGGCTCAGAGGTCACCGACTACCTGGTGGTGGACGGACAGGTGGAAGCCTTCCGCGATAAACGCATCCAGACCCGTCACCTGCACGGCACCGGCTGCACCCTCTCGGCGGCCATCACAGCCCGGCTGGCTTTGGGAGAGCCACTGCCCACAGCTGTCAGAGGAGCCCGCCGCTACCTGCAGGCAGCGATTGAGCAGGCGCCAGGGCTGGGGCAGGGACATGGCCCACTGGAGTTCTTCCCAGGTACCTAAACATGTTAAAGCGACCGGTAGACTACTCGCTTTATGTCATTACCGACCGGCGCACGGCCGGGGAGCGGCCCATCCCCCTGGTTGTTGAAGCCGCCATCAGGGGTGGCGCCAGCGTGGTTCAGCTGCGCGAAAAGGGGGCCACAACCCGCGAGATGCTGGCGCTCGGTCGCGCGCTGCTTAAACTCACGCGCCAGGCCGGCCTCCCCCTGCTGGTCAACGACCGGATAGATGTGGCGCTGGCGCTTGACGCCGAGGGTGTCCACGTCGGCCACGACGATATGCCTGCCGGGCTAGCTAGAGGGCTGATCGGGCCTGATCGGATCCTGGGGGTCTCGGCCGAGACCGTGGAGCAAGCCCAAGAGGCTGAGGCGGCAGGCGCCGACTACCTGGGTGTGGGCGATATCTTCGGCACGCCTTCCAAGCCCGACGCTGGCCCGCCCATCGGACTGGCCCGCTTTGCTGAGATCATTCGTAGCGTCTCGATCCCGGTGGTGGGCATTGGCGGGATCACGCTGGAGAACGCCGCTGCGGTAATCGGGGCGGGCGCTGTCGGGGTGGCGGTCATCTCGGCGGTCGTCGGCGCCGCCGATCCCGAAGCGGCGGCGCGGCGGCTACGCCAGATCGTAGAGGAAAGGGAAGGAGCTTATGGATAACTTCGGTGAACGCGCGGCTGTGGCTTTCGAGCGGCTGCGCCAGCAAAAGCCCTTACTGCACCACATCACCAATCTGGTGGTGATGAATGACACCGCCAACCTAACCTTACATTTGGGCGCTCTGCCGGTGATGGCCCATGCGCTTGAGGAGGTCGAGGAGATGGTCCGATTAGCCGGTGCCCTGGTCCTCAACCCCGGCACCCTGGACCCCAACTGGATCGCGTCTATGCTGCTGGCTGGCCAGGCTGCTCAAGCGCGCAACATTCCTATAGTCCTAGACCCGGTCGGCGCTGGCGCTACCAGGCTGCGCACCGAGACCAACCGGCAGCTCTTGCAGGAACTAAAGATCGCTATCGTGCGCGGCAATGCCGGTGAGATCGGCGCGCTTGCTGGTGCCGGTGGCGAGGTAAAAGGTGTCGAGAGCGTGGGCGGCCCCGAGGATGTGGCGGGTGTGGCGCGGCAAGCGGCGCGGGCCTGGGGAAGCGTAGTGGCCGTCACCGGCCAACGCGATATCGTCTCAGACGGCCAGCGGCTGCTGGTGGTGGACAACGGGCACAGCTGGCTAACGAGCCTTACCGGCACCGGCTGCATGGCCACCACCACTGTGGCCGCGTTTGCCGCGGTGGAGCAAGACGCGCTTCTCGCAGCAGCCGGCGCTTTGGCCACCTTCGGCCTGGCCGCCGAGCTGGCAGCCGTTCATGCGGCAGGCCCGGCAAGCTTTAAGGCTGTGCTGTTCGACCAGCTCTACCACCTGACGCCGGCACAGGTTAAAGCTGGGGCGCGCATCAGCCGGCTCGAGCGGAGCTGAGGTGCGCGTAAGCGATATTGGCGAGTTTGCGCTCATCGACCGGCTGGCTAAGATCGTAAGCAGCGAGCATCCGAGCGTCCTGGTCGGCATCGGTGATGATACCGCAGTGCTGGAGGGCGGCGGCGAGATGCTGCTGCTGGCCACGGTGGATGCCCAGGTCGAGACGGTGCACTTTCTCCGCGAGGCCATCACCCCGCAGCAGCTAGGTCGGCGTGCCCTGGCCGTGAATCTTAGCGATATTGCGGCGATGGGCGGGCGTGGATCGGTGGCGCTGGTTTCGCTGGTCTTGCCCCGCGAGACGGAGGTGGCCTGGCTAGAGCACCTCTACCAGGGCCTGCGCGAGGAGGCCGAGCGCTGGGGCGTGGTGGTGGTCGGCGGCAACATGGCCAGGGCCCCGGAGCATGCCGTTATCGACGTGTGCGTCCTTGGCTGGATAAGCCGCGACGAACTGCTCCTCCGTGCGGGGGCGCGCCCAGGAGACCTGGTCCTGGTCACCGGCACGCTGGGCGAAGCGGCGGCAGGCCTGCGCCTGCTGCAGCGCGCCGACCAGGCGCCTGCGAGCACGGTGCTGCTGGCGCGCCTCCTAACGCCGACGCCCCGACTGCCTGAAGCCGCTGTGATCGCCAAAAGCAAGCGGGCGACAGCGATGATCGACCTAAGCGACGGCCTCTCGAGCGACCTCCTGCATATCTGCCAGGAGAGTCGGGTGGGCGTTCGCCTCTGGGCCGAGCGGCTGCCGGTCACTGCCGCTGTGCAAGAGGTGGCTCACCAGTGCGGTGAAACAGCCCTGGACCTGGCGCTGGGGGGCGGTGAAGATTTCGAACTTTGCTTTACAGCGCCCGCCGATACTGCCGAGACGCTCGCCCGGACCGTATACGACGAAACGGGCACACCGGTGACGATCATCGGCGAGGTCTTGCCGCAAGCAGCAGGGCACACCCTGGTGCTGCCGGGTGGCGAGGAGACCGTGCTTAAGGCCAAAGGTTGGGAGCATTTCAAGAGAAACCTGTAGGAGTTGCCCATGTACTATCGTTCACGCCAGGTATGACAAGGTCATCAGTCTCTCAGCTCTTTTCTTTTAAGCTGACAGACTGACAGCGGTTTTCACAAATACTGAGTCGCCTTAGCGCAGGTATCATCTCTGCAAAGGCGCCCTGGAGAACGATTCGCAGTCCTGCGAGCACCCGCAGGATCAAACCAGATGATACCTGCTATGAGTGATTTGCCCCTACCTGAATTATTGAAATTGACCACGCTACTGGTTTCGGAGAGGAGAATATCGATGAACCTATCGTATGATCTCTGGCAGGCCAATCAGGACCTGGTCGGCGCCTGTCTACAAAATCCCTTCGTCCAAGGTCTGGCTGAAGGCTCCTTGCCTAAGGAGCGATTTGCCTTCTACCTTGGCCAGGACGCTCTTTTCCTGATGGCGTTCGCCCGCGCCTACAGCATCGCGGCGGCCAGAGCGCCTGAGTGGGATGGATTTAGCGCCTTTCACAAGCTGGCCGGCGGGGTGCTCGCAGAGCTTAAGCTTCATGAAGGCTATGCGGCCGCGTGGGGGGTGAAGCTCCAAGAGACCAGGCCGGTGTCGGCAACGCGCCGCTACACCGATTTCTTGCTGGCGACCGCCTGGCAGCACGAAGCAGGGGTGACGGCTACCGCCATGACCCCCTGCCTGCGGCTTTACGCCTTTTTGGGTCAGGAGTTGGCAAGAGGTGGCATCCCAGAGCATCCTTATACCGACTGGATCCGCACCTATAGCGCACCAACCTTCGAGGCGCTGGCCGCTAGGCTCGAGCGCCTCCTCGACCGCTACGCCAAAGATTGCCCGCTGGTGCGCGAGAGCTACCGCTACGCGCTGGACTGTGAGCTAGCCTTTTTTGAAGCGGCCTGAACGCATCAGAGTGCGCTCGGACGGCGCCGCCGTGGTGAGTGCAATCGTGAGAATAGTTATCCCCGAGGCTCTTCTGTCTGGTTGACAACGGCACTGCCTGGCGCAACCGAGGCTACAAGTTATGAAAGGAGGATACAAGCGCATGATAGGCAAGGTCAACGAAGATTTCTTTACCAGAGCGATCCTCCCTCACACCGGCGCACCATCGCGGAGGCTGATCATCGGGCCGAGGATGGGCGTCGACGCGGCGGTGATCAAGACCGCCGAGGGCTACATGGCTATCGCCGAGGACCCGATATTCCCCAGCCCCGGCATGACGCCGGAGGAGTTTGGTTGGGTCACCGTCCACATAGGGGCAAGCGATGTCGCGGTCATGGGTGTGAAGCCCGAGTTCTTGACGTACACTCTGCTGCTGCCACCAGGCACGCCTGAGGAGTACATCGCGCGGTTAGTCAAGGGCATCAGCGACTCCGCGCAAGACTTAGGTATCACCGTCGCCGGAGGACACACCGGTTTCTACAAAGCTGTCACGGTGCCTACCATCGGAGGTATTACAGTCTGGGGAAATGCCGATCAGATCATCACGCCGGCCGGCGCAAAAACCGGCGATGACGTGGTTATCACCAAGGGGGCGGGGATAGAGGCGGCCGCGCTGCTCGCCATGGAGTTTGGCGAGGACCTGAAGTCGCGAGGGGTCGCTCCTGATCTCGTGCAAAAAGCGGCTGGGCGGTTCGGAGAGATCACCGTAGTCAAGGACGCTTTAACGGCTGCCGGCGTTGACGGCGTTCACGCGATGCACGATGCCACCGAAGGCGGGCTGGCACGCGGGCTGTGGGAGGTGGCTGAAGCCTCAGGGGTTGGGCTGGAGATATCTACTGACATCCCGGTTCCACCCGACATCGCCGCTGTGTGCCGACATTTCGGCCTCGACCCGCTCGAAGTCATCAGCGAAGGCACGCTTATTATAACGTGCGCGACGGGATCCACTCACCCACTGATCCAGACCCTCGCGGATGCCGGTATAGAAGCCGCCCTCATCGGCAAGGTGGTGACTCTTGGCGAAGGTCGGAACTGGGTTACCCCTGATGGGCGGCGTGAATCGATCGTCCCTCCGCCCATCGACCAGTTCTGGGAGCTGTACTTCGACGCACTGAGTCTCAGGGCCGACCGACGAACGCCGGAGGAGCGCGAACTCTGCGCAGCTGTCAAGCAAGGCGGGGAGCGTCTCATTGATGCCAATGTATGGCGGCTGATACCGGAGGTCGGTGCCAACTTGGCGCTGGCCGCACAGGCGGCGCGAACGCCCGCCGATGTCGCCGCTGTCCCCGGGAGGCTCTTGCGCATGAAGAACGCCGTGGCGATGCTCGGGGAACCAGAAATGGGTTGCTCCCAGCACATGGCCGCTACCCTACTAACGCTGCGCGAGTACTTGCCCGAGGTACGATGTGTGATAAACCTGCGTAATGACGACGGGGTACGCAAAGCGCTCTCGGAGCTCAAATGGCGTGTGCTGCACATGAAAGAGCCAGTGAACGGGCGTCAGTCCGCTGCTAATTGGGACCGGGACCTCCGCGAACTGCTGAACGGAGTTCAGGGTATACCTGATGTGATAGAGATTCCCGACCGCGTGAACCTCGAGCGGCTTATCCTAGTACTCGGCCGCAATGTTAATGAGGTAATCGGGAAGACTATCGATCTAAACAGGAGAGTGCAAAGCATGGCATAGCCTTGACCTACCCCGACGGGCAGGACCGCATCTGTCGGTCCAGTCTCTATAAGTGAACGCCCTTACGCGATGCGCCCTTTAGGAGACACCCCCAAAAGTTTGTTGACCCACCAGCAGGTAGTAAAGATGGGGTTAGGTTAGGGTTACGATGACCGAACTTACCCCCAAGCAGAGCATACTGCAACGCCAAGAGGATTTCGTCTGCCCCCACTGCCAAGCGGCCAGTAGCATCGAAAGTGGAGGGAACTATAATCGTCAGGTACGGGACATAGCTGGCAAACGAGTAGAGCGGGTCAGGCGCTATCCTGCGGCGCATCCTGCGAGTACCCGCAGGATCACGCAGGATCGCAGGATTGCGCGGCCTGAAGGCCCTACCCAGTGGCTATC
>JAGXSJ010000068.1 GCA_018333895.1 Truepera sp.
CCCGATAGCAAGACCACGGCAGCCGCTTCGATAGCGACATCAGTCCCGGTGCCGATAGCGATGCCGACATCGGCTTGGGCCAGCGCCGGCGCGTCGTTGATGCCGTCGCCGACAAAGGCCACCTTGCGACCTTGGGCCTGTAGCTGCTTGACTGCCGCCACCTTGCCGTCAGGCAGGACTTCGGCTAACACCTCGTCGATGCCGAGCTGCTTGGCAATGGCCTGGGCGGTACGCCGGTTGTCCCCGGTGATCATCGCCACCCTGAGGCCGAGACTGTGAAGCGCTTGGATGGCTGCGGGGCTCGAGCCCTTAAGGGGGTCGGCCACGGCGATAACCGCCGCTAGCTTACCGCCAATGGCAGCGTACAGCGGCGTCTTACCCTCGTCAGCTAGCCGCCCGGCCTCCTCAGCGAAGAGGGTCACGTCCAGGCCCAAGCGGGTCAGATAGCGGTCGGCACCTACCTGAACGAGCTGGCCGCCAACCGTGGCCTCGACACCGAAGCCGGGCATGGCGTTAAACTCCTGGGCTTCGAGCAGCGTCAGGCCCTGCGCTTTAGCGCCCTCCACCATAGCCTCGGCGATGGGATGCTCGGAGTTGGCTTCCACCGCAGCCACCAGAGCCAGCACCTCCTGGCGGTCGAAGCCCGGTTGGACGATAAAGTCGGTCAGCTCAGGCCGCCCCTTGGTTAGCGTGCCGGTCTTATCGAGGGCGATGACCTGGGCGTGCTGCAACATTTGCAGCGCGGCACCGTCGCGAAACAGCACCCCCATCTCAGCCGCCTTGCCGGTCCCGACCATGATCGAGGTCGGGGTCGCTAGCCCCATGGCGCAAGGGCAGGCGATGATCAAGACCGCCACGGCGTTAACTAGCGCGAAGGTCAGGGCCGGCTGTGGCCCGAAGATCAGCCAGATGGCCACGGTAGCTAGCGCAATGGCGATCACCACCGGCACGAAGTAGTTGACCACCTTATCGACCAGTGCCTGGATCGGGAGCTTGCTGCCTTGCGCCTGTTCGACCATCCGGATGATCTGGGCCAGCAGGGTGCCCTCGCCCACCTTAGTGGCCTCAAACCTAAAGCTCCCGGTCTTGTTGATCGTACCGCCCACTACCTCATCGCCCTGGGCTTTCTGGACCGGGATCGGTTCACCGGTGATCATCGACTCATCCACAAACGAGCTGCCCGTTAGGACCTGCCCATCGACCGGGATCTTCTCGCCAGGACGGACCAGCACCACATCTCCAGGTAACACCTCGTCTACCGAGAGCTCCAGCTCTTGCCCGTTACGCTCCACGCGAGCCGTTTTGGCCTGCAAGCCCAAGAGCTTCCTGATCGCCTCGCTGGTGCGCCCCTTGGTGATGGCCTCTAGGTAGCGGCCTACCAGGACCAAGGCGATGATGACCGCCGAAGCCTCGAAGTAGACATGGGCCGTACCGGGGGGCAAAACCCAGGGGAAGAAGGTCGCCACCACCGAGTAGCCCCAGGCCGCCGAGGTGCCGATCATCACCAGCGAGTTCATGTCGGGGGCAGCCCGCACCAGGGCAGGCCAGCCCTTCTGGTAAAAGCGCAGGCCCGGGCCGAACTGCACGGCGGTTGCCAGCACAAAGAAGAGGTAGTAGAAAGCCACCATCGGCGCAAGCCCGTGTAGCCAATCGCCGACCGGGGGGATAAGCTTAGCCCCCATATCCAACAGGAAGATGGGGGTAGTGAGGGTAACGGCAATCACTACGCTCTGCTTGAGTTGAGCAAGCTCGAGCTCACGCGCCGCCCGCTCGGCATCGGTGCGTCCTTGATCGTTTACCTCGGCGATTACCTGGTAGCCGGCCTGGCGCACGGCGGCCTTAAGCTGGCTCAACCCGACCGCATCGGGCAGGTAGCTCACTGTCGCCCGCTCAGTCGCCAGATTGACGCTGGCTGAGAGCACCCCGTCGAGCTTTTGCAACGCCCGCTCGACGCGGCCCACGCAGCTAGCGCAGGTCATCCCTTGAATCCCTATGGTTGCCTCAGCAGTCACCGGCTGATAGCCGCTCTTTTCGACGCCATCAAGCAGCGCGGGTAAGCTGGTGCGAGTTGGGTCGAAGCTGACGCTGGCCCTTTCGGTCGCTAAGTTGACCGTCGCCTCGTGAACCCCCTCGAGCTTCCCCAAGGCGCGCTCGACACGGCCCACACAACTGGCACAGGTCATCCCCTGCACCCCGATGCTAAGTCGCTTGACGGCGTTACTCATGATGCTCCGGGCCTGATTTTGGTGCTTTTCATATTCTCACCCCTCCTGGGGTGGGTACGGCTTCATCATAAAGGCTCGGCCCGGCAATGGCAAGCCTCCTAAGCTACCAAAGTCCTTAACGCAGTCAACTAAGGGACGTTCGTCCCTTGAGCGGATGCAAACTATCTTAGATACTCTTATCCAAGTATTAGGAGGTATGCCATGAACAGCCCCCTCACAACCCCAGCGCTAACCAAACCATCCCGCAGAACGAGTAACACCAGCCTTACGAAAGGACGGCTAACCATGCGACATTCGATAACCGCAACTGCTTTGGCCCTGCTCCTACTTTTTGGCCTAGCCCAGGCCCAGGGGGAGATCCGGCGCTTCGAACTAATCGCCCGCTCAGACACACTCACCATCGGTGACGGCGTCACCTTCAAGGGCTTTACCTTTAACGGCACCATGCCGGGCCCGCAGATGATCGTGCAGGAGGGTGATACCGTCGAGATCACGGTGCGCAACGAAGACACCGTCACCCACGGCCTCTCTATCCACGCTGCCAACGCCCAAACCTCAAACTTTGTGGGCCACATCCCGCCAGGCCAGACCCGAACGCTCACCTTTACCGCCGACTTCCCCGGCGTATTCATGTACCACTGCGCGCCGGGCGGCCACGGCATCATGGTCCACACCATGGGCGGCCAGTTCGGCATGTTCGTGGTCGAGCCCAAGCAGCCTTACCGCATGGAGCAAGAGCTAGGCCGCGCCCCTGACCTTAAGGTCTATCTGGTGCAGCACGAAGTTTACGCTTCCGGCCGTGACTTCTTTGACGGCCAGGCCTTATACGTGATGTTCAACGGCGAGACCTTCCGCTACGTCAGGGAGCCCATCCCCGCCCGCCCCGGCGACTACGTCCGCTTCTATTACCTCAACGTCGGCCCCAACCTAACCTCTACCTTCCACGCGGTAGGGGGCATCTGGGACTACATCTACTACGGCGGCAACCCCGAGAACCTGATGCGCGGCACGCAGTCGGTGATCTCCGGGCCGACCGACTCCTGGGTGATCGACTGGATCGTTCCCGGCGAGGGGCCGTTTACCTTAGTCAGCCACGCCTTTGGCACTCAGGCGATCAAGGGCGCAGTCGGCGTGTTGATGGCCGCTGAGGATGCCCCGCGCGTCGGCGAGATTCGCAGCGAGGGTCCCAGCCATGCGCTAGCCGAAGAGCCTAGGCGCTTGGTCGATCCCTTTGGGCCTGGCAGCGAGACCCTAGATGTTCCGGTCCGCTTCCGCACCGGCGACCGCGTCCAGATCCAGATGGTCGGCAACTCGTTCTGGCCCAAGCGCGCAGAAGTCCCGACCGGCACCACCGTCACCTGGATCAATGAGGATGTGTTCGACTTCCTCGGCCCTGGCGGCGAGTTCACCGGCCAGCACAACGCGGTGGTAATCGCCGGGGTAGGCAACGAACGCTTCGCCTCGCCGCTGCTTAAGCACGCTGAGACGTTTAGCTTTACCTTCAACGAGCCGGGCGAATACGAGTACTTCTGCACCCTGCACCCCTACATGCGCGGCAAAATCACCGTGCTTGCCCCGGAATAACACCAGGGGCTAATGGTTTGCGTCACGGAGTTTGCAGCAATCCCGGCGGCTCACTTCTGGAAGCTGCCGGGAGATCCAGATCGAGGCTGGGTAGACAGGAAGTAGGGGCGACCGGCCGGTCGCCCCTACCGGATGCAACCGCACGGGTCTTGCTGGGAATTTCTGAATGCCCTCTAGGGGTTAGAGTTCCGCGTATGATAGGGGAAGCGGCCAGGGGTTAGGCCGCTTGTTGGTGGCCTTGGGGAAAGGGACGTTGCAGGAGCGACCGCAAGGCGAGGTTAGCGATGGAGCGCACGAAACACTGGGACGACGCCTACACCAGCAAGTCCCCGACCGAGGTCAGTTGGTATCAGGCACAGCTAACGGTCTCTCTCGACCTTATCAAACTCGCCGGGATCACCAGGTATTCACGCATATTAGACGTTGGAGGCGGGGCCTCAACGCTCGTCGATGATCTCCTGCAGGAGGGCTTCCAAGACATTACGGTGCTCGATATTGCTACGGCGGCGCTGGAGCGGGCGCAGGAGCGGCTAGGAGAAAGGGCCAAGCGGGTTCGTTGGATGGCAGGGGACGTGACTCAGGCCGAGCTGCTGCCCATTTACGACCTCTGGCACGATCGTGCGGTCTTTCATTTCCTTACCAGCAGCCTCGACCGGAGAGCCTACCTCGCAGCCGTAGAGCGAGCGCTAGCACCGGGTGGCCACCTGATCATGGCGACCTTCGCCCTAACCGGGCCGCCCCGTTGCAGCGGTCTCGAGGTGGTTCGGTACAGTCCAGGTTCGCTGTGTGAGGAGGTCGGGGAGCGATTTACCCTGATTCGCGACGTGGCAGAGACGCACGTCACGCCCCGGGGAGCCGCGCAGGACTTTATCTACTGCCTGTTCAAGAAAGGTCCTGCTCCAGGCGGAACGGCATAACGCTCCAAAGCGTCTCGCCGCTACGCGACATTGAGCACATTATCCGTGAGCATCAGGAGGCCTTGAGAGATGAGTGGGATGCATTCTGCAGCGGTCACGCTGGCTAGGGTTAGGGTCTTAACAGCATCCACTGGCCTGATCTGGACGAGGATATCGGTGTTGAGGGATTGTTGCTTGGCAAGAAGTCGGCAGAAAGTCCCGCCTCGTTCGAGCGGTGGCAACAAAAGCGGCAACAAGCCACCTGACGCAGCGGAAGGCTGATTGCGAGCGCAGCACGAGGTGGCGCTAGAGCTTATACTTAAGCGCCTCCATCAGTTCCTCAACAATGCGCTCGGCATCGCCACGCTGGGCGGCGGTAGTCACATGGTCACGGATATGAGCGCGCAGCACCCGGTCATTGATCGCGCTTAAGGCACCCTGCACTGCGCTAATCTGCTTAAGAACATCCACGCAATAAACCCCGGGATCTTCCAGCATGTTAAGAACACCTTCAAGGTGCCCCTTGGCGCTCTTGAGCCGCCGCACCACCTCGGTCCGGGTCTCCGGATCGAGGTGGAGGTGACGGTCCGGCATCGCTTTCACCAATCCACTACGGTGGCCTGATAGCCCTCCGCTTCAACTGCTGCCAATAGCAGCGCTATATCTGCACTCCCTTCGATCTTAGCGTAGCCATTCTTAAGATCGACATGGACCGCCCCAACGCCCGCCACGGACTCTAGCGCGCTCTTAACCGCCGCCTGGCAGTGGCCGCAGGTCATTCCGGTAATTTTTAGCTCCATCATGCCTCCTTCCTGGCGCAATTCTAACACAGTCCATAGCCATCCCTCCAGGGGTGGATCAGGCAGCATCAGGCGGTGAAGCTGCTAGAATAGGCTCGGTCTTACCGGAGCGCTCTAATAAGGAGTTGTTTTGTGCTAGCTAAAATCCGCTGGGGCATCCTCGGTACGGGCACCATCGCCCGCCAGTTCGCTGCAGGGTTACGGCACGTGGAGGGCGCCGAACTCATCGCCGTCGGCTCGCGCTCGAGCCAGACCGCCGAGGCCTTCGCCGCTACCTTTGGAGTTCCGCGCCGCTATGCCAGCTATGACGAACTTGTCACTGACCCTGACCTAGATGTCGTCTACATCGCCACCCCTCACCCCTTTCACCAGGACAACAGCCTCCAGTGCCTACAAGCCGGCAAGGCGGTGCTGTGCGAAAAGCCCTTTACCGTCAACGCCCAGGAAGCCACTACGGTCATTAACTTGGCCAGGGAGCGCGGGCTCTTTGTGATGGAGGCGATGTGGACCCGCTTCCTGCCGCTCTTTGTCAAGCTGCGTGAGCTGATAGCTCAGGGAGTGCTCGGCGAGTTGCGCCTGCTGCAAGTGGATTTTGGCTTTCGCGCTGGCTTTAACCCCCAGGGTCGTCTCTTTAACCCCCAGTTAGCGGGCGGCGCGCTGCTCGATGTCGGGGTCTACAACCTGTCGCTGGCCTCACTGCTGTGGGGCCGTCCGGAGCGTGTTCACAGCGCTGCCTACCTCGGCGAGACAGGGGTAGACGAACAGTCGGCGGTGATCCTGAGCTATACCAAGGGCCGTTTGGCTACGCTGACCAGCGCCATTCGGACCGCTACCCCGCAAGAGGCGCTGTTGATCGGGACGGACGGCTGGCTTAAGATCCACGCCCCCTGGTGGAAGGCCACCGCCATGACCCTTGCCGTAGCCGGTCAAGCGCCCCAACTGATCGAGGTGCCGTTTGCCGGTAACGGCTATAACTACCAAGCCGACGAGGTGGGGCGTTGCCTGAGAGCAGGGAGGCTCGAGAGCGCGGTGATGCCGCTTGACGAGACGCTGGCGATTATGGCGACGCTCGATGAGATTCGACACCAGTGGGGGCTAAGGTATCCGGTGGAGTAGAAATTGTCCCTTAACGTGCGTTCACCACAAAGAAACCAGGGCGAACACGAGGTTCGCCCCTACGCTAACGGCTAATAGTTGATTTTCGGAGGAGACCTAAATACCATGCACTACGGCTATGTTCCAGGCATCGACAAGCCCCTTTCCCGTCTAGTGCAGGGCACGGTGATGGTGAACTCAACCGAGCTTAAGCGGAGCTTTGCCCTGCTCGACGAGATCTTTGCGCTCGGCGGCAATACTTTTGACACCGCCCATGTCTACGGCCAGGGGGATAACGAGCGCACTGTGGGGCGCTGGCTCAGTGAGCGCGGCATCCGCGACCAGGTCGTTATTATCGCTAAGGGGGCGCACCCCAACCAGGACCGGGCCAGGGTAACGCCCTTTGACATCAGCGCCGATATCCACGATTCGTTAGCCCGCTTTAAGACCGATTACCTCGATCTTTACCTGCTTCACCGCGATGACCCTACGGTGCCGGTCGGCCCCATCGTCGAGGTTTTGAATGAACACTTGGCCGCCGGGCGCATTCGGGCCTTCGGCGGCTCTAACTGGACGCACCAGCGGTTGCAAGAGGCCAACGCCTACGCCAAGGCGCACGGCCTAGTGCCGTTTGCCGCTAGCAGCCCGAACTTTAGCTTAGCGGTGCAGGTCAAGGCGCCCTGGGCCGGCTGCGTCAGCATCGGCGGGCCGCCGGGCGAAGCGGCCAGAGCCTGGTATCAACGGGAGGGAATGCCCCTCTTTGCTTGGTCGAGCTTAGCCAGCGGCTTTTTCTCCGGCCGTTTCCGGCGGGATAACCTGGCCACCTTCGATGCCTATCTCGATAAGCTCTGTGTCGAGTCGTACTGCGTCGAGGAGAACTTCCGGCGTTTAGAGCGGGCCGAGGAGCTGGCTCAGGTAAAGGGCCTGACCCTGCCGCAAGTCGCTATGGCTTACGTGATGAACCAGCCCCTTAATATCTTTGCCCTGGTCGGCTGCCAGAGCGGCGCCGAGTTTAAGGCCAACTTAGCAGCCTGTGAGGTAACGCTCTCGCCCCAAGAGATCGCCTGGTTGGAGTTAAACGCCGACACCCGGTCGCTCTAGTCAAGGTTAGGTGGGGCTGCACCAGGGCGGCCCAGCCCCACCATCAGACCTCGGCTTATATCTCCTGCGAGCCCTACTCCAGCCACCGATCAAACAGCGTCCAGTACATGAGGCGATAGATGTCGGTGTTGTCCACCACAACAAGCTCGCTGACGCGCTCGGCATTGAGCCCTTCGGCGCGCACCAGTAGGCCGCCAGCTACATCCGAGGTGGTCGCCCAGGTCACAGCAAAGGGGAAGGTGTTGCCGTTTTTGTCTGGCGCCGAGATAAACGGCGCCGTCCCCGCGCCATCAACCCCATCAACGGGGGCTGAGACCGGCTGGCCGTCAGCTCCGGTGTTGACCCGCGTGGTGCCTACCGCAGCAGCGGCGTCTCTCAAGGACAGAACGTTCTTGCTACCGGCGCTGCTATCAGCGGTAGTCAACAGCAGCGTGCGCGGGTTGCGGCTAACAAACTCCCGGAACAGTCCAAAGGTCTCGTCCGCGCGCCGCCCGGCCTCAAAAGAACCGGGAGCGTTGGCGTTGTTGGGGAAGTTGTCGGTCGCCTCTTCTTCCGCCACCATGAAGAAACCTCGCTCTGCCGTTTTTGGGTTGTTGGCCAGCAGCTCGAGCGCTACCTGAGCCATCTCAGCGATGGTGGGCGCGGTAGGCACAAAAAGCGGCAGCCCGGCAGCACGCAACGCCTCCTCTGGTTGATCGTTAAAGGTGTGGGCGTGAGCAAAGACGCCTAACACCCTAGCGGTATTGCGAGGCAGCGCCAACAGTTCGTCGCGGGTATAAACAACTGTGTACCCCAGCTCCTTGGCTCTCTCAATGAGGTTGAGATTATCAGGGCGCGCCCCCTCGCCATGGCGCCCGGCCACGCCGGCCGGCAGCAACGCCGCTTCGCCCCCGCCAAAGATGATATCGACCCCTGCTTCGATCACCTGCCGGGCAATCTCCGCATGGTCACCGCGCTCCGGCACCGAGGCGACAAAGGCAGCGGTACCCGGTTCGGTCACAGAGCCGGTCTGAATGAGGGCGGTGGCAAAACCAGCAGCAACCGCTTCCTCCATTATCGACTGCTGCTGGCCGGAAAGGGCGGTAATCGGGTTGGCACCGTCAAGGCCAAAGCTGTCAAAGTGTACCTTTACCCCATAGGCGTGGGTGGTCGCTCCGCCATGCGACGTGCCGGTCAGATGGTCCGCCATATGCCCAGTGTAGACGGCGATGTGCGGCAGCCGATCCCAATTCAGCCGGCCATCAGGCCCAGCGATGAGTATCCGCAGGGCATCCCAATGGCTAAGCCCATAGCCGTCAGGATGAAAAAAGATCACGTTGCGCGCCTCACCGTAAGTGCGCGCCTCCGCTACCAGCGGGGCTGAGATCAGCAAGATCAAGCACAGAGCGCTAGCCAAAAGTTTCGCTGTCGACATCAGGTCTTTCATGATTTTCCTCCGGGAATCAGTAGTCAAGCGTTCAAGCAGGGGCGACCCCACGTACTCCCTCGCATGATCGCGTTATCGCACTCACTTCGGCTTCGCCCTGAGGCTTGCCCTGTCCTGCGGTTTACTCGCAGGAGAAGTGATGGGGCTCAGCTCGATTTGGGCCGACGCTTCGCTGATGGTAATCAGACGTTACATGAGCGCTACCTCCCTATTTTCCACTGCGAGTTTAGCACGGCTTGCTCGCCTCACCTAGCAGTCTACTGCTAGCGCTTATGCTAGCAGCGGCATGTCATGACGGCGTCACACCCCCAACCTCGGTCGCTAATCCGCAGCGGCCTGGTCAAGTTAGGACATGCGTCCCCTACACAAGCCAGTAGCCTTGTCCTAAGAGTAGCGGCAGCGCACTGCTAGGTCTTAATTCGGCATAGATTGAAATCGGAACTATTATGATTTATACTTGAAACCATGACCTCAGCCCTCCCCTCAACTACCCAGCACCAGCAGGCGACCCGCGCCTTAAGGCGTGCGGCCCTGCTCACCGGCCTGACCGGCTTTGGTTTGCTGGCCGGAGTCGTGGTTAGTGTAATCGCCCCTGAGTCATGGTGGGTGTGGGCCTGCTATCTGCTAGCCTATCTGGCTGGCGGCGTCCCAGCCGGGCGAGAGGCGCTGCGCGAGCTGGCCAAAGGGCGACTCGATATCGACCTGCTGATGGTGCTAGCTGCTCTGGCGGCGGCGGCAGTGGGCGAACCGCGTGACGGCGCCATCCTGCTATTCCTCTTTAGCTTAGCGGGCACGCTCGAGGACTACGCCATGGGACGGACTAAACGCGCCGTTGAGAGCCTGCTGCAACTCAGGCCCGACCGCGCTACTCGGCGCATTCCGGGCTCGAGCGAAACCGAAGTGGTAGCCGTCGAAGCGCTCGTCCCCGGCGACCTGGTGATCATCAAGCCGGGCGAGCGCATCGCCGTTGACGGGGTGATTCAGCACGGCCTCAGCGCGGTCGATCAGGCCACCATCACCGGCGAATCCATCCCGGTCGACAAAGCGGCGGGCGACTTAGTCTTTGCTGCTACGGTGAACGGCTATGGAGTGCTAGAGGTCAAGGTCTCCAAGCGCGCCAGCGAATCGACCCTGGCCCGCATGATCGCGCTAGTTACTGAGGCGCAGTCGCAGCGCGCCCCTAGCCAGCGCTTCAGCGACTGGTTCGGCCAGCGTTATACGGTGTTGGTGCTGCTAGGGAGTGTGGCAGCCTTGGCAGTGTTCTTCCTGCTCGGCATGAACATCGATGACGCGCTCTACCGGGCCGCTACGCTGTTGGTAGCGGCCAGCCCGTGCGCGGTAGTCATCAGTGTGCCTGCCGCTATCCTATCGGCCTTGGCCGCCGCCGCTAGGGGCGGAGTGCTCTTTAAGGGCGGAGCAGCGCTCGAGGATTTTGGCACCAGCACCGTGCTGGCCCTCGATAAGACGGGGACGCTGACGCGCGGCAAACCGACGGTTAGCGATGTCGTGCCGTTTGACGGCGATGCTCATGAACTGCTGCGCCTTGCCGCAGCCACCCTGGCGCACTCGGAGCATCCGATCGCGCAGAGTATCGTGGCCTATGCCCGCGAGCAGGGGCTTACGCCCCCTCCGGCCAGCCAGATAGTAGCGGTCCCCGGCCGGGGGGTGCAGGCCATGCTAGGTGGTCTCCCCCACTGGGCCGGCAACCGCAAGCTGCTTAATCAGGGGATACAGCTTAGCGCGCTACAGGAACAGCAGCTCGCCGCTGTCGAGGCTCAAGGGAAGAGCCCGGTTATCATCGGGGCCAATGGGCGCCTGCTCGGCTTAATCGCGGTAGCCGACACCCTCCGTCCCGGTGCTGCTAACGCTCTGGCGGAGTTGCGCCAGTCCGGCTTTGAGCGGATCGTCATGATTACCGGCGACCACCCTGAGGCGGCTCACCACATCGGCAGACAGCTCGGTCTGGCAGCAGAGGACATCTTTGCCGACCTGCTCCCGGAAGAGAAGTTGGCAGTAGTCAAGGGGCTCGAGCGGGAGGCCAAGGTCGCCTATGTCGGCGACGGCGTCAACGACGCTGCGGCGCTCGCCCGTGCCCATGTCGGGGTAGCGATGGGGACCGCCGGTAGTGACGTAGCTATCGAAGCGGCTGACGTCGCGCTGCTCTCCGACGACCTCTCTCGGCTGGTAGCGGCGCGGCGGCTGGCTCAGCGGGCCAACCGGATCGTCCGGCAGAACCTCACCTTTGCCGTGTCGGTGATGGTTGTCCTGGTGCTGTTCACGCTATTTGGCAACCTCCCCCTGCCGCTGGCGGTAGTGGGCCACGAGGGGGGGACGCTGGTGGTGGTGTTTAACGGCCTGCGGCTCTTGATGACTAAGCGCACTAAGCCGCGGTACAGCACTCCTAGCCGCCGACCGGTCCCGGTCACGGGCAACGATTAGCCCGCTTCCACCGCAAGCGAAAACTGCCGGACGACCTGGCCTTGGAACGATACCACTGCCCGCCACAGACCCGGCTGCCAAGTAGCCTCAGCCGGCAAGAAGAACACCCTGGTCGTGCTTGCCGAGCTAGGATCGACCCAGATCGACTCGGAGGCGACTATGCGGTTATCTGGCGCGTACCACTGCACCGCCAGCCAGTCGGCCGCCGGCACCTCGCGCAAGGTAAGGTGAAGCGCCAAACTATCACCGTCCTGAAGCAGTCCCGCCGAGCCGCGCAGGTCGAGGCTAGGTGGCAGCGTCCGGGCTTCGGGAATCAGCGGAATATAGGTAAAAGCGCAGGACGATAGCGCCAAGAGGGCCAAACCGGCGAGCATCCGCGAGATAGCCAGGGGCATCGCCTCGTTATAACCCTTCCGGCACTAAGAGGGCTGAGAGCAGCGCCAGCGGCGCGGTCTCGGCCCGTAAGATGCGCGGTCCCAGGCGGATCGCCGCTGCCCCCTGCGCCACCAGGTGGCTGATTTCGCTATCTCTTAAGCCTCCTTCGGGGCCGGTTACTAGCAGCAGCGGCTGGTGCGGCACGAGCGGCGCCTGCTGCAAGTGGGCCGCGAGCGTCGTATCGGCGTAAGGGTGGGCTACTAACATCCGCTCAGCTAGGCTGGGGAGCTGCTCGAGCCCAAGTAGTTCACTTACCTCGGGCACTACGCTCCGCCCCGACTGCTTGGCGGCCTCTTGCGCAATCCGCCGCCAGCGGGTCAGGCGCTGCGGGGACAGCTCGCGCACCTCGCAGTGCCGGCTCACGAAAGGGATAAAGCGCACAGCGCCCAGCTCGGTCGCCTGGCGCACTACTTCGGCCAGCTTGTCGCCCTTTAACAGCGCTAGCGCCAGCGTAATGGGGATGACCACCTCGCGCTCGGTAGGCTGGGGCTCAAACAACTTGAGCACTACCACCGGGCCTGCTACCTGCTGCACCACCCCCTCGGCCTCCAGGCCACCACCGTCAAAGGCCCGCACCGCGTCACCGGGTTTGACCCGCAGCACCTGCACCAGGTGATACGCTTCGCGCCCCAGCAACCGGACCTCACCGACCGTTAACGGGCTTACCAACACGCGATGGACTCTCATAGCAAGCGGGCGTAAACCAGCGCCCAACCGTCCTCTTGGGCAACCGTAGTATCGGCTAGTGGCTCCAGGGCGGCCACTACTGCGGGCAGCCGCTCGCTCAGAATCCCGCTCAGGATAAGCTCTCCGCCAAGGCGGAGCACCCGGCGGTAGTGAAGGGCTAGCTGCTGGTGCAGCTCGGCGTAGAGGTTAGCAACCACCACGTCGGCGCTAGCTGCGGGGGTCGTCTCGTCCAAGGCTCCAAGATAAAACTCTGCTCGTGAGCCGTTAAGTTGGGCGTTATCGCGGGCGATCGGCACGGTTTCCGGGTCGTTATCCAGTCCATAAGCCACGGCAGCTCCCAGCAGATCAGCGGCGATGGCCAAGATGCCTGAGCCTGCTCCTACGTCGATCACCGTCTTGCCGCTCAGCGTAAGCCGGCTCAGTGCCTCCAGGGCCAGGCGGGTAGTGACGTGATGCCCAGTGCCAAAGGCCCTGCCGGGGTCGAGCCGGATCACCAATTTTGGCTCAGGCACAACAAGGCCTCGCCCAACCATTTCGCAGTGGGAGGGCGCCACTATCAGGCGGCTTAGCAGGATTGGCTTGAGTTCGGCATAGTAGCGCTTCAGCCAATCGGTCTCCGGCACCTCCTCCCAGCGGCCCAAGAGCGGCAGATTAAGCCGCTCAGGGAAGTAGGCCACCAGCTCGGCACCGTCTTGCTCGATAGCCGAGCAGCCCGCCTGCCAGAGCAGCGCGGTCTCGGCGTCACGGGTAGCAAAGTCGCCAAGCAGGCGAAAACGGGGCATTACCGGGCCAGCTCGAGCGGCGCAACCTGTTCGTCGCGGGTGACGATCTCAAAGCCCAGACGCGCCCCCGCCTCCAGATAGAAGTCGATATCTGCCGTCTTGGTCTGCGGCCCCAGCGACTTGCGGTCGAAGGCCCGGGTAGCCGTCATAATCATGGTCTCGGCCAGGCAGGCTGGCACTAGGCCGTCGCCAAAATGCAGGTCGATCAAGCTCTGCATAGCGCCAGGCGGGCGGACCACGCCACCAGGAACGATGTGGACACCGGGGACGCGGCGCACCGAGTCATCCACATCAGCCGGGCGGCCCAGGTCGAAGAGCCAGGCCCCTGGCTTGACGTGCTCGGCAAACAGGACCGGAGCTGGATCGGAGGTGGCAGTAAAGACCAGATCCGCCGCCGCACACGCCGCCACCTCGGTGCTGGTGGTGACCACAGTCTGCGGGAACTTGCGGCGCAAGGTCTCGGCGCTGCGGTTAAGCCGCTCCAAGTCACGCCCAATCAAGATCAGCTCAGCCACCTCACCGGCGATCATCCGCGCTACCCCGAAGGCGACCACCCCATTAGCTCCTACCACCGCCGCACAAGCCCGCTTAAGCGACCCCCCTTCCGCCTCGAAGCTAGCCAGCAGCCCCGGCACCGCCGCCTTGACGGTCGCCGCGGTATACGCCCCGCCGTTGGTGATGTGGATCTCCGGCACGGCCTCCTGAACATCTAGCCCTTTGTTACCGACGGTGGACCAGAACGCTCCCAAGCCGAACGCCTCGGCCCCAAGCTCGTAGGCCAGCCTGGCCCCTTGGCTAGCCATCCTGGTAGCCACCTCGGGCTGGTAGCGGATCTGGTCCGGCAACAGCGGCCCGGTAAGCAGCATCAGGCGGAGTTCGCGTCCATCAGCCAGCCGCACCCCCTTGATCTCCCCCTGCTTGAGCGGCCTGAAGTGCGGGGTGAGTTTGCGAATGGTCGCCTCCGACAGCAGTCCGCGCTGATAGAGCGGTCTGAGCCAGCGCTGGCTGCCGGGCTGCCACAGGTCGTCCAGGCTTAGCGGATGGATCATGAACGCAGCCGTAACGACTCCGGGGTCGCGCGCGCGCACCGGCAGCGACTCGCCCAGCTTAGGCTCGGTCTGATCCAGCAGGCGCATCAGGCTGGCCTTATGCCGCCACAAAGCTAGCGTCGCAATGAGCAGGGTCGCCACGGCCAGCGCTGTCGGCCCGGTCACCACCGTCGCCACCACCAAGGCGGCCAATCCGGCCAGCGTCGCCAGTGCCACATAGCCGCTCAGGGCCAGGACGCCTGCGTACACCACCACCGGCACGGCCGCCGCCAACCAGGAAAGCCCGCCAAAGGCCCAGAGCCCGGCCAGCACACCCAACAACACGCCGTTGCCACGGCCCCGCGGCAGCTCCTTAAGCGGCAAGGGGTAGAGGTGCCCCAGATAGACCCCAACCGCCGCCCAGGGGCTGCCCGCAAACAGCGCTAGCGCTACGAATCCCTTGAGCAGGTCGAGGCCGAACGAGGCTAGCGCCAGCGGTCGACCTACAAAGTGCATTAGGTTTTCGACCCCAAGGTTATGGGCGCTCATCTCGCGCGGGGTAAAGCCGGTCACGCGCTTAATCAGCAGGCTACCCAGCGGCAGGGCGCCTAGCAGGTAAGAGCCAACGAGTGCTAGCAGCAGCCAGATCATTGGGCTATTGTACTCGACATGGCCTACGACTTAGGAGTGAGAACAGAGGAGTGAGAAAAGAGTGGTAGGCCCTCATCATAGTTCGTCCACTCTTTTCTACTCTTTCCTCTAGTTATAGAATCGGAACGGTAGGTCCAATGGAGAGCCGCACCCCACCGCAGAACCTGGAAGCCGAGCAGAGCGTCTTGGGCAGCATCCTGCTCGACAACGAGGCCTACTCCCATCTCGAAGGGATGCTCCGCCCGGAGCACTTCTACAAGGAGGGGCACCGCAAGATCTACCGCGCCTTCGAGCGCCTGCACCAGCGTAGCGAGCCGATGGACTTAGTCACGCTGACCGAGGAGCTGCGCCAGTCCGGCGAGCTGGAGGCGATCGGCAGCGTGCCCTATTTAATCGGCCTAGCCGACTCGGTGCCGACCGCAGCGTATGCCGAGAACTACGCCAAGATCGTCTTGGAAAAAGCTGTGCTGCGCGAGCTAATCGCCGCTAGTGGTCAGATCATGCAGACCGCTTACGATCAGGCCATGCCGCTCGAGCAGGTGCTAGATAAGGCCGAGGCCAGCATCTTCGACCTCTCCAGCAACAAACGCACCCATCACTTCGCCGGTATGGGCTCGCTGGTGCATGACACCTTCCAGCATATTCAGGAGCTGTTTAACAGCCCCGACCCGGTCTCGGGCCTGCGCACCGGCTTTAAAGAGCTGGACTTGCTCACCGCTGGCCTGCAACCGAGCAGCCTCAATGTGTTAGCGGCCCGCCCCAGCATGGGCAAAACCGCCCTGGCGCTGACTATCGGCCTCAACGCCGCCTTGCGCGAAAAACGGACCGTGGGGGTATTCTCGCTGGAGATGTCGGCGGTGCAGCTAGTGATGCGCATGCTGTGCAGCGAGGCCCGCGTAGATATGAGCCGAGTCAAAAGCGGCCAGCTTTCTGATCGCGACTTCCAGCGCCTGGCCAATACCGCCGGGCAGATGTCGGAGGTTAAACTATTCATAGACGACAGCGCCGACCTAAGCGCCATGGAGCTGCGCAGCCGCGCCCGCCGCCTGATGGCCGAGCACGACTTGGGGCTGATTATCGTCGACTACTTGCAGCTGATGCACGCCGGTGCCAAGACCAGCATGGGAGAGAACCGCCAGCAGGAGATCTCGGTCATTTCGCGCAGCTTAAAGGCGCTGGCACGAGAGCTAGACATCCCGGTGCTGGTGCTGAGCCAGCTCTCTCGGGCGGTAGAGAGCCGCCCCAACAAACGGCCCATGCTGTCGGACCTGCGTGAGAGCGGGGCGATAGAGCAGGATGCAGATTTGGTGATGTTCATCTACCGTGATGAGTACTATGACAAACAGTCCGAAAAGCACGGCATCGCCGAGGTCATCGTCGGCAAACAGCGCAACGGCCCTGTCGGTACTGTGGAGTTGCAGTTTCACAGCGCCCATGTACGCTTCAACGATTTAGCTAAGGGTGTGGTATAAGAGCAGCCCGGCTCGATAGTAGACTCGACCGCCCGCCCCTTCCGGGGCGGGCCGGAATTGGTCGTGGCCTTGGGAGAGGCCAACTCAGTATACCTCATGGCTCGAGCCCTAGCGGGCTTGAACCGGCCTGCGCCGATTGGCTAAGATCGCGTAACTACTCAGCCCCCACCTGAGGCCTGAGCGGATTGCCCCGAAAGACACTCTCTAGACCCGCGAGGACATTAAGCCCCTGTTTGCGCAAGGTCGAGACGCTGTCCTGAGTGCAACGAAGGATGTACCCCCTGATGCGACAGAAGTACCTTACCCCCTCGCCTCTAAAACAGCCCGAGATCTGACGCTGACGCTCAAACTGCGTACACTGCTGCACCTTCACCATACGTTCACTTCGAATTGCTGCCGAAGGTGCGCTGCCATTTGACAATGCGCAACGGATTGTTTACAGTATGGATACAACTCTCCGGGGTCACACCCGGTAAGGCAGCCTATATGGCTGTCTCTTTTTTGTATGCTGGCGCATGCCCAAGCACAGCACGATCTACGTCGATGGCTTCAACCTATACTATGGCGCGCTAAGAAGGGGTCCCTACAAATGGCTGAACCTCGAGCGCTTTTTTACGCTGTTGCGGCAAGACGATGAGATTCGGAAGATTTGGTACTTTACGGCGCTGATCGACGGACCCAATCGGGCTAACCAGGAAACGTACCTGAGAGCGCTAAGAACAACGCCCCTCGTCGGCATTCAACACGGGCGCTATAAACAGAAGATCGTGCGTTGCAACGTGACAAACTGCCGGTATCGGGGGGTGCGCGAGTTTCGAGCACCCGAAGAAAAAGGAACTGATGTCAAAATTGCGTTACAGATGCTCGACGACGCTTACCAGGGCTCGTGCGACCGGATGGTGCTTGTGTCGGGTGACGAAGACCTTCTGCCTGCCGTCGAATTGATCAAACAGCGCTTTCCCCACCTGAGCATGACCGTCTATGTGCCAGCACGCGATCCCAGGCGGGCTGCGGCCACCCGGTTGCGCAAGGCATCGGACAAGCACAAGACGCTGCCGCTAGCCCTTCTGTCTGCAGCTCAGTTCCCACCGACGATCACGACGCCTTCGGGCGAGACCATCCAGAAGCCAACGAGCTGGTAACGCGGATACTTGCGCCACGGGCAACATCCGAAGCAAGCGGCCGTTGCTCTACCCCTGTATTACCAGTTATTGACATAGCTATCAACGGCATTACCCCTACCGCCTGATGAAAGAGTCCAGCCTGGCCCAAGGGACCGTCTAACGCATGGTCAACGGCGAGGCAAAGGGCGTTGACACAGCGACACTCGACGCCTGCATCCACACCCTCCGCTGGCAGTTAGTAGCCCGCAACCCAGTTGAAGCCGTCGATCCGCTGCCGGAGGCGCCGCGAGACATGACGCTGTGGGAACCCGAACAGGCCGCAAGATTTCTCGACGTGGCGAGAGAGCATCGGCTATATGCCGCGTTCTACCTGGCCATGTCCGACGCGCCGAGTTGCATTAACATTTGCATTAACACGACTCAGCAGCAGAACCCCTGCACTTGGCAGGGGTTTCGCTTCACCGTCCCTGACGGCTTTTTCTTTGGTAGGCGCGGGCGGGATTGAACCGCCGACCTCTACAGTGTCAATGTAGCGCTCTCCCACTGAGCTACGCGCCTAAGCACCTAAGCTTACCCGGTAGCAGCTCGTTTTGCAATGGGCTGGAGGCGCCGACCGGATTCGAACCGGTGAGTGGAGGTTTTGCAGACCTCTGCCTTACCACTTGGCTACGGCGCCCTTCTTCACAGGAAGCATAGCACGCTACTGAAGGGCTGTCAACGCGGTAGGAGACGTAAAATCTACAACTCGCAGCCCAGCGCAACGGCAGCAAGCGCCTTAGCCTGGTAGGCAGGGTTAAGTGTCAGCTCGATGGCGGCCGTGAGCGCCTCAACCGGGAGCGCGCCGCTCGCGATCAGCGCCTTAGCAGCTAGGGCCAGCGCGATATTCTCCTTGCCGACGGCGCGGCGCAGCCCGGCGGTGTCGAGCAAGGTAACGGCAGCGTTAGTAGCGGGCAGGTTAAGGCTCGCATCGGCGTAGACCCGAGTGCTAGCGGGCAGCTGGGCCAGCTGAGCGCGGATGTGGTGCAAGCCCTCCGGCGCCAAGATGACCACCATCTCCGGCACCGTCACCATGCCAAAGCGCATCGGCTGAGGATCGAGGACCAGCGTGCTGACCGAGTGGCCGGTCTTGATGGTGACCGGGTAGTCGTCCTTCTGGTTGACGTGCAGGCCGCTCATCATGGCGGCCTGAGCGATTAGGCCGACGGCGCTGCGCACCTTTCCACCGGCCGAGCCGGCTACCAGCAGCCCGGTGCGGCGGGTAAGTCCGGACGAGCCGCTATCCCGAGTGACCTCAGGGAAGCGGACCGCAAGCCCCCGCGGCGGCTGAGGGGGCTCGCTCCGGGCGATGAGCTGCTGGGCGTGTGCTTCAAAGGTGGGCCGCCGCGCCTCTTTGATGATGCCCATCTGCAACCCGGCGCGGGCGGCATAGTCGTGAAACAGCTTGCCGGTGAACTGGTTAGCCGGGACGAAGTAGGCGGTACAGAGCTCCCAGATATCCATCAGGGCAAAGCCGGGGGTGGCGATAGCCTGAGCGATTACGTCAAAGAGGTCGAGGTCGGTGCTCGGCTTGCGGGCCACGAACGAGGCACCGTTCAGAGCGACCGTCCCCGCTATATCGAAGGGAACCTCGGGGTTGCCCAAAGGGGTAGTGACGGTGCGCGCTCCGCTGAAGGTGGTGACCGAGTGCTCGCCGCCGGTCATGCCGAAGTTGAAGTTGTTAAACACCAGCACGGTGATGCCGCTGTTGCGCCGCGCCGCCGCCAGGATGTGCCCAGCGCCGATGCCGGTGCCCCCGTCGCCCATCAGCACAATCACGTGCAGGTCGGGGCGGGCTAGCTTGAGGCCGCCAGCGTAGGCGACGCTGCGCCCGTGCAGGCCGTGGAAGGTGTGGACCTTAAGGTGGGCGTCTGATAGCCCCACACAGCCAATATCGGTAACCACCGCTACTTGCTCGGGGCGGAGCTGCAACTTGCCGAGGGCGTGACCCAGGGCATTTAAGATCAGGCCGTGGCCGCAGCCGGGGCAGAACGGATACTCTTGCGCCGTCAGATAGGGCGCGCTGGTGTCAGGGTTCACAGCACCACCTCCACAGTTACTGCGTCGAGCACCGCTTGCATTATCTCGGCCGGGCTAATGAGCGTCCCGTCAAACCGTTGCAGGCTGATAAAGCGCCGGTCGGCGAGCCGCTCAAGCTCGAGCCAATACTGGCCGTTGTTGTGCTCCGGCACCACTATGTGAGAGTGCCTGGCGAGCGCTTCGCGCAAGATCCCTTCCGGCACCGGCCATAGCGTATACAGGACCAGGCTCGACACCCTTACTCCCTGCTGGCGCAGCTCATCTACCGCATCAAGCGCAGCCTGGGCCGCAAAGCCATAGGAAACGATTAGCACCGCCGCGTCCGCTTGCGGATCGTAGTCGTAAAGGCTCACGCCGGGCTTATCCCAGGCAATTTTAGCGCTTAAGTGCTCGAGCTTCTCCCGCCGCTTAATGACGTCGCTTGTCAGTTGTCCGTCCGGGCCGTGGATGCTGGTGGTAAAGCGCACCTGTACCGCCGCGCCGATAGGGAGAAAAGCCGGCACGTCGTGGCCGGGCTCAATCCGGTACGGTAAGAACTCTGCCTCTTCGCCGCGGTAATAGCGGCGCTTAAACAGAGCCGGCGCCTGCCAGGTGGCGGTATCCTCGCTGCGCCGCGTCAGCGACAGCTCCTTGCTGGTCATGAGCAGCACCGGCGTCCGGTAGCGCTCGGCCAGATTGAAAGCATGCACGGTCAGCTCGTAGCTAGTGCGCAGGTCCCGCGGCGCTAACACGATCAGCGGGTAGCCGCCGGACGTCCCCCAGCGGGCGAACTGGATATCCCCCTCGCCGTGCGTGGTGGCGCCGCCGGTAGCCGGGCCCATCCGCTGTGAGTCAACAATCACCAGCGGTACCTCACCCATGATAGCCAGGCCCAGGCTCTCGCTGTAGAGGCTGAGGCCGGGGCCGCTGGTGGCAGTCAGGGGCTTTTTCCCGGCCATGCTGGCGGCGATGCACATCGAGATGCCGCCGATCTCGTCCTCGGCCTGCACGGCGATACCGCCCACCTTGGGCAGCTCGCGGATGGCGCTTAGCAGCAGGCTGGTGGCGGGCGTGATCGGATAGCCGGCAAAAAAGTCGCAACCGGCGTCGAGTGCGCCGCGCATGATGGCCTCGTTGCCGTCGATGAACTCCAGGCAGGGTTGGGGCATAAACTAATTTTTACCACACAACGGCGCGTTTTAGCTGTCTATCGAAAGCAAAATGCCCGCTCTACCTTGGTAATTAAGGCGCATCGGGGAACTCGCAACCGCCACGCCATGACCTTTAGTTATATATTTCACGATATTTCCACTCGTGACTCTTTTGTTGCGTTATATCACGGCTTTCGCCACCAGATCGCGCAAAGTCGCCTCATCTATAACCTTGACCCCCAGCGCCTCGGCCTTGACCAGCTTGGAGCCGGGGTCCTGCCCTGCTACCAGATAGTCGGTCTTGGCGCTCACCGCGGAGGATACCCGAGCGCCTAAGGCTTCTAGGCGCGCCTTGACCCGCTCGCGTGGCTCGCTGAGCGTGCCGGTCAGCACGAAGCTCAGCCCTTTGAGGGCAGCTCCTGAGGTCTGTGCTGAGGCACGCGGATTGACGCCGCGGGCGCGCAGCCCCTCCAGTAGCGCCTGGATGGCAGGCTGTTGCAGCGCTTGCACGATGGCGGTAGCAGTCGCTTCGCCGATATCGGGTAGGGCCATCAGATCGGCAACGGTCGCCTGTTGCAAGGCCTCGAGCGACCCAAAAGCACTGGTCAACCGCTGCGCGGTGCGCCGCCCTACCTGCGGCAGGCCGAGGGCGAAGATCAGGCGCTCGAGCGGGCGCGCTTTCGACGCTTGAATCTGCTCGACCAACTTGGTAGCTGAGAGCTCGGCGAACCCCTCAAGCGCCAAGAGCTGCTCGGCGGTAAGGTCGTAAACGTCAGGGATATCATGGATCAGACCGGCCTCGAGCAGCTGCGCCAGCGTCTTCTCGGCCAAGCCTTCGATCTCCATAGCGTGGCGTGAGGCGAAGTGGCTAAGACGGGCTAACCGCTGCGCCGGGCAGGCCGGATTGACGCAGCGGAGATTGGCCCCGTCCTCGACGAGGGGTGCCTGGCAGTCGGGGCAGATGGTGGGAATCGGGCAAGGGGCCAACCCGTCGGGGCGCTCCTCGACCAGCACGCGCAAAATCTCAGGGATGATGCCGCCGGACTTATGCACCACCACCCGATCGCCGACTCTGAGGTCTAAACTGCGGATGAAGCCGGGGTTATGCAGCGTAGCGCGGGAGACCTCAGTCCCCTCCAACAGGCGGGGCTCGAGCTCGGCTACCGGCGTGAGCTTGCCGGTCCGCCCGACCTGCCAGGTGATGCCGCGCAGCGTAGTGGCCACCTCCTGGGCCGGGAACTTGTAGGCGATGGCCCAGCGGGGGGCGCGGCTGGTGCTGCCAAGCTCCTCTTGCAACGCTAAGTCGTCAACCTTAAACACGACGCCATCAGCCTCGTACTCTAGCTCTGCCCGCCGCGCCTGCCACGCTTCGGCAGCGGCGCAGGCCTCCGCGGCTCCGGTGACCCGCCGGCGCAGCGGATTGACCCGGAAACCGTGGTTCTCAAGCCAAGCCAGCAACTCAGACTGCCGCCCTACCCCCAGGGCACGGGGCTCCCCTACCCCGTAGCAGTAAGCTTGCAGCTTACGCGCCGCGCTGACCTTCGGATCGAGCTGGCGTACCGTCCCGGCGGCGGCGTTGCGGGGGTTCTTAAAGAGCGGTTCACCCGCCTCCTCGCGCTCAGCGTTGATCCGCTCGAACTCCTGCCGTGACAGGTAGATCTCACCACGCACCTCTAGCTCAAGGGGTGCCCCCTCAATCCGCGGCGGAATGCCAGGGACGCCTAACAGGTTGAAGGTAACATCTTCGCCCTCCTGGCCGTTGCCGCGGGTAGCAGCCCACAGCAGGAGGCCATCGCGATAGTAGAGGTTAACCGATAAGCCGTCGATCTTCATCTCAGCCAGATAGTCCAAGGGCTCCTGAGAGGCTAGCACCCGCTGGCAGCGGGCTTCAAAGTCGGCCAGCTCGCGGCAGTTAAAGGCGTTATCGAGCGACTGCATGGGGTGGGGATGGGTGATGACCGCAAAAGACGCCTGCGGCGCAAAGCCTACCGCTTGGGTGGGCGAATTGACCGCACGCAGTTCGGGATACCGCTCTTCGAGCTGGTGCAGCTCATAGAGCAGCGCGTCATACTCAGCATCGCTGATTAGTGGGGCATCGAGGACGTGGTAGCGGTAATTGGCCTCGCGCAAACGGGCGCGCAGTTCGTCGGCGTGGCGCTGCCAATAATCAAGGTCTGACACACCCCCCAGTATAGCTGGGGTGGGGATCCCAGCTTGCTTTGGGAATCCTTCATCGCCGCCTCATTTGCAAGTCCTGGCGCCGTGATATGCTCGGGCTCAATGCATCCTAAAGGAGGAATCACTCACAAACGTTCGTTCACCATCAGCGAAGCCTTGTCCTGAGCGCAGCGAAGGGGCCAAGCGAAGGCGTACCGCAGATAAAAATAGGGCAACCCCACGTGGTCGCCTCTACTGAATTCTGGCTACTGATAGCAGGTATCATCTGGTTTGATCCTGCGGGTGCTCGCAGGACTGCAAATCGTTCTCCAGGGCGCCTTTGCAGAGATGATACCTGCGCTAAGGCGACTCAGTATTTGTGAAAACCGCTGTGACTACTTGACTACTGATTTTTTGGGAGGAACCATGCGCCGATTAATCGTTCTTATCGCTGTGCTGTCGCTAAGTCTAGCGTTCGCACAAGACTTCATCTTCGGCATCACCTTTGATGCCGGTGGGAAATTCGACCGCTCCTTCAACCAAGGTACCTGGGAGGGTTTGATCCGGGCCGTAGACGAGCTTAGCGCTCAGTACGAAATCGATGTGCTCGAGTTCGAAGGGACGCCCGGCACCGCCGCTGACGGGCAGCGCCGCATCGCCCTGGAAGGCGCCGACCTGATCATCGCCCCCGGCTTCTTGCAACGCGATGCCATTCAGGCTGTCTCCAGCGAGTTTCCCAATACCTCCTTCGTGCTGATCGACTCGGTCGCCGAGAATCCCAACGTGCGCAGCGTGCTGTTCCGCGAGCAGGAAGGTAGCTTCTTGGTCGGGGTGATCGCCGGGACGCTGAGCCAGACCGGAGTGGTCGGCTTCGTGGGCGGCATGGATATCCCGCTGATCCGCGCCTTTAACCTGGGCTTTGAAGAAGGCGTCAAGTATGCCTGCCCGAACTGCACCGTGCTGTCGAACTACGTCGGCGTGACGCCGGCAGCCTGGAACGACCCGGCCAGGGCTAAAGAGCTGGCTACGTTGCAGAACGCCCAGGGCGCCGATATCATCTACGCTGCTGCGGGCGCCTCGGGTAATGGTGTAATCGACTTCGCCAACGAGACCATGTGTTTTACCCCCACCGCGCCGGTGCGCGAGACTCCGCTGGCCGCGCAGGTGGCTGCCCTCGCCAAGTCGGCTGCTTATACCGCTAGGTGCGGTGCCGGCACCATTCCGGTGTTCTTCATCGGCGTAGACTCCAACCAGAACTTCCTGGGCGATACCGACAACAATCCGGCCACTTTGAACCACGGCCTTACCAGCATGCTCAAGCGCGTCGACGTTGCCGCCTATAGTGCGGTCTTCGACGTGGTCAACGGCACCTTCACGGGCGGCACCCAGAGCCTCGGGCTGGCTGAGGATGGCGTAGGCTTCGCGCTCGACGAGTTCAATGCCGCGCTCATCCCGGAGTCGCTGGTCGCACAGCTTGAAGAGATCCGGCAGCGGATCATCGGCGGCGAGATCCAAGTCACTGACTTCCGCACCCTGTAGCCTGAACCGTTAGTAACCGCTCAGCGCAGGTGGGCTAGCCCACCTGCGCTTTATTGCTGGCTTACGCCGTTCAGCGGATAACCGTTGTGCTACAATCAATATGGCGGTGAGAGGGAGCTGATCGCGGCTTCATAGCTGAGGAAAGTCCGGGCTCCGCAGGGCAGGGTGCCAGGTAACACCTGGGCGCGTAAGGCGACGGCACGTGCAACAGAGAGCAGACCGCCAGGGCGGCAGTCGCCCCTTGGTAAGGGTGAAACGGTGCGGTAAGAGCGCACCAGTGCTGGTGGTAACACCGGCAGCTAGGTAAACCCCACCCGGTGCAAGGTCCGATAGGGAGAAAGAGCTTGCCCGGCTCGCTAA
>JAGXSJ010000069.1 GCA_018333895.1 Truepera sp.
AAGCAAGTCGCCGCCTTGGTTGGGGTTGCTCCCCTCAATCGCGATAGCGGTTTGCTGCGCGGACAGCGAGGGACCTGGGGTGGCAGGGCAACCGTTCGCACCACGCTCTATATGGCAGCACTGGTGGCGCGGCGGAGTAACCCTGTGATCGCTGCTTTCTATGAGCGGCTGCTGGCCCAAGGCAAAGCCAAGAAGGTGGCGCTGGTAGCGTGCATGCGCAAGCTCCTGGTGATCTTGAACGCCATGCTTCGTTCCCATACTCCTTGGCAACACCCACTTGTGCCCACTCCGGCTACTTGACTTTTAAGACGGTTGCTTATTAAGGGGGGTGGCCGTAGGCCGGGGGGATTGCCCCAAGCCGCGTCTGCTTGAGGTCTAAACAGCGCCGCCGGTTGTGGTAAGCTCGTGTCGTGCATAGCCTCAAGGAGAAACTTCAGCGCGAGATAGAGCAGCTTGGGGAAGCCGAGTTACGCGCGCTGCAGAGGTTCATTGCGGATCTTACGCTGCCCGAAGCGAAGCCTTTGCCAGATGAAGTTGCGATTTTGGATGGCGTTGAGGCGTCCAGGCCCGACCATATTGACGACTATGGTGACTATGTACCGTGGCAGCGCCGTACCGGATCCTCCTAAGCCGCCGAGCCGATAAAGTCCTGGGCGAACTTGCTCGCAACCATGCGCAGCCATTGAAGATGCCCTTGCAGCGATGGCTGAGGACTGGACGCTGGGCGACGTCAAAAAGCTGCGTGGTCGTCAAGGTTATCGGCGCAGGGTACGGAATTACCGCATTCTCTTTCGTGTCGATACCAAACGGGGAGCGATACTGATCGAGGATATCGCTTTGCATCATCGTGGCTATTAGCTTTAACTCCACACCCCCCTAAATCCCCCCAACCCGCCTTATTGGGCCAGCTTGTGTGATATTTTTAGAGAAGCACCGGGGCGAAGCCGTAGCAAAGGGCCGAGGCTCAAGGTGAAGTGATGAAACTGCGTGTTTATCTGGACAGCTCCGTCCTCGGGGGCGCTTTCGACAGCGAGTTTCGGGAGGACACCGAGGCCCTGCTCGAGCTCATTCGCGCAGGCGAGATGATTCCCGTCATCTCGGAGGTCACGGAAGCCGAAACGCGGCGTGCGCCCGAGCAGATACGGCAGTTGCTCGACGAGCTCTTCGACTCGGGTGCCGAGTATGTGCAGCTGTCAGCAGGGGCTGAGGCCCTGGCCGGTTCTTATATCGCTGCTGGCGTGGTGACGCAGAGGTTCGAGGCGGACGCCTTGCACATCGCCCTAGCGACGCTCGCTAGGGTCGATGTTCTCCTGTCCTGGAACTTCAAGCACATAGTGAACTTAAGGCGTATCAGAGGCTTCAACGGGGTGAATCTCGTGTGTGGATACAGCATGCTGGAAATTAGAAGTCCGAAGGAGGTGATTGGCGGTGGCAACGAAGGTTAAGAGCTATGACGCGGTTGCCGAGGTCCGCAAGGTGCGCGACCGCTTGGCTGAGGAGATGGCGGACATGACCCCGGAGGAGAAGATCGTGTTCATCCGAAGGGAGGCCGAGGAAGCTAGGCAGGAGCGTGCCGAGCGACGCCGCCAACGTCAGCGCTGACAACTGCTTTATTCTGAGCGCAGGCGTACCAAGGATGAAAGTAACCCCGTAGGGTGCGCTCGCGCACCGCTTTAACTCCACACCCCCCTAAATCCCCCCAACCCCCCTTGTTTGTCGTTGCGTTCACGAAGTACCCCGAAGCGTTAGCGACGAAGCAACCCCCCACTTGTCGTGGCGAGCACTTTGTCCCTCAGCACCCCCACCCCGGCCCTCCCCCCCTGTGTATGGGGGAGGGTGTGGGAGGGGGGATTGCTCCCCGCACGCCCAGCCCGAGGCTGGCCCTGACCCTTCGTCCTGAGCGAACCTGCGAGTATCCGCAGGTCGAAGGGCTCAGGGCAAGGCGCACGCCGAACTCTTGTCGAATGGGTCGCTTCGCCACATAGCCTCCAAGGCTCGGCTGCATGAACGCGACGGCATGTTACACTCGGCATGGTGCCAGAGCCCACCCCTAACGACAAAGCCGCCAGCGTGCGGGCGATGTTTGGCGCTATCGCCCGGCGTTACGACCTGCTAAACCGCCTGCTGAGCCTAGGTTTGGATCGGTACTGGCGCCTGGAGGCGGCTCAGGTAGCCCTGGAAAAGCAGCCTCAGCGGATTCTTGACGTGGCTACCGGCACTGCCGACCTGGCCCTGTGGCTAAAGCGCTATCGCCCCGAGGCTGAGGTGGTGGGGGTCGATTTCGTCCCCGCGATGCTCGAGCTAGCTCGGCGCAAGGCGGCCCAACAAGGGCTGGCGGTGAGGCTGGAGGAGGGGGACGGGCTAAACCTACCGTATCCTAACGAGTCTTTTGACGTGCTGACGATCGCTTACGGGCTGCGCAACTTTGCTGATTACCAGCGAGGGCTAAGCGAGTTTTACCGCGTCTTGCGCCCCGGCGGGCGGCTGGTAGTGCTGGAGTTTCCGCCGCCGGAAGGGGCGTTTGGCCGTCTCTTCGGCCTCTACTTTAGGCGGGTGTTGCCCCTGATTGGCGGCCTAGTATCAGGGCGCCGCAGCGCGTACCGCTATCTGCCGGATTCGGTGTTACAATTTCCGCAGCCGCAGGCCCTGGCGGCCATGCTGTACCAGGCGGGCTTTAACCAGGTGCGCTATAAGCTCCAGAGCTTCGGCGTCTCGGCCATACATGTAGGAGAACGACCTTGAATACCCTGCCGCCGTTTGAAGTCAATACCGACATCGCCTTCCTCGACCCTGACTGGGAGGCGTTCGAGGAGCGCCACGACCGGTATTACGGCCTCGCCATCGCCTACCTAAAGCAGCAGGTGACGGGCCGCTCTTACGCTAATCAGGCGATGGAGCTGGTGCTGGGCGAAGCGGGCTTTTATGTGCAGTCCAAGAGCCTGCCCGCCGCCTTTTACGGCGACATGGGGCAGGCCCAGCTAGCGCTAGTCGGCCCGGAGGAGGCTCAGGCCATCGCGTGGGAAGCGACCGCTCTCTACCGCGCCGGTGAGGCGCAGTCGCTGACCTGCATCTATAGCGCTGCGCTGCCGCCGGAGGTGTTTTTTGGTTACCGCCTGGAGGCAGCGGAGCGCTACGAGCTGGGCTTTTTGCAGAGCCGCTTGCCCATTCACCTGCGGGTGATGGTAGACGCCTCGCAGACCGTTGAGGCGCTGGGCCACAGCAAGGGGGTGCTGATCTATCAGCGCCTGCCCGATGGCTCGCACGCGGTGCTGCGGGCGCCGGGCCGCCGCCAGCCCTTCCCGCTGCTCGAGGGGTTCGACGCTTAACCTGGTGGCTGGGCACTCATACGACCTGATCGTGGTCGGGGCGGGGGTCAGCGGCAGCGAGGCGGCCTACGCCTGCGCCTTGGGAGGGCTGAACACCCTGCTGATTAGCACCAGCCTCGACACGGTTTATATGCTTTCTGACGGCGCGGTGCTAAACCCGCCACCCGGCACGCTAATGGCCGAGCTGCATGCCAAGCTGGCCGATGCGCGGGGGTATGTCGGCAGCTTAGCCTGGCACCGGGCGGCTAAGGGGGCGCTCGAGCGGCAAACCGGCCTGCACCTGCTGCAAGCCAACGCTGTGGCGCTGCTAACTGAGGGCCAGGCCGTCCGGGGGGTGGCGACCTGGGAGGGGGTGGACTGGCTGGCGCCGCGGGTGGCGCTCTGTGTCGGCAGCTTCTTGCAAGCGCGGCTTACCATCGGCAGCCTGACCGAAGCTGCCGGGCGGCTGAGCGAGATGGCCTATGACGACCTCTATCTTAGCTTGCAAGCCATGGGCTTTAGTTTTGTAGCGGAGCGGCTCGAGGTGCCGGGTAGCTGGCCCTACCGGGTGGAGTATCAGCGCTTTGCGCCGCCACAGTGGGACCCTGTCAGCTTCAAGCTACAGCCCATAGCCGGCCTCTACGCCGCCGGGGTCTGTGCGGCGGGCTATCTGCCGTTTGAAGCGGCGGCGCTGCACGGGCGGCGGCTCGCGGCAACGCTGATCCAGGGGTAAGGGTCCTGTGAGTGCTGGAGAACGTTCTCAAAGCCGGATGCTGGTAGACTAAGAGGGTATTTGTCCCGTTGGCTCGCGGACTACAGTACTACAGTGACGTGAAAGGATCGCCGTTGTTGGCTAAGCGCCATGAGTCAGAGTAATCGTGATGCCCTAAACCCAGCCAGCCTGGCCTTTGTCGAGGCGCTGTACGCCAGCTACTTAGCCGATCCCGCCGCGGTGGATGACGTCTGGCGGCGCCATTTTGAAGCCTGGGCTAACGGCGGGCGGTTGGCCATAGGCCCCAGCTTTAAGCCGAGCAGTCTGTTCAACCCGCCGGCCTCGGCCTCGGCGGTGGTGCCGCTGGCCGATATCGACGCGGCGGCGCTGCAACGGCGGGTGGAGATGTTAATCCGCAACTACCGGGTGCGCGGCCATATCATGGCCCGGCTCGATCCGCTGGGGCGGGTCGGTGAGCTGCCGCCCGAGATCGACCCGGCCTACTACGGCCTGAGTGAGGCCGATATGCGGCGCGAGGTCTCCGCTGAGACCATGCCGGGGGCGCGCACCTTGGGCTCGGTGATCGAGCGCCTGCGCAACACCTACTGCCGCAGCATCGGCGTGCAGTTTATGCATATCGACGAACTCTCAGTGCGGGAGTGGTTGCAGCGGCGCATGGAAGGGAGCCAGAACCGCCTGGCCCTGTCACGAGACGAGCAGCTAAGGATCCTGACTAAGCTCACCGACGCGGTGATCTTTGAGGAGTTTGTGCAGAAGAAGTACCTCGGTGCCAAGAGCTTTTCGCTGGAGGGGGCGGAAAGCCTGATTCCGCTGTTGGAGCTAGCCATCGAAAAGGCCGGAGCGCAAGGGATCGACGAGGTCGTCTTGGGCATGGCTCACCGGGGCCGCCTGAACGTCTTGGCCAACATCATGGGCAAAAGCCCGCGCCAGATCTTCCGCGAGTTCGAGGACCGCGACCCCGAGTTGCAGCGCGGTGGCGGGGATGTCAAGTATCACCTCGGCTACGCCGGCGAGCGGGTCACCGCGGCGGGTCAGGTCTACTTGGCGCTGGCGTTTAACCCTAGCCATCTAGAGCATGTCAATCCGGTGGTGCTGGGCCGGGTGCGGGCTAAGCAGGACCGCCTGGGCGACGTGGCGCGGCGGCGGGGCATGGCCATATTAATCCACGGCGACGCCGCCTTTGCCGGCCAAGGGCTAGTCCAGGAGACCCTAAACCTCTCCGAGTTGGCCGGCTATCGGGTAGGCGGCACGTTGCACGTGATAATCAACAACCAGCTCGGTTTTACCACCACCCCCGAGGAGGGGCGCTCGACGGTCTATGCCACCGACGTGGCCAAGATGTTGCAAAGCCCGATCTTTCACGTCAACGGCGAAGATCCCGAGGCGGTGGCGCAGGTGGTTACGCTGGCCATGGAGTTCCGCCACACCTTCCAGCGCGATGTGGTTATCGACATGTACTGCTTTAGGCGCCACGGCCACAACGAAGGCGATGAGCCGTCGTTTACCCAGCCGCTGTTGTATGAGGCGATCCGGCAGCGCAAGCCGCTGCGCGAAGCCTACCTCGACCACCTGTTGCAGCTTGGCGGGATTACGCAGGCAGAGGCCGATCAGATTGCTGCGGCGCGCCGCGAACAGCTCGAGCAGGAGCTCTCAGCGGCGCGGCAGGGCGGCTTTGGGCCGACCTTGCAGCCCTTCCAGGGGCTATGGCAGCCGTATCGGGGCGGGGCTGAAAGCAACGCGCCGGAGGTGCTCACCGGGGTGCGGCGCGAGCTGCTGCAAGACTGGCTAGTGGGGTTAGCTACTGTTCCTGACGGGTTTAACCTCAACCCCAAGCTGGCGCGGCTGCTGCTGGCCAAGCGTGAGATGGCCCAGGGGCGCCCCCTCGACTGGGCTACCGCCGAAGCGCTGGCCTGGGCCAGCCTGCTTAGCGCCGGTTATCGGGTGCGGCTGAGCGGCCAGGATAGCCAGCGCGGCACCTTTAGCCAACGCCACGCGGTGCTGCACGACGCTAAAACCGGCGAAGCCTACCTGCCGCTGCGCCAGCTCTTCCCCCAAGCGCCGCTTGACATCATCAACAGCCCGCTCTCGGAGGCCGGGGTGCTCGGCTTTGAGTACGGCTACAGCCTGGCCTACCCGGACGGACTGGTAATGTGGGAAGCGCAGTTCGGGGATTTCAGTAACTGCGCGCAGGCGATAATCGATCAGTTTATTGCCAGCGCCGAGGATAAGTGGCAGCGCTTAAGCGGAGTAGTGCTGTTGCTGCCGCACGGCTTTGAAGGGCAGGGGCCGGAGCACTCCAGCGCCCGGCTCGAGCGCTTCCTGACGCTGGCTGCCAATGACAACCTACAAATCGCCAACCCCACCACCCCGGCCCAGTACTTCCACCTCTTGCGCCGTCAGGTGCTGCGAGTCTGGCGCAAGCCGCTGGTGGTTATGACGCCTAAGAGCCTGCTGCGCCACCCGCAGGCGCAATCCAGCCTCGACGAACTAGCCCAGGGGCGCTTTCTGCGCATCCTGCCCGACGACCAAGACCCTGCTGCGGTGCGGCGGATTTTGCTCTGTTCGGGCAAGCTCTATTACGAGCTGGCCGCCGAGCGCGAGAAGCTCTCTCGCCGGGACGTAGCTATCTTAAGGCTCGAGCAGCTCTATCCCCTCTATCCCGAAACCTTGCGGCAAGCGCTGGCCCCCTACGCCGCCGGGACGCCGGTGACTTGGGTGCAAGAGGAGCCTGAGAATATGGGCGCTTGGCGCTACCTCCGCGCTACCCAGGGAGCTAAGCTATTAGGGCAGTACCCCTTCGCGGGTATCTTCCGGCCCGCCTCGGCCAGCCCGGCTACCGGCTCAGCCAGCGCGCATCAGTTAGAGCAGAGCGAGATCATCCAGGCGGCGTTGGCCGGATAGAGGAGAATTGCCCATGAACGTCTGTTCACCATCAGCGAAGCGCCGGCCCGAACGAAGTGAGGCCCGAGCGAAGTGAGAGCGATAAAGCGATAGTGGCGAAGCCGTTTGAATACTTGAATACTTGAATACTGATTTTCGGGAGAGGTCATGGCCATTGAACTGAAAGTCCCCAGCGTAGGCGAGTCCATCACCGAAGTGGTCATCGGCCAGTGGCTCAAGCAGGGGGGCCAGCGGGTAGCCAAAGATGAAGCCTTAGTTGAGATCGAGACCGACAAGGCCACCCTGGAGGTGCCGGCCCCCGAAGCCGGGACGCTTAAGGTGCTAAAACAGGCAGGGGAGAGCGCGACGGTAGGCGAGGTGATCGCTTGGCTCGAGCCGGCAACCGAGACACCAGAAACACGCCCAGCCGAATCTCCGGCCCCGCCGCCGCGGGTGATGCCTGCCGCCCAGCGGCTGTTGGCCGAGCACGGGCTCAGCGCCACACAGGTCGCGGCCAGCGGCCCCGGCGGGCGGCTCCTCAAGGAGGATGTGCAGCGGCAGGTGGCGGCTGTGGCTGAGCGGGGCGAGATTGCCGTTGCGGGTCAACAGCAGGCGCCAACCGCCGCGCCGAGGCCGGCATCGCAACCGGCGCCGGCGCGTGAAGAAGAGGCTGTGCCGATGAGCCCGCTGCGCCGCTTGATCGCCGAGCGGCTGGTGTCGGCACAACAGACCGCCGCGCTCTTGACCACCTTCAACGAGATCGACATGAGCGAGGTGCTGGCGCTGCGCCAGAGCTACCAGGAGGCTTTCCGGGAGCGCTACGGCATCCGGCTCGGTTTTATGTCGTTCTTCGTCAAGGCGGCCATTGACGCACTGAAGCTGATCCCGCAGCTCAACGCCGAAATCCGCGGTACCGACATTATCTATAAGAACTACTACGACATCGGCGTGGCCGTCTCGGCTAAGAAAGGGCTGGTGGTGCCGGTAGTGCGCAACGCCGACCGGCTCGGCTTTGCGGGGCTCGAGCGGGCTATCGCCGACTTTGGCCAGCGCGCTAACGATAACAAGCTGCTGCCGGAAGAGCTGCACGGCGGCACCTTTACCATCAGCAACGGCGGCGTGTTCGGCAGCCTGCTGTCAACCCCGATCGTCAACCCGCCGCAGTCCGGGGTGTTGGGGATGCACGCCATTCAGGAGCGCCCGGTGGCCCTGGGCGGCCAGGTGGTGATTAGGCCGATGATGTACGTGGCGCTCACCTACGACCACCGCCTGGTGGACGGGCGCGAGGCGGTGACCTTCCTAAAGCGGATCAAAGAGGCTATCGAGCGGCCCGCCCGGATGCTGCTAGAGGTCTAGTGACTAAGGAGCGTGCTATGCACTACCGCACCCTGGGTAAGACGGGTTTTAAGGTCTCGGAGATCAGCTTTGGCGCCTGGGCTATCGGCGGTTCGTGGGGGGAGGTGGCCGATGTCGACGCCATGGCGGCTTTGCATAAAGCGTGTGAGCTCGGCATCAACCTCTTCGATACCGCCGATGTCTATGGCGATGGGCGCAGCGAGCGGCTGTTGGCCAGGCTCAAACGCGAGCGCCCCGGCGAGCCGCTAGTGATCGCTACCAAGGCCGGACGGCGGCTTAGCCCGCATACCGCCGAGGGCTATAACCGCGCTAATTTGCGAGCCTTTATCGAGCGGAGCCTGCAAAACCTTGAGACCGAAGCGCTCGACCTGGTGCAACTGCACTGCCCGCCGACCGAGGTCTACTATCGCCCCGAGGTGTTCGCGGCGCTCGATGACTTGGTGCAAGAAGGGTTGATTCGGCACTACGGCGTCAGCGTTGAAAAGGTGGAGGAGGCTCTTAAGGCCATTGAGTACCCCGGCGTGGCAACCGTGCAGATTATCTTTAACCTGTTCCGGCAGCGCCCGGCCGAGCTTTTCTTGCGGGAGGCGCAGGCCAAGGGGGTCGGCATTTTGGCGCGGGTGCCGTTAGCTAGCGGCCTCTTAACCGGCAAGCTAAACCCTGATTGGCAGTTCGCCGCTGACGACCATCGCCGGTTTAACCGACATGGCGAGGCGTTTGACGTAGGCGAGACCTTTGCTGGCGTCCCGTTCGAGGTCGGCCTGGCAGCGGTGGCCGCCATCCGTTCGCTGGTGCCGCCGGGGGCGAGCATGGCGCAGTTCGCCCTGCGCTGGATTTTGATGCACGAGGCGGTGTCGTGCGCTATTCCCGGCGCTAAGAACCCGCAGCAGGTGATCGATAATGCCCATGCCGCCGCCTTGCCGGCGCTGGCTGAGGAGGTCATGGCGCAGTGCGCCGCGCTTTACCGGCACACCATCAAGCCGCATGTGCATCACCGCTGGTAGGGACGGGCTTGCGCCAAGCGGCAAAAAGGCCTAAAATGAGACTTGAAGGAGGTACTTATGAGCTGGGTCGTTGCCATTATCGTCGGCGCGCTGATCGGCTGGCTGGTTAGCCGGGCCATGAAGATTGAGGAAGGGCTCGTCATCAGTGTCATAGCGGGGGCGGTGGGGGCGGCCCTGATCCGCTGGCTGCTGGTCGATCTACTGCGGCTCTTTGGGACACCACCTGATTTTGGCCTTGTAACTATCCTGGTGGCAGCAGTTGGAGCGGCTGCGCTGGTCGCGGTGTTGCGCGCGGCTAAGGTGCTTAAGTAGCTTAGAGCGCGCGATAGCGCTAAGTAGCAGGGCGCGCCAAGCTTTTGGCGCGCCCATCTCTTGGTGCCGAAGATGGGAGTTGAACCCACACGCCCTCACGGGCACACGACCCTGAATCGTGCGCGTCTGCCAATTCCGCCACTTCGGCGTGGCATAAGGATAATACGTGCTAGGGCCTGGGGTGTCAAGGCTTTGCCCTGAACGAAGTGAAGGGGCTCAGCCAGAAGGGGCAAGCGTTCTAGGTGTTGGCTTCGAGGTGCTCGAGCACTACCCGGTCGACCCAGCCCGGCTCGAGCAGCCGCTCTTCTAAGTTCTCAACCCCGGCTAGATGGCGCAGCGCCTGGTCCGCCGCCTCGTCCCAGTCACTGCTGGTGCCGGTGAGGTAGCCGGCGCGGAGCAGCACCGCCCGGAGGCGGCTGGCCACCTCGCCCGTGATCGGTAGCCGGTTTTCCGGCCTGGGCGGCTCAAAGTAGAGCCGATGGAGCTTCAAGAGCCGCCCCAGCTCTGCTACAGGGTCGGGGTGATCGTCTACCCGCAGGTCGATATAGCGGTCATTCAGCCCGCCGTAGCCGCCCGCTTGCCGCACCACCAAGAGCGCCGCCGACTGTCGGCCACGCTTGTCGCCCCCGGCGGCGTCACCGGCGCTAAGCGCTGCTAAGAGCCGCTCGGGAAAGTCCTGGCGGCCAGCCACGAACGCCGTCACCAACTGGTCGATCACCTCAGGACCGACTAACAGGTTCCCTTGCGCAGCATAGTTGTCGCCACTCACTCCCCCCGCCCAGGGGTGGCACTCGGCGCCGGTGAAGCTCAGGCTATGCCCGTCCTTATCGACCAGGCCGTACTGGCGCAAGGCGTGCTGGGCATCGGTCTGGGCAAAGGCTTGGTGGATGAGTTGTAATGGGATGCCGTGCGCCAAGGCCGCCAGGGTGCGCGGCCCGAAACTGGTGTTGGCATAGGACTGGGTGGCAATGGCGCCCACCCCGGCCTGGGCCACGGGCACCACCGCGCCGACGGCTAAGAACTTCGAGGCAGTAGCGACGCCTAGGTCGCCGGAAGCCGGATCGCGGGCCACGATGGAGAAGGTGGAGACAGCTTTCATGCCCTGAAAGTATCACGAATCCGGCTAGTACGGTTGAGCTTGGCATCGGCAACCCGGCGTTATCCAGAGTGAGGCAGCGCCCAGAGCAGACCTGACCGAAATGGTTTAATCAAAACTATGCCCTTTCGCATTAAATTGACGCTGTACATCCTGGGTGGGATGCTGCTGCTGCCACTCGTCGGCCCGCTGGTCGTCCCCATCCCGTCGCTGGCCAACACCACCACCATTGAGCAGCTGGCTGGCCCTGACAGCCTGTTCGTGGGGCTAGGCGAGCTGAGCGTTCACTATCAGGAGCGCGGCGAAGGGGAGCCGGTAGTTGTCCTGCTGCACGGGTTTGGCGCTAGCCTCTTCTCCTGGCGCGAGGTGATGGCGCCGCTGGCAGCCTACGGGCGGGTAGTGGCCTTTGATAGACCGGCCTTCGGCCTAACCAGTCGGCCCTTGCCCGGCGAGTGGACTGAGAACCCCTATACCCCGGAAGCGCAGGTGCGGCTCTTAATCGCGCTGTTAGATGAGCTAAATATCTCCCAGGCGATTCTGGTCGGCAACTCAGCCGGAGGGACGATCGCCGTGCAAGCGGCGCTGGCCCACCCCGAGCGGGTGGCCGGACTGGTCTTGGTAGGGGCCGCTATTTACGCCGGTGGCGGCGCGCCCGCTTGGGTCAGGCCACTGCTCGGCACGCCGCAGCTCGACCGGATCGGGCCGCTCATCTCGCGGCAGCTAGCTGGCGAGGCCGGCGCGAACTTAATCCGCGCCGCCTGGTTCGACCCTACCCAGATCACCCCGGAAATCTGGGAGGGGTATCGCAAGCCGCTGCGCGTCGAGAACTGGGATAGGGCGCTGTGGGAGCTGACCAAGGCCAGCCGCGAGGCGCAGTTGGAGGGTCGGCTCGGAGGTATCCACGTACCGACGCTGGTAGTTAGCGGCGCTGAAGACCGGATCGTGCCGCTCAGTCAGAGCCAGCGGCTAGCTCAGGAGATCCCCGGAGCCAGCCTGACCGTGTTGCCACGCTGCGGCCACGTGCCGCAAGAGGAGTGCCCGCTGGCGTTCATGGAGGCGGTAAGCGCCTGGCTAGCTAGGCTGCCCGCGCTATTTCGCGCTGTGCCAACGCAGTGAGCGCCGCCTTGGCCGGCGAGTCGGGGAAGGCCGCCAGCGCCGCGCTAGCCGCCTCGGCTTCGGCCCTGATCCGAGCCTTGGCCTCCTGGTCCGCCCCATACTCCCTAACCAGCGCTACCATCCTGGCTACGTCCCCCCCCTGCCTGGCGTGCCGCCTGACGATGCTCCCGGCTTCGTCCAGGCCGTGCTTAAGCATCAACAGCAGCACCGCATAGGTGGCCTTGCCCTCGCGTAGGTCGCCGCCGATGGGCTTACCGAGCGCCTGCTCGTCACCAAGGAGGTCGAGATAGTCGTCTTGCATCTGAAAGGCCCGCCCATAGCTCATCCCGAAGCGGCGTAAGGCTGTGCGCACCACCGGGTCGGCGCCTGCCAAGATGGCTACCCCCTCGAGCGCCGCTGACAGCAACACCGCCGTCTTCCCCTCGATAACCTTAAAGTAGTTCTCAAAGCTGTAGTTCTCCAGCGCCGCCATCTGGAACTGCAACACTTCCCCTTCGCACAGCTCGGTTGCCGCATCGGCCATCAGCAGCGTAAAAGCGCTGCTCTCTGAACGCGCCAACAGGCGGAGCACCTTGGCCAAGAGATAATCCCCCGACATCACGCTGACCACGTTGCCGTAGCGCTTAAAGGCCGCCTCATGGCCGCGCCGGGTGGCCGCGTTGTCGATCAGGTCGTCGTGCAGGAGTGAGGCGGAGTGCAGCAACTCGACCGCCAGCGCTACCTGCATGGCGGCCTCACTATTGGCGCCGAGCAGCCGCCCGGCCAGAAACGCCAGTGCAGGCCGCAGGCGCTTCCCACCCGCGCCCGCCAAGTCTTCGCCGATGGCTTCGATAAAGGCGACCGAGGAGCGCAGCTCTTGGGCCAGCCGGGTTTCAAAGTCGTTAAGGTCTGGCTGAATCAGGTCAAACACAGTGAGGCCAAGTATACCGGTTGGCAGGTCTTCTCTAAACCTCTAACCAATACTCGACCGGTTTCGACAGATCCTCGAGGCGGCGGGCGAGGATCTCGGCCTGGGGCCGGGTGTATTCAGGGATGCTCATGGTTATGAGTAATTTTACTAGAGCAGCTGAGTAAATGGTGAAATGGGGTGTGATCCATCGCAGCCACCATCATGTAGCAGGCCGTAAGAAGCATCGCTGGCACGGGCGGGCTGAAAGGCGGCTACGATTTGATGCAGCGTGCCTGCCATATACCGGCAGCGCTCGCACGCCGGCGTATCATCGAACCCCCTTGGCCATGCCGGCTTCGTAGACTACGCTTGGGCAAAATGCCTGCCGAAGTCGCTGGCTCGAGGTCTCTAGCAACCTGCTAGACACGCACGACGTCGTCGGCTTATAGCATGAAGAGCCAGCTAGCCACAACTTTTAGCGTACAGTTCGTGCCTTCAGTCCTTGCGCAGAGATAGCTGTGCCTAGTTGGGCGTCGATATCATAATGCGGTACTGACCGGTCTCGAACGGCGTCAGCACTCCGGTTTCGCCGAAGAACTGAATCAGGGCGTACCAGTCGCTTGGGGAGCCCGCCGCCGCGTGATCCCGCGCAACATCTATTGGTAGTAGTTGGAACGGCTGTGAAATGACCTGCGGGCCTTCGACGGGTCTTGCTCCAGGCGAGTTAATGGTACATCCCGGAGCCGGGTCAGAGCAGGTCAGGCCCGCCGGAACCAGGAGGCCCACCGTACCTGAGTTACTGCCTATGAGGTCTCCAGCACCCGTATAGAACTCGATTTCAAAGCGCTCTATAGCAATACTGGGGCTGCCCGCAATGGTCCTGAAGAGCATGGTTCGATCAGAGATAGTGATCTGACCCGCTGAGACCTCATAACCTATTGTCCCTGGATCCAGACCGAATAAGACTCCAGGCCGTACCAGCGAGAACCCACAGCTCGGCAGTGCAATCAACAGTGCGCTCAGCGCCAGGAACATGAACACTCTTAATCGCCTCATGCAAGCTCCTCCTTGAGCTGTGGATTTATAATATAGAACGACAGCCGCTTTAAGCCTGCTAAAAAATCCACAGGTTCAACGTGGACCTCTCTTGGCACCTCGATCACGGTGGGGGCAAAGTTCAAAATCCCCTTGATGCCGGCCTGTACCAGGGCGTCAGCAGCGTCCTGCGCCGCTTTGGGCGGAACGGTGATGAAGCCGATGTCGATCCCTTGCTCGAGCACCAGGCGGTTCAGCTCGCTGAGGTGCTTTATCTCAAGACCGGCCACCAGCCGCCCCACCTTGGCCGGGTCAAGATCGAAGAGCCCCTTTAGCTCAAAGTGGTAGTCACGGAAGTTGGGGTAGTTGGCCAGGGCTTCGCCGATACGCCCGACCCCGACGATGGCTACACGCCACTGGCGGGTTAGGCCGAGGATGCGCTCGATCTCGCGGCGCAAGGTAGGGACGGTGTAGCCTTCGCCGCGAGTGCCGAAGCGCCCGAAATAGGCTAAGTCCTTGCGGATCTGAAAGGCGGAGACCTGCGCCTCCTTAGCCAGGTACTCCGACGAGGTGGTCCTGACGCCGCCTTGCTCGAGCTGCGTGACGATGCGCAGGTAGGTTACCAGGCGGCTGATGGTAGCGGAAGGGACGGTGCGCGGATCGTGAGCCATTAGCGGGTGACGAAGTGCTCGATCCCTTGATCGTCAAGGCGATTCCGAGCGGTCAGCAGCTCAGATGGGTTGAACGGGCCGATTAGTAGGCGGATTAGGCCGCCCTCGGTGCGGCGCTGAGTGACCGTGTAGCCCAGCGCCTGAAGGCGTTCGATCTGCGGCCTGGCGCCTTCGGCGGTAGCGTAAGCGCCGACCTGGAGAAAACGCAACTCGCCCTCGGCCGGTGCCGCCACCGCGGGTGCGGCCGGGGCTGGCGCAGCGGGCGCAGGGGTACCCCCAGGAAAGAAGAAGATGGCGGTCTCCTGCCCGGCAGCGCGCAGGCGCGCAGCGACCTGATCGGCCTCAGCGCGGGTCCGGTAAGGGCCGACTAACACCAGGTACAGCTCCCCTTGACGGCCGATAAAAGCCGGAAAGCCCTGGTTGGACAGCTCCGCGCGCAGGCGGTCGGCGCCCTCAGGGTTACGCACGGCGGCTACCGAGATGCGGTAGGAGGCCTCTGCCGGTGCCACGATGGCTGGGGCAGGCTGCGCGGGTGGTGCTACCGCCGGTTGTGGAGCTACCGGTACTACCGGCGGTTGCGGGGCTACCGGTACTATCTCGGGTTGGGTCGGCACGGGGACCGGAGCCGGAGTCTCACCACCCAAACCGGGTAGTACCGGGATCACAACATCGTCCAGAGGCAGCGGCTCAGGAGTAGCCTGGGGCATCGCCGGGGCTACCGCTGCCGGGGGCGGAGCCGCGTTAGGGCGCGCACCAAACGGCCAAAACACCCCACCACCGAGCAGTGTCGCTACAATGCCGGCCATCACCGCAATCAGTGCCAGGCCGATAATCAGATCGGGCCAGTTACGTCGGAGCCAATCCAAGATCAGTCACCCCCTAAAAGTGCTCACGCAGAGCGTTAGCAGCCGGCTGAAAACCGAGCTGCTGTGCCCGCTGCCAGGCGGCTCGAGCCTCCTCGCGGCGGCCCTGTGAGATTAGCGCCCAGCCCAGGTTGAAGTGGGCCTCGGCATCGGTAGCGTTTTGTTGCAGGATCAATTGATAGACCAGTTCGGCGTCCTGAAAGCGGCGCGCTGCGAGATAGGCAGCACCTAGGTTGATGCGTGCCGTGATGCTGTTAGGATCGAGCTGCACGGCCCGCTCAAAAGACTGCGCGGCGGCGCGGAAGTCTTGTAGCTGGAACTGCGCCAGGCCGACCCAGAGCTGGGCGGCGGCGTTATCGGGCTGAGCAGCTACCACCTGCGACAGCGCGGCCAACGCGCCGCGGTAGTCACTTAGGCGATGGAGCGCACGCCCGACAATAAAAGTGGCGTCGCTCTGCAAGCCGGGGTCGGCTAAGCGCCCAGCGGCAGCCTGTGCGTTGCGCAGCGCCTCATCGGTCAGGCCAAGCTGGTCTTGGGCGGTGGCTAAGGCCAGCAGCAGCTCACCGCTGTCGCGATTAAGCGGCAGGGCTTGCTCGAGCGCGGTTAGGGCGCTGCGGGGCTGGCCACCCTCTAGGTAGCTAAGGCCCAGGTTATAGTGCGCCTGCCAGGAGTTAGGGTCGAGTCGTGCGGCTTGCGAGAAACTGCTCACCGCCTCAGCCTCGCGGCCCAAGCCGCGCTGAAGTAGGCCCAGGTTAATTAGCAGGTTGGCCTGGACGTTGCGGTTGTCCGCCGCTTCGGCACGGCGCAGCGCCCGCTGCAAGAACCACAGGGCGCGGCTGGTCTGGCGTGCTTGGAGGTAGATATCGGCGATCAGCGCGCTGGCCCGGAAGTCGCTGGTCTGCTCCTCTAGCTCAGTCAGGCTGGGCAGCGCCTCTAGGCCGCGCCCGGCCCGATACAGCGCTTCACCATGCCGCAAGCTCAGCTCGGTATCCGGCCCCCTGAGGGCTAGCGCCTGCTCGTAGGCTTGCACTACCTCATCGAAGCGCTCAACTAACCCTAGCTGCGAGGCAAGGCCGAGATAGGCGCTCACCCGATCCTCGTTGCTGGCCTCGGGCGCGGCCTGGCGGAGGGCCTCCTGGAAGGACTCGACCGCCTCCTCTACGCGGCGTAGTCGTGCCAACGTCACTGCGCGGTTGAAGTGGGCATCAAAACGCTCTGGGAAGAAGCGGGTCAGCACCTCAAATGAGAAGAGCGCCGCCTCGTAGTCGCCCCGGGCATACTCGGTAAGCCCCAGGCCGAAGTGGGCGTCACCGGCTAAAAAGTCGAGCGCAATCGCCTCTAAGAAGGCCCCCTTAGCCTCTTCCAGGCGGTTGGCCAACAGGTAGGCTTCGCCTAGCAGGGTCCAGGCCATCACGTTTTCAGGCTCGCGCTGGGTGGTGTGGCGCAGTGTGGCGAGCGTAGCGTCAGCTTGCGCCCAAGCCAGCCCTCCCAGCAGCATCAGCACCGCTGCGACCAGAACTCTGCGCTTTGCTAACCGCATATTTGCCTCCAGATAGCGTAAGCCGCACTGGAACCGTCTTGCACAGTCCCGTTATAACATTTTAGACGCTGGCAAGCTGACCTACGTGTGAAATGCCCCACGAGCACCCGCTGTCCTTGTTTCACGATCGCCACCTCCTCATGCCGCTTTCACCCCTCGGCCAAGCGCTAGCTGACCACAGGCCGCACCGGCGTCGCGACCGCGGCTAAAGCGGATCGAGACCGGCAGCCCAGCGGCCATCAACCGCTCAGCAAACTGCGCGATGGTTGCGCGGCTGCTGCCGGTAAAGCTCGAGCCCGGCCAGGGGTTAAAAGGAATCAGATTGACGTGCGCCGTTAGGCCGCGCAGTCTAGTTGCCAGCAAGTCAGCTTGCCAGGGTGCATCATTGACCCCGGCGAGCATGGTGTACTCCAGGCTTACGCGCCGCCCGCCCGCGGCCTGCCAGTCGTGCAGGGCTGCCAAGATTTCGGCGACGCTGTGGGCATGAGCGGTAGGGATGATGCTGCGGCGCGTCTCGTCGTCGGGGGCGTGCAGGCTGACCGCCAACACCAGTGGGAGCCGCTCTTGTGCCAGCCGCCGGATCTTATCAGGTAGGCCCACGGTGGAAAGGGTGATGCGCCGCGCCGACATAGCCAGCCCACGCGGGTTAAGCATGGTGCGAATAGCCGCTAGCGCATGGTCGTAATTGAGCAGCGCTTCGCCCATGCCCATCAGCACTACGTTGCGAATCTCCCTGGGGGCGAAGCCTTCGGCCTGAGCGACGGTTAGCAACTGGTCGATTATCTCGGCGTGGGTGAGGTTGCGGCCAAAACCCAGCGCGCCGGTGGCGCAAAAGGTACAAGCCGCCGGGCAGCCTACCATCGAGGAGATACACACTGTCTTGCGGTCGGCGTAGGGCAGATAGACAGCTTCGGTCTGACGGCCGTCGGGCAACATCAAGAGGTAGCGCACCGAGCCGTCCTGAGAGGCGAAGCGCTCGAAGCTCGCAAAAGCGCTCAGGCGGTAGCGCTGAGCCAGCTCCGCACGCCAGGCGGCGGGCAGATTGGTCATCGCGGCGAAACTCCGCACGCCGTGCCGATAGAGCCAGTCCGCAAGCTGCTCGCGGCGATAGCCGGTGCCGGGCAGCGCCTCGAACGGTAGCAGCAGACTGGAGTAAACCATTGCCGCCACTTTACCACGTTTCTGGTTCCAGTCAGGGGCGCATGACAAATCCTGCACCGTGACTCCTGCCACGCCGGTATAATGTCGTTCGTGCTAGTTCTCTTCGCGGTGCTTGGTGCGCTGATCGGCAGCTTTGCCAATGTGGTGATCTACCGCCTGCCGCGGCGGCAGTCGATCGTCTTCCCCGGCTCGCGCTGTCCGCGCTGCCAGCACCGCCTGGGGGTGGGCGACCTGATCCCGATCCTCTCCTGGTTGTTGCTACGGGGCCGCTGCCGCTACTGCCAGGCCGCTATCTCCGCCCGTTATCCGCTAGTGGAGATGCTGATGGCTGGCGGCTTTGTGCTGCTGGCGCTGCGCTGGCCACTGGAGAGCTACAGCGCTACGGTGCTGCCGCTGCTGGCGCTGTTTGCTATGCTGGTGATACTGGCGCTGATCGACAGCGATGAGCAGCTCCTGCCTGACTCCCTGACCCTCCCCGGCACCGCCCTAGCCGTCCTGGCTACGTTACTTTATGCCCCTGGGAGCGGCCTTCCTAACCTCTCCCAAGCGGTATTCGGTGCTAGCCTGGGTGCCGGTGTGATCGTGCTGATCAACCGCCTAGGCGGGCTGGCGCTGCGCCGCTTCGGCGACACCACGGAGCGCCTCGGCCCCATCGGTATGGATCAGGTCAATCTGGCGGCGCTGGCTGGGGTGCTGGGCGGCTGGCTGTGGGGCCTTGGCATAGCCCTGGTGGGGACGTTGGCTAATGCGGTCACTGGGCGCCTGCTGAGGCTGCCCGAAGGGCCGCTTTATGGCCTCTGGCTGCTGACCCTAACCCTGATGACCGTCCTGGGGCGCCCGCTGGAGGCTATTAGCGGCAGCCTGGCCGCTGCTGGGGCGGTGGCAGTCCTCGGCGCCCTCTACTGGTGGCTGCGCGACTGGGGGCAACCGCCTGCCCCCGAGCCACCCGGTGAAGAAGAGCCGATCGCCATGGGCTTTGGCGACGTTAAGCTAGCCGCCCTGCTGGGCGCCCTGCTGGGCTGGCAGAACCTGCTCTTGGCGCTCTTTCTCTCCTTTGTGTTGGGAGCCGTCGGTGGCCTCTTGGGCCGCGCCTTGGGCGGTGGGCGCCAAATCCCCTTCGGCCCCTACCTAGCGCTCGGCGGCTTATTGGCACTATTCTTTGGCTCGAGCCTAATCGCCTGGTATCTGGGGCTGCTGGGCCGGTAGTGCCTACGAGCACCTTGTCTCTCAGCCCCCTAAGTGAATTTCAGAGACCTGCTGCAAAGCGCTCATCAGGGGTTGCCCTGAGGCTATGTCATCACCAGCGAAAGCCAGGGTGCGTGGTTAATCCCGGGAAGGGTTTTTGCGATGGCTTCTAGCAACGTGCTAGACTTATGGCATGATCGACTGGTCCTCGTGCCCAGCAGTCGAACGCGATCCGCAACGAGTCGGCGGAGCATGGGTGTTCCGCGACACCCGGGTGCCCATAGCCGCCCTCTTCGAGAACCTTGAGGACGGGGCTTCGGTTGATGAGTTCGTTGCGTGGTTCCCTGGCGTCTCGCTCGAGCAGGTCCGCACGGTACTCCATCACACCGCCAAGAGCACCTTAGTCTCCACCTGAGTGCGCATCCTCTTCGATCAAGGTACGCCCGTGCCCTTGCGAGAATCGCTCTCGCGGCATGAGGTATCGACCGCTTTTGACAAAGGCTGGTCGACGCTGAGCGACCGTGACTTGCTCGCGGCGGCCGACCGTGAGGGGTATGACGTGCTCGTCACAACGGACACGAACCTCAAGCATCAACAAAACCTGAGCTACTGGCACGTCGCGGTCGTCGTGCTCCTTACCACCAGCTGGCCCCGCCTGCGGCGTGTCGTCGATACCGTCATCCGGGCGATCGAAGCTGCTACACCCGGAAGCTACACCGAGGTTACCATCCCTCATGATGGCGGCCCGGATCGAGACGGACGGCGCCGGGTAAGGTGAGCGATCCCCCTCCCATTACCCCCTAAAACCGCCGCAGTACCGCTAATTAACGGTCTACTAAGGTGACGCTCAAGTGGAGCTGCAAAAAGCGGTCACCGTGCTTATTCAGCGTCCTGGCTTCGTTGCGATCGCTTAAGTTGAGCAGGTAGACAAACGGCACCTTGCTCATCCTTGGGTAACTGCGTAAGGAGAACCTGCCCTTGGCACTATTCTTTGGCTCGAGCCGCCTACTAAGGCCCCGAGTCAAATAGCGGTGTGCTTAAATACCTTTCGCCCGAATCGGGAAAGACCACCACCACGAGCTTGCCCTGATTCTCGGACCGGCTTGCCACCTTAAGCGCCGCCCACATCGCCGCCCCCGCGGAGATACCGCACAGTATCCCCTCCTCTTTGGCCAGTCGGCGGGCGGTAGCAAAGGCATCTTCGTTCATTACCTGGACGATTTCGTCCAGCACCCCCCGGTCCAGCACTCCGGGCACAAAACCGGCGCCTATGCCCTGAATGCGATGAGGGCCGGGTTTCCCTCCTGATAACACCGGTGAGGCCTCAGGCTCCACCCCCACCACCTTGAAAGAGGGCTTTCGCACCTTAATGGCCCGCGCCACTCCGGTAGCGGTCCCTCCGGTCCCGATCCCCGCTACCAGGATGTCCACCAGGCCCTGGGTATCTTCCCAGATCTCTTCGGCCGTGGTAAGCGTGTGTACCTGCGGGTTGGCGGGGTTTTCAAACTGCTGTGGGATAAAGCTGCCAGGTATCTGCCTCTTAAGCTCCGCGGCCTTCTTTACCGCCCCTCGCATCCCTTCCGGGGCCGGGGTCAAGACCACCTCGGCCCCCAGCATCTTAAGTAGCTTCCGGCGCTCGATGGACATGGTTTCAGGCATGGTCAGTATCAAGCGGTAACCCTTAGCGGCGCAGACAAACGCCAACCCAATGCCGGTATTCCCTGAAGTCGGCTCTATTATCACCGTGCCCTGCTTGATTAGCCCCGCTTGTTCAGCGGCCGCTATCATGGCCTGCCCGATCCTGTCCTTCACGCTATTGAGCGGGTTAAACGACTCCAACTTCGCCACTACCAGGGCCCCACAGCCGGCGGTTAAGCGGTTGATCCTAACCAGCGGAGTGTTGCCGACGGTCTCGGTAATATCGCCATAAATCCGCCCCCGGAAATTCTTACCCGCCGTGCGGGGGATATCCTGAGCGGAGTCGCTCTTAGATAACATACTCGATGCCCTCTCCGGTAGCGTCGTATTGATAAATCTGCATAACCCTATCCTTTAGCTCCCGCAGCCGGTCCCGGCAATAACGCCTAGGGCGGGGCAGACAGATGTCGATAATGTTTCTTACCGTCCCCGGCTGGGGCGAAAAGATCACTACCCGATCGGACAGCAAGACCGCCTCATCGACATCGTGGGTCACGAACACGATAGTCTTTTTGGTCTGTTGCCAGATACGCTCCAGGTCTTCTTGCAGTTTGTGGCGAGAAAAGGCGTCCACCGCGGCAAACGGCTCATCCATGAGGATGATCTTCGGCTCCACCGACAGCGCTCGAGCCAGGGCCACCCGCTGGCGCATGCCACCTGACAGCTGGGAAGGATACTTGTTCTCCTCACCGCTTAAACCCACCATAGCTAGGTACTCCCGGGCCCGATAGGCCCTATCCTGCCGGGCCACCCCGCGCAGCTCCAGCGTAAACAGCACGTTTTCCAGCGCGGTCATCCAGGGGAAGATGGCATAGTCCTGGAAGATCATCGCCGTTTCGAACTTTGGTATATCCTCAAACAGGCTGTTAACAATGGGAGAGAGAAAGCGGTATTTTTTCTGGTAGCTCTCCATCTCCCTGCGCGTGCTGGGCAGCGGCTCTAGCACACGCTTGCCAGCTATATAGACCTCGCCTTCGGTGGGCGCTTGGAGGCCCGCCAGTATTTCAAGAAATGTCGATTTGCCGCAGCCGCTGGGCCCCACAATAGCCACAAACTCCCCATCCGCGATCTCCAATGATACTGATAATACCGCGGTGCTCCCCTCTGCCATCCCCTGGGGATTGATAACCGAGAAGAACTTGGTGATCTTTCTCGCCGCTATCAACTATCTCCCCACCTTCCAGAGCGCCAGCTTGGTTTCCAGATATTTCATCACCTCGATCAAAAACCAGCCGATAAAGCCCAGTGTCAGCATGCAGACCACCATCCGGTCGATACGGAAAAAGTCTTTGGACTCAACTAACAACCACCCGATGCCGCTGTGCGCCCCCACCATCTCCGCTACGACCAGCATCACCAGCCCCAGAGCTATGCCTACCTTTACCCCCATCACTATCGAACTCAAAGAATTGGGCAGGTACACCCGCTTGATCAAGGTAAACTCGCTGGCGCCAAAGACCCTGGCCGATGCGATATAGCGCGGTTCGGTGTCCTTGACCCCTTGATAGGTGTTAAACAGCACCGGGTAAAAGGCGCCTAAAAAGACCAGGAATACCTGCATGGGCAGCCCTATGCCGAATAAGATGATGGTTATCGGTACCCAGGCCGGTGGGGG
>JAGXSJ010000070.1 GCA_018333895.1 Truepera sp.
CCCTATTTGGCCTCAAGCCAGCTCGGTCCGCGGCCCACCTCGGCCAAGAGCGGCACCTTGAGCGGGTAGGCGCCCTGCATCGTCTGGCGCGTCAGCTCGGCCACTTCATCGGCTACTGCCGCCTCGGCCTCGATGATCAGCTCATCGTGAACTTGCAAGAGCAGCTTGGCTCCCAGCGGCTTAAGCTGGGGGGCCAGTCTGATCATGGCCAGCTTGATGATATCGGCGGCGCTCCCCTGGATAGGCATGTTGTAGGCGGTGCGCTCGGCGTATTCACGGGCGCTGCGGTTAGAGCTATTGATATCGGGGATGGTGCGGCGGCGCCCCAACAGGGTCTCAACGTAGCCCTCCTTACGGGCAAAAGCCAGGGTCTCGTCGATGTAGCCCCGCACCCGTGGGTAGCCGGCAAAGTAGCTATTGATAAAGCGCTCGGCCTCCTCGAAGGGGATGCCTAGCTCGCGCTGCAAGCGGTGGGCCGACATGCCGTAGAGCACCCCGAAGTTTATGATCTTGGCAGTGCGGCGCAGCTCGGGCGTGACCGCGTCGGGAGCAACTCCATAGACCTGCGCGGCGGTGCGGCGGTGGATATCTTCACCGTGCTTAAAGGCGGTAATCAGCGCCGGTTCGTCGGCGATGTGGGCTAACAGGCGCAGCTCGATCTGCGAATAGTCAGCCACCAGCAAGACGTGGCCCGGCTCAGCGACAAAGCCCTGGCGGATCTGCCGGCCTAGCTCGGTGCGCACCGGGATGTTCTGCAAGTTCGGGTTGGTGCTCGAGAGGCGCCCGGTCGCTACCACCGCCTGGTTGAAGGTGGTGTGCAGCCGTCCGGTCTCGGGGTTGACCAGTTTGGGCAAGGGGTCGAGGTAGGTGCTCTTGAGCTTGGCTAGCTCACGGTAGTCAAGGATCATCTGCACGACGGGGTGTTGATCGACGAGCGGCTCGAGCGCGCTTACCGCGGTCGACTGCTTGCCGGTAGTGGTTTTCTTACCGACCTGGAGCTTGAGTTTACCAAAGAGCAAGTCGGCTAACTGATCGCGCGAGTTGAGGTTCAGCTGGGGGTTGCCCGCCACCTCGCGCACCTGCTGCTCGATCCCGGCGAGCCGTTCGGCTAGCTCCGCGGAGAGCCTGTCAAAGTGGCTGCTGTCGATGCGGAAACCTGACAGCTCCATCTCCAGCAGCACTGCCGCCAACGGCTTCTCAAGCTCAAAGTAAAGATCTTTGAGCTTACCCGCAAGCTTGTCCGGTAAAAGCTTAAGGAGTTCAGCGGTAACCACCGCCCGCGAGGCGGCGTCCATCCCCCACTCGCCCGCCCCGTAGCGCCGCGCTACGGCCTCGGGCTGGCTGATGTTGGGCTCGAGCACATAGGCCATCAGCAGCGGATCGTCGCCGGGAGTCGCGTTAATACCGTGGCGGCGGGCATAGACCGCCAGCGCCTTGGCATCGCAAGCGTCTAAAGTCCCAGCCAAAGCCTGCCGCCAGGCAGCAGGGTCGATAGTCGCCACCTGACCGTCTGCCGCCACGGCCAGGGCAGTAAGGTCCTGGGGGTTGTTGCCTTTTAATAGATAACCCAGTGCGCCGCGCAGCTCCTTGTCCCAAGCTACCGCCCGGTAGGTGGCGCTCTCCCCTGCTAAACCTAACTCCTTGAGGATCGAGCCGAACTCCAGCTCGTGCAAGCGTGCGGTTAGCTTGGCTGGCTGCGGTTGGCGCTGCGCCCAGCGCTCCGGGTTAATCTCCACCTCGGCGTCTGTCACGATGCGTGACAGTTCACGTGAGAACTTGACCTCCTGGAGGCTGTCGCGAATTTTTTGGGCAACACTGGCGGGCTCGAGCCGCTCGAGCTGCGCCAGGATAGCGTCCAGCGAGCCGTAGCGCTGCAACAGCTTGGCCGCCGTGACCGGACCGATCCCCTTGGCGCCGGGGATGTTATCCGAACTGTCGCCGGTAAGCGCCCGGAAGTCAGTCCACTGTGAAGCCGTGACACCGTACTTGGCCTTCACCTCGGCGGGGCCGAAGCGCTCAGCCTTGTCCAGCCCGCGCACGCAGATCCGCTCAGAAACCAGCTGATAGGCGTCACGGTCGCTGGTGATGATCTCCACGGCGTACCCCAGCGCCTCACAGCGCTTGGCGATAGTGCCGATTAGGTCATCGGCTTCCAGCCCTGGCACCTCAAGGCGGTGCAGGCCCAACATGGTCACTAGCTCCTTGATGATCTCGATCTGCCACGGCAGGTCGTCAGGCATGGCCGCGCGGCCCGCCTTGTAGGCCTCGTACTGCTCGTGCCGGAAGGTCTTAGCTGGGGCATCAAAGGTCACTACCGTAGCGTCAAACTCGCCTTCCTCCTTTAACAGGCGCAAAAGCGAGCGGATAAAGCCGTAGATGGCGCCTACCGGCTGCCCTTTGCCGTTGCTAAGCTCGCGGATAGCGTAGTAAGAACGGTAAGCCAGCGCGTGCCCGTCGATCAGCACGATCTTGTGGCCGTTTGGCTCAGCAGGCGCCTGGAATAGCCCCCTCTGTTTAGTGGCCACGGTTGCTCCTGGCGTAAGGCTGTTTTATCATGTGACTAGTCTACGCGCAGCGCAAGCCTGGCGCCAAGGAGAGCGCGGCAACGCAGGTATGCTACACTGGTCACTGCTTGGAGAGGTGTCCGAGCGGTTTAAGGAGCGCGCCTGGAAAGCGCGTATGCGGTCACAAGCTGCATCGCGGGTTCGAATCCCGCCCTCTCCGCCAAGTTAGCCGCCAAACCCGACTCGATTGGCTCCACGCAATCTGCGGTAGGATTTGAAAACTTCCGTTTTCCAACCAACAGGGCAGCTCAACGCAGCTCGTAGCTTAAAACCGTAAAGGTCGGTAGGCCACCAGTCGGGGCAATAGCCCGGAACGACCGGGCGCGGTTCTCCCCCGTGGGGACAAATACGATCTCGGCTGGCGAGCCGGCGTCGGCACAGGCGCCAACACCCCCACCGCCTGGGTTAGTGGTGCAGAAGCTGTTGGCAATGACCTGTCCAAACAGTACAGAGTTCGAAGTCAGGCGGAAGGTATCCCCCGCGTAGATCGGCGCGGTGATGAAGGTGTTGTTGCCACCGCGCAGATCGGCATCTCGCTCGGCTACGATAGACAGCACATTGTTCGGGAATTTCTGCGTCGTGCTGGTAGTGAAACTCGCTTCCGTGCGGAAGTTGCCCCCCGCGCCGCCAATTGCCTCAACGGAGAAGTTGGCAAACTGCTGTAAGGTTCCGGTTGAGGAGCGTGAGGTAGCCGTATAGCGCACGGCGCGGCCGAAACGCACGTTCAGCCCGCGCAAGTTGATATTGCCGAAGACTTCGAAGCGAGCCGGGTTGGTAGCAGTGTATCTGAAGCCGACACCGCCCGGCGTCACACAATCAATGTTGGCATTTCCAAAGGTAAGTGTTCTGTCGGAACTTGCGGCGGCGGCGTTCAGTAACGTGGTGCAGGCTGCTGGCAGCGTGGCGCCCGAGGGCGCAAGGATGCTAACGGTAGTGCCGCCCTGGGTTGATAGGGTTAAGCCGTGCCCGGCGGCCTCCTCCCGAATACATGTGCGCCAGGTGCGCGGCGCTGGGCAGAACTCCGTGGCTGGTGGTTCGTCAAGCCGGGGAAATGCGGGAGGGTCGGCGATATCGAAGGGGCCGACCCGCGCTTCGGAGCAGACGCCCTTGTTGTCCCTGCACTCCAGCGTGCCACCCCGGGTGGTATCAATGTCAGCCAGGCCACGCCCGACCGCTACCGCCAGCAGCCGGTTTTTCGGAGCGCCTAGCTGCGTCGAGCCACCAATGGCAATCCTGCCGGATTGTACGCGAACAGCCGCGCACAGATTGCTAGAGCGCTGGGCATCTCTGGTGAGGAAATCGCCCGTGCCTGAGCTTTTATCGTAGGCGTTGAGGATGCTGAAATCACCGTTTGACTGGATGACGGTGGCATTGGGATTGGCCAGGTCGCCAACTATGTAAACACCGCCAAAAATTCTGGTGTTGCCGTTGAGGAAGCGCATGCCGCTACCAGAACCGGCAAAGACGGCCTGCTCCAGCGTCGAACTGTTGCGAATCAGGAAGGTGCCGCGCGCGGTGGCGGTCGCCTGTCCGCCCTGCCCGCCGACCACCGTGCGCCCAACCGATTCGATGGTGATCCGGTTCTCGTTGGTGGGGTCGCGGAGCAACGTAACATTGTAAGTGCCAATCGCATTTCCAAGCGCGTCAGTGACTTGTCCCTGTGGCAGAACGATCCGATTGTTGACCCAGGTGTGGATTGTACCCGCACCGCTCCGGAGGAAGTCAATGCCGCCAGAAAGGCTGTTTCTGCAAGCATCAGTGTTACTGCCGCCACTACCGCCGATCTCGAGCCGACGGAAGGTCTGGAACAGCGCGGCTTTGTATGTTTGCAGGCCAGCCTGGGCCACATACTGGGCCTGCGCTGAGGTGGCGTCGTTGCGGCTCACCGCCAGCTCAACTTGCGTGGTGAGGATAGACCCCAGGACAAGCACGCCGATAACCGTAAGGATGGTTAGGCTGGTGATGAGCGCAACACCTCGCTCGGAGCGTATGGTGGACATAGGCGACCTCCTTGTCACTGGTCCTTTAAGTTTGGGATGAGAGCTTCCTGCGTCATGCCGAAGCAGATCCGGCCTGTCGGGCAATCAATCGTGGTTTCGCTACCTATAGTGGGGGTTACCAGCCTGACTTGGGGTGAAGTGCTTCCCGTAGTCCCCGCGGACTGACCGGCCACCGACACGATCGCTGAGCGTCCATACGAGACCCCACCACCGCAGCCGACTACCGGAAAGGCTGCAAAGCGATTGCCGTTGCTGCAAACCATGACCGCCTTAAAACCAAGCATGTTGGGGGCCAGGTTAACAAATACCTCACTGTCGCCACACAAAACGTCAGACCGCTGAAGGGTGCCATTATCTAGGCGGTAGCTGACATCCCGGCAAGCTTCCGCTACCGGAAACAGCGAGCTGACGTACCTCAGACGTAAGGTCGAGCTCGAGCTCGAGGCATTGCCCAATTCGACACAGCTAGTACCACCACCAACTTGATCGAAGCAGCCCGGAAAGCTCGCGGGAGTAGTAACAACCCCGGCTGGCGTAACTAGCAGGGTATTGCCAGCCAGCGCAATATCCTGCATCAGGAGTTGCATGGCTACGCGAACCCTGTCTTGAACCTCGTTACGGGCCTGCACGTTACGCTGAAGCTGAATCTGCTGGGCAAAATAGATGGATGCCAGGCCCAGCACGATAACAAGCACGGCGCCAGCTACTAGCAGTTCGATGACCGTTAGGCCGCATTGAGCCTTAGAGCCCTTCATGGGCGCCCCCCCCCGGTTGCTGTAGGCGTCGGACACGGCGCTGGCGCAGTGGCAGTGGGCGAAGGATAGATGTCGTAACAGGTAATGCGATCGCCAAGAGTAAGGGTTTGACCGCCCTGATTATGCGTGGCAGTAACAGAGATCGTCAACACTCCTTCGCCCAACACCCCGCTCTCACCGCGGATGCTGTGAACGACCGTTACGTCGCCGACCGTCCGTGTGCCGGTACAGGTTCGGCGGGTTACTACCGGAAGCGCACCAGCAGGTGGCGATACCGGCGTCGGACACGACCAGTAATAGTCGTTGAAATCAAACTGCAACTGTCCACCAAAAGTACGGGTAGCGAGCACCTGGGCCATTAGCTCTTCAAGCACGACATTCGCGGCGGCCTTGGTATCGGTGAGTAATCGCGCCGCGACAGTGGCACGCAAGTTTGTGACTTGTACTAAGGCCAGCGCACCAAAAGCGATGCCGATCACGGCTAGCGCAATCAGCACTTCAGCCAAGGTAAAACCCTGTTGCCTACGCATCACCGCACCTCCACCCGGCCGGTTGGGAGGATCGTCACGGTCCGGATGTTGCCACCGACACGATCGGTAATGGTTACCACTTGACCAGCCGGGTTGCGAACAACGCCGCGCCGGTCGAAGAACACTGCCAGCGTTGCGGGCGAGGCGATCCGAGCCCGGCCCAGGTCACCTTCTGACAGGACGATACTCTGTACGATCGTCCCGGTAGCGCACGAAAGCGCCTGTGTCTCATTAATATTGCGACAGATGCGTATCGTACCTGATTGAGCTGCATCGGCGGCGATCACTTCGAACCCGGCGGTGTTATTGGTACGCACCGCCTCAAACCGCGCCCGATTGATAGCTGAGGCAACCACCTGAGCCGCTTGACTGGTGGCGACACCAGCTGAGTTCAACTGCGTCACACCGATACCGGCCAGGATGCCAACCAGCGCTAGAACGATCAGCAGTTCGATGATAGATAAGCCACGGTTGTGCGCAGGCCCTAACATTGCTCTCAGTTTAGGCGTCTAAACAGCAGCAAACCACCCCCAAATAGGGGGGTGCGGGTGTGACAAACTTCCTTGACAACAAGCCTTACCTGGTGTTTGACCGGCCAGGTGGGCGACTTTCTGATGCAGGAGGATCTAACGTCTTAAACCCAAAAAGCAGCCACCCAGCGATTGGCAAGGTATCCGCTATTACGTCGATTAGCTTTCTCTTGGAGCGGGAGACGGGATTCGAACCCGCGACATCTACCTTGGCAAGGTAGTGCTCTACCAGCTGAGCTACTCCCGCAAGTTGGAGGTATCACCCTCAGTTGAGGGTGATACCTTAAGCAAAATAACTCCTCGCGCTGACCTACTTTTGCAGAGGGCTTCCCCTCAACTATCATCGGCGCTGACGTGCTTAACTTCCGAGTTCGGGATGGGATCGGGTGGGTCCACGTCGCTATGAGCACGAAGAGGAAAAATAGTGACAAGCGAAAAAAGTGATCGGCGATGAGTCCAAATTAAGGTTAAGTCCTCGACCGATTAGTACTGGTCAGCTAAACACGTTACCGCGCTTACACTCCCAGCCTATCAACCCGGTGGTCTTCCGGGGGTCTTACTCCCTTAACGGGATGGGAGATCTCATCTTGGAGTCGGTTTCACGCTTAGATGCTTTCAGCGTTTATCCGTTCCGCACATAGCTACTCAACATATGCCCTTGGTAGAACAGCTGAGAAACTAGAGGTGCGTCCACTCCGGTCCTCTCGTACTAGGAGCAGATCTCCTCAAATCTCCTACGCCCA
>JAGXSJ010000071.1 GCA_018333895.1 Truepera sp.
GTGGGGGTCGATAATATCGATATCGATGCGGCCAGCCGGCGAGGTCTCTTGGTAGTCAATGCCCCAGATGCCAACAACGTCTCGGCGGCGGAGTTGGCCATCACCCTGATGCTTAGCGCTGCGCGGGGGGTGGCTCGAGCCGACCGGCTGATTCGCCGTGGCGAGTGGGACCGCAAGTTCCTGGGGCGCGAGGTCAAGGGGGCACGGCTCGGGGTTATCGGGCTGGGACGGATCGGTTCGCTGGTGGCCGGCTACGCCCAGGGCCTGGGAATGCAGGTGATGGCTTACGACCCCCGGATCAGCCGACACCGGGCCACAGAGCTTGGCGTCGAGCTGTTCGATAACCTGCACGAGATGCTAAAGCACGCTAACTTCCTGACCCTGCACACCCCACTGACCGAGGAGACCAAGGGGCTGATCGGTGAAGAGGAGCTGGCGCTGCTGCCGGATGGGGCGGTGGTAGTCAACGCCGCGCGCGGCGGGCTGATAAACGAGCAAGCGCTCTTTAAAGCGCTCGAAGCGGGCAAACTCTTCGGAGCCGGACTTGATGTCTTTGAAGACGAGCCGCCCAAGCCCGACCATCCGCTCTTGCACCACGACCGGGTAGTACTGACTTCGCACCTGGGCGCCAATACCGCCGAGGCTCAAGCCCGGATCGGCTCAGAGATCTTGGAGCGCACGGTGCGCGCCCTGCGCGGCGACTATTCGTTGGGGCTAGTGAACGCGCCGGCCCTGGCTCCCGAAGTGGTAGCAGCCTTGGGAGGCTATCTCACGCTGGGCGAGGCGCTGGGCAAGATGGTGGTGCAGCTCGCCAAGGGGCGGCTCCGCGAGATTCAGGTCGAGTTCTTTGGCCCCTTCCCGCTCGAGCCTGACCCGATCGCCGTGGCGGTCACTAAGGGGGTGCTCGAGCCGATCCTGACCGAGCCACCTAACTACGTCAGCGCCCCCTCAATCGCTAAGGAGCGCGACATCCGCGTCTCCAAAGTCACCGCTACCCGCAGCCGCGGCTATACTCGCCATGTGCTGGTGACGCTCTTTACCGACGAGGGCGCGGTGAGCGTCGGTGGCGCGGTGCTGGATGATCACCCCCGCATCGTGTCGATCAACGGCTACCCGCTCGAGATCCGGCCTGAGGGGGCGATGCTGGTCTGCACCAACTACGACCGGCCTGGCGCTATTGGCAAGGTCGGCACAGTGCTGGGCAATGCCGGAGTAAATATCTCCGGCATGCAGCTAGGCCGCCTCGATAGCAGCGGCCTGGCGATGTTTGTCCTAACGCTCGATACCATGCCGAACGAGGAGGTGCTTGACGTGCTGCGCAACCTTGGTGAAGTCATCCACAGCTTGCAGTTGGTGCTGTTATGAAAGCTCGTCTATACGCCCCGGGGCCGGTCGAGGTGCCGCCACTAGTGCTCGAGGCGACCGCTAGGGTGCCGCACCACCGCACAGCGGCCTTCAAGGAGGCGATGCTGCAAGTCCGCGAGGGGCTAGCTAAAGTGGCCTGCGTGCCCGGCGAAGATGTCATCATCCTGGCCGGCAGCGGCACCTCAGCCTTTGAAGCTGGCCTGTTGGCCTGCGTGCCGCGCGGCGCCAAGGTCATCGGCCTCGCAGCCGGCAAGTTTGGCGAGCGCTGGGTCAAGCTGGCCCGCCACTACGGCTATGCGGTCGTCGAACACGCCGTGGCCTGGGGCCGGGACTTTGATCTGAGTGAGCTAGCGCCGCTGCTGCGAGCGCACCGTGACGCTTACGCCGTGACGGTGGTCCACTCCGAGACCTCGACCGGCGTCTTGCACGATGTAGCCGCTATTGCCGCCGCAGTGCGGGAGGTTCTCCCCGAGGCGCTGGTGCTGGTTGACGCGGTGACTAGCCTGGGCGTGACTGAGCTGCGGCCCCGCGACTGGGGGTTAGACGGTATGTTTGCGGGCAGTCAGAAAGGGCTCTTGACCCCGCCCGGCCTGGCCTTCGCCTGGCTGTCGGAGCGTGCCTGGGCCAGCGAGCGCGATTTAAACCCCAGCTTCTACCTCGACCTGCGCAAGGAGCGCGCTCAGCAACGCCAGGGACAGACCGCCTACACCCCGGCGGTGAGCCTGGTGATGGGCCTTAAGGTGGCGCTAGCGATGTTGCTGGAGGAGGGCCTGGAGCGCGTCTGGATCCGGCGTGAGCGCTTAAGCCGCGCGGTGTTAGCGGCAGGCGAGGTGGTCGGCTGCCGGATCTTCGCTGAGCGGGTCAGCCCAGCAGTAGCGGCGCTGCTGGCCCCGGACGGCCTGGACGCGCCAGCCATCGTCAAGGGCTTTGCTGCGCGGGGCGCGCGCATCGCTGGCGGCCAGGATCACCTCAAGGAGCGGCTGTTCCGCCCCTCAATGATGGGTTATGCCGACGCCTACGACGCCGTGACGGTAGCGGCTATCCTTGAAGACGTGCTGCGCGAGCTGGGCCGTCCTCTCCCCTATGGAGCGGCGGTCGGCGCGGCCATGCGGGTGCTGGCGGAGGCGTAGCAGGCGCGCTAGCAGGCCGTCATCAGCCCGGTCTATCAGGCGGTGTGGCAGGCTGTCGGAAGTGAGGGATAAAAAAACGGCCCTGAGGGGTTCTCCGCCGGGGGGGCAGCGGGGTGCGGAGAACCGCGCCTCAAGACCAAAGCGCAGTATAGGCCCGCGCTAAGCAGGGAGTGTCTTCTAGGCTACACGAGGTGGGCTCGAGCCCTTGCCGAGAGCGCTCAACCGCACTTTCACCCGCAGCATGGCGCGCTGTTTTACTTCTTTCCAGCACCTAGTTAATTCCTGCTCTGGCATTCACGTTTCAATCCTTCCCGGCTCGAAGGGATCGATCGCTCTGAGTACTCCGGTCGCTGTGAGCTTACGCCTAAGCTCGAATTTACCCAAGGCCTCCACCGGATCGACCTTGTCCAAGGAATCAAAGTCAACGGTTGAGAACTGCTCCCTTGTCACTCTTACGCTGAAAAGGTAGTCGTCACGCACCTTTCCGATAGCACTGTCAAGCCTCTGCGAAAACCCCGATATTACCGCCGTATCGGCGGTAGGGAGCGTAGCGAAGACGGCGCCAACCAGGCGAAAAGCTATGCCATGAACGTGCTGGGCGTACTCCTGCTGAAGTTGTTTGGCAGACTTAGCCTTTACGTTCAACTTCTTGCCAGTAGCTGCCACCGTTGCAAGCTTCTGCGGCAGGTCTTCTATCTCCGGTAGATTGACATCGAGCCATACTTGCCGACCCTGATCTGTGATCTGATAAGAGACAAGCGTTTCTCGTGGCCAAGACAGCGAATTGAAGGCGTCTTCCAGAGTCTTGTTCATTACCTCTTGATTGGTTCGCAGCAACTCGGGAAACTTAGCTCGCTTATCAGCTTGGTCTGTCTCATAGTCATTCTTACGCTGCTCCCAGCCTCTCTTCAATTGCACATATCTTTGCAGCGCTGTTTGATAATTCTCGTCCTTTTCCTTTTCCGTCTCTCTCCAAGCAACCAGTGCCATCTCGTTTTCTTCATGGCATTGCTGCTGCGCTCGCTCGTACGCCAGCCTCCGGCTCCTTAGAAGTTTGGCAAAGAACCCTAAGGGCGGTAGCTGTTTGACCGCTGGCCTGGGCGCCGCCTCGGGCTGTATAGGCTGCTCTGGAGGCTCCTCGGCAAAAGGTATCGTTTCATATTCGGGTTCCGAGTTCGGAGCGGGTGTGTCTTGATGTATCGACGTGAGTAGGTCAACATCGCCGTTGATCTCCTCGGTTTGCCGTTGCAGCCACTCCAGAATGACACTTCGTTTCTGGTCCCAAACAAACTTGAGGTCTTGCCTGGATAAGGGACCGCCAAATCTGTCTTCTATCCGTAATTCACCCGTATCCCTATCAAGGCTGAGTGTGAGCTGCGATAATGCTTCCTGCCGTTTCCTTTCCTGTTCAAGCCGCAGGTATTCTCTTTCAAGTCTTTGCTGAGTTATTGCGATGCGTCGCTGTTCCGAACCACCGCCAACTTTCTGCCGATACGACAGCCCGGTCCCTGGTATTCCCACATTGGCGTAAGTTCCGCGAGAGCCGAAGGTTAACGACGCACCCCTGACGCCAGCCGAAAGGCTAACGCCGCGTTTTCCGAGATTGACTCTCAACCCAGGGGCTATGCTAATGCTTCGTCTGAAACGAAATGCCATGACTCGATCTTATCGTCCGATACGCTTAACCTGCAACCGGACTTGCCCCGGTCGTCAGGTTAAGCGATCACCTAGATGCTGCAATCAGGCCAGATCAAAGCGGTCCAGGTTCATCACCTTGTGCCAGGCCGCAACAAAGTCGTGAACAAACTTCTCCTGGGCATCTGCGCTAGCGTAGACCTCGGCTATAGCCCGGAGCTGGGAGTGCGAACCGAAGATCAGGTCAACGCGCGTGCCGCTCCACTTGACTTCGCCAGACTTGCGATCGCGCCCCTCAAACACCTCCTGGGCATCGCCAACCGCTTTCCACTCGGTGCCCATATCCAGCAGGTTGACGAAGAAGTCGTTGGTAAGCGCCCCGGGCCGCTGGGTGAAAACGCCGTGCTGGGCCTGGGCGAAGTTGGCGTCCAGCACCCGCATTCCCCCCAGCAGGACGGTCATTTCCGGGGCGGTAAGGGTGAGTAGCTGGGCTTTATCAACCAGCAATGCCTCGGCCGGTACGCTGTACTGGCCCTTGAGATAGTTGCGAAAACCGTCGGCAATGGGCTCGAGCACCGCAAATGAGGCCGGGTCGGTCTGCTGCTGAGAGGCGTCCATACGGCCCGGCTGGAAAGGAACCTTTACCTGGTAGCCGGCATTGCGGGCGGCCTGTTCCACCGCAGCGCAGCCAGCCAGCACGATCAGATCGGCCAGCGAGACCTTTTTGCCGTCCGGGGCAGCGCTGTTGAACTCACGCTGGATGCCCTCGAGAACCTCCAGCACCTTGGCTAGTTGGGCGGGCTGGTTGACCTCCCAGTCTTTTTGTGGGGCCAGGCGAATTCGTGCGCCGTTGGCACCGCCGCGCTGGTCGGAGCCACGGAAGGTGGAGGCCGAGGCCCAGGCGGTGTAGACCAGTTCGGCTATGGATAAGCCCGAGGCCAGAATTCTGTCCGCCAGGTAAGCAGCGTCCTGCTCATCAATCAGCCGGTGGTTGACGGCGGGGATGGGGTCTTGCCAGATCAGCTCTTCGGCAGGAACCTCCGGCCCGAGGTAGCGCGCGCGGGGTCCCATGTCGCGGTGGGTCAGCTTGAACCAGGCCCGGGCAAAGGCCTCGGCAAACTGATCCGGGTTTTCCATGAAGCGCCGTGAGATCTTCTCGTAAACCGGGTCGAAGCGTAGGGACAGATCGGTGGTCAGCATGGCCGGCGCGTGCCGCTTGGACTTATCGTGGGCATCCGGCACCGTGCCCGCGCCCACGCCGTGCTTGGGCTGCCACTGGTATGCGCCGGCTGGGCTCTTGGTCAGCTCCCACTCGAAGCCGAACAGATTCCATAAAAAGTTGCTGCTCCACCTGGTGGGGGTGGAAGTCCAGGTGACCTCCAGGCCGCTGGTGATGGTGTCGCCGCCCTTGCCGCTGCCAAAGCTGCTGCGCCAGCCCAGGCCCTGCTCCTCGAGGCCCGCTGCTTCGGGCTCGGGCCCCAGGTGGGAAGCTGGCCCGGCCCCGTGGGCTTTGCCGAAGGTGTGACCGCCGGCAATCAGCGCCACCGTCTCCTCGTCGTTCATGCCCATGCGGGCGAAGGTCTCGCGGATATCCTTTACTGCTGCTACTGGGTCGGGGTTGCCGTTCGGGCCTTCCGGGTTAACATAGATTAGCCCCATCTGTACGGCCGCTAGCGGATTCTCCAGCTCCCGCTCACCAGAGTAACGTTTGTCCTCGAGCCAGGCCGTCTCGCTACCCCAGTAGACATCCTGGTCGGGCTCCCAGACGTCTTCGCGACCACCACCAAAGCCAAAGGTCTTGAACCCCATCGTCTCCAGCGCAACATTGCCAGCCAGGATCATCAGGTCGGCCCAGGAGATCTGGCGGCCATACTGCTGCTTAATGGGCCACAACAGCCGGCGGGCCTTGTCCAGGCTGACATTGTCCGGCCAACTGTTGAGCGGGGCGAAGCGCTGCTGGCCCCTGCCACCCCCGCCACGCCCATCGCCAATGCGGTAGGTGCCAGCGCTGTGCCAGGCCATGCGGATAAACAACGGGCCGTAATGCCCGAAGTCGGCGGGCCACCAGTCCTGCGAGTCGGTCATCAGCTTGGCCAAGTCTTGCTTGAGTGCCGCATAATCGAGGCTCTCGAACTCTGCTTTGTAGTTGAACTCCGGTTCCATCGGGTTGGACTTGCTGGAGTGCTGGTGCAGCAGCTCGAGCTTCAACTGGTTGGGCCACCAGTCGCGGATGGTGGTGCCGCTACCGGCGGGGCTGTGCTGCTTGCCCGTTACCGGGCACTTGCTGGTTTCGGTCATTTCCGTCCTCCTTTAAGCTGGAACTGGTACAGCCAACACAAGGCTTCGCCCAACCATAAGTCCTGCGTCCTGCGGGTACTCGCAGGATCGCAGGATCGCCCAACCATTCCGGCTAAGCCATGTTTGCAGCCAGGACCTGCGTTCATCACCATGGTATACCACGTCCAGAATGAGACAACGCACGGCCCGAAAACCGCGCGTTTTGGCGTCTCTTACTTGGTAGCGATGGACGGACTTGAACCGTCGACCCCACGATTATGAGTCGTGTGCTCTAACCGGCTGAGCTACATCGCCGCGCTGGGAGGGTTTTCCGGTTTGTTGCAAAAACGTTCACCCGGCTCCCAAGCTACGATTATATACGGCCACTTCGACCAACCGCAAGTTGACTCTGGAGAAATTCGGCCTCAGCCACTAGGGTGCGGCCAGCTTGGCGCGATAGTCATGCTACTTTGGCCATCGCTATAAGGGTTTCATCACACCATCATCGTTTACCAGTGTAGCTGTTGGCTATGCCGGCAAGCTCAAGCAGGTCAAGATGCTAACTCGAACAAGGGTAGCTCGAGCCCCTCCTTGGCGGCCTCTTCGCCAGGATGCCCGGCGGGGTAGGCACCGTTAAAGCAGGCCAGACAGGTTTCAGCGATGCCGATGGCTCGGGACAGCCCGGCCTCGCTAATGAAGTAGAGCGTGTCGGCGCCGATCTTCTGGCGGATCTCCTCGACGCTCATGGTAGCGGCGGCTAGCTCCTGGCGGGCGGCGGTGTCGATGCCGTAGTAGCAGGGGTACTTAATGGGCGGGCTGCTGACGCGGAAGTGGACTTCCCTGGCTCCAGCGTCGCGCAGCATCTGCACGATCCGCCCGCTGGTAGTGCCGCGCACGATGGAGTCGTCAACCAGCACCACCCGCTTCCCCCTAATAGCCGCGGTAGGGGTGAGCTTAAGATGCACCTTAAGCTCGCGCAGGCGCTGGTTGGGGTTAATGAAGGTCCGCCCGGCATAGGGCGACTTGTAGAGGCCAAGATCATACGGGATGCCGCTGGCTCGAGCATAGCCGATCGCAGCCGCTAGCCCTGAGTCGGGCACCCCGACTATCACGTCGGCTTCGACCGGCGCCTCTCGCGCCAGGATTTCGCCCATCCTAAGCCGCGCCTCATGCACATCAGCCCCGTCCAGGGCGCCGTCGCCACGGGCGAAGTAGATCCACTCAAAGGCGCAGGGAGTAGGCTGGGGGGTAAGCACTTGGCGTGAGTGCAAGCCTCGGTCGTCGGCGACTACCAGCTCGCCGGGCTGCACGTCACGCACTACCTCGGCACCGATGATAGTTAGCGCGGCAGGCTCGGAAGCCAAGACGTAGCCGCCAGGCAGCCGCCCGATGACCAGCGGGCGCACGCCGTGGGCGTCGCGCAGGCCCAGCACCTTGGTCTTGTCCATGATCACCACGGCGAAGCCGCCTTGCAGCTCGCCCATCACCCGGGCGGTGGCCTGCTCGAGCGAGAGGTGGCTGTAGCGGGCGATCAGGTTGATCATCACCTCGCTATCGTTGGTGGTCTGAAACACCGCGCCGTCCTCGAGCATCTGGTTGCGGATAATTCTAGCGTTAGTGAAGTTGCCGTTATGCGCCAGCGCCAAGATCCCCTTGTTGGAGCGCACCGTGAGCGGTTGGGCATTAAAGCGCAGCGACGAGCCGGTAGTCGAGTAGCGGGTATGGCCGATGCCGGTACGCGCTGCCGGGAGGCGCAGCTTAGCGAGGCGCTCTTCGGTGAAGACCTCCGCGACCAGCCCCATATCCTTTTCGATGGCGATCTCAGCGCCATCCGAGACACAGATGCCACATGACTCCTGGCCACGGTGCTGCAAGGCAAAGAGCCCGAGATGGCACAACGCGGCTACGTCTGCCGGAGCGGTGAGGTGCACGGCAAAGACGCCGCACTCCTCACGGGGTTTGTCAAGTGGCCAGGTCATGCTAAGGCATCTTTCAGCGGTTGTTGGAAGGCCGTCGCGAGGTCTGCTAGAGGTAACCGGAGCTGAGCGCCCGGATAGGCCAGGGTGAGGTTGTCCCCACCAACCGAGCCCAGGTTGGTATACGGCACCCCAGCCTGGTTAAGCAGCGCCAAGGCGGGCGCAAGCCGCTCGAGCGGGAGCGCCACCACGATCCGTGAGGCAGCTTCGCCAAACAGCAGCGCGTCGGGCCGTGCCTCGCCTGACAGTTCAAGGGTAGCACCCCGGCCGCCGGCTATGGCCATCTCGGCTAACGCCACCGCCAGGCCCCCTTCGCTACAGTCATGAGCAGTGTCGCAAAGACCCGCGCTTATCAGCGCAATGACTGCGTCTTGCACGGCTTTTTCGCGCTCAAGATCGAGGCTGGGCGGGCGGCCTGCCTCCAGGCCGTGCAGGCGGGCCAGATACTCGCTGGCCCCCAACTCGCCGCTGTTCTCGCCGATAAGCAGCACCGCGTCCCCCTCGCGCTTGAAGGACAGCGTGGCGTAACGGGTGACGTCGTCAAGCAGCCCGATCATGCCGACCGTCGGAGTGGGGTAGATGGAACGTAGCTCGCCGCCGGCGCGGTACTGGTTATAGAGGCTGACGTTGCCACCGGTGACCGGGGTATTTAGGGCCAAGCAAGCATCTTTAAGCCCTTCGACGGCCCGCTCGAGCTGGTAATAGACATCCTTCCGAGTAGGGTTGCCAAAGTTGAGGTTGTTGGTAATAGCCCAGGGCCTCGCGCCGACGCAGGCCACGTTGCGGGCTGCTTCAGCCACCGCGTGCTTAGCGCCCAAGTAGGGGTCGAGGTAGCAGTAGCGCGGGTTGCAGTCGGTGCTAGCGGCTATCCCTCGGCGGCTCCCTTTGATGCGCAGCACTGCGGCGTCAGCCTGGCCGGGGATGACCACGCTGTTGGTCATCACCTGGTGGTCGTACTGGATGTAGACCGGCGCCTTGCTGGCGATGGTGGGGCTACTGAGTAGCATCAGCAGCGCCTGACCCAGATCCCGCGGCACCGGTACCTCGATTACGGTCTCGCGCCGGGCCTTAATCTCGGGGTCCTCCACCCCGGCGCGGGTGTAGGTCGGCGCTTCGTTAAGGGCCTTAACCGGCAGGTCGGCCACCACAGTGCCGTCCAAGATGCGGAAGCGGCCGTGCGCTTTGACTTCGCCGATCGTTACCGCGTCGAGCTCCCAGTGCGCCAGTAAGGCTCTCAGCGCCTCCTCTTGGTCGGGCCTAGCGGCCAGCACCATCCGCTCTTGCGACTCCGAGAGCATCACTTCCAGCGGAGTCATGCCGGTTTCGCGGCGCGGCACCTTATCGACAAACAGGTCTACCCCCAATCCGGCCCGGTGCGCCATCTCGCCCACGCTGCTAGTAAGCCCGGCCGCCCCCATGTCTTGCACGCCGACCACCAGCCCTTTAGCGATGGCCTCCAGGCACGCCTCGAGCAAGAGCTTCTCCATGAACGGGTCGCCTACCTGCACCGCTGGGCGGTCAGCTTCAGAATGGTCGCTTAGGTCCGCCGAGGCGAACACCGCTCCACCCAGGCCGTCCCGCCCGGTCTTGGAGCCGACGTAGACGAGCTTATTACCGACCGTACCGACGGTGCCGCGCTGTAAGTCCTGATGGCGCAAGAGCCCGATCGCCATGACGTTGACCAGCGGGTTCTCCTGGTAACAGGGGTGGAAGCTGATCTCGCCGCCCACGGTGGGCACGCCTATAGCGTTGCCGTAGCTGGCGATGCCGTGTATTACGCCGGCCAGCAGGTAGCGGCTGCGCGGGTTGGTAAGCTCACCGAAGCGCAGGCTATCAAGCACCGCTACCGGCCGCGCCCCCATGGCAAAGATATCGCGCAGGATACCGCCTACACCGGTAGCCGCCCCCTGCACCGGCTCAATAGCCGAGGGGTGGTTGTGCGACTCCATCTTAAAGGCGATCGCCCAGCCGTCACCGGCATCGACTACGCCAGCGTTCTCGCCGGGTCCTTGCAACACCTGCGGGCCTTGGGTGGGGAGGCGCCTTAAGAGCGGGCGGGAGTTCTTGTAGCCGCAGTGCTCGCTCCACAGCGCTCCAAACATGGCCGCTTCGAGCGCGTTCGGTTGGCGCCCGAGGGCCGCTACCACTAGGTCGAACTCTTCGGGCGACAGGCCAAAATCAGCGGCGCGGTCTCTTAGTCGGGTGTCCATCGCCTTAGCATAAACCAGCCTCAAGCAGCGCACGAAGCAGCGGCAAGCCGTCCGTAGAACCTAACAGCGTCTCAGCGGCCCGCTCGGGGTGGGGCATCATGCCCAGCACATTGCCGCGTTCATTCACGATCCCGGCGATGCTATGGAGGCTCTGGTTAACGTTGGCCACCGCGCTGAGTTGGCCCTGGGCATCGGCGTAGCGAAAGATCACGCGCCCATCGCCCTCGAGCCGGGCTATAGTCTCGTGGTCGGCGTAGTAAGAGCCCTCATTATGAGCGATCGGCAGGCGTAGCAGCTGGCCTGGGGTATAGCCGCGGGTGAAGGCGGTGTCGCTCCGCTCGACCCGCAGCAGTACCGTTTGGCACAAAAAGTGGAGCGACGGATTGCGGGCTAGTTGCCCCGGTAGCAAGCCCGCTTCGGTTAGGATCTGAAAGCCGTTGCAGATCCCCACTACCGGCCCACCGCGGGCGGCAAAGGCGCGCACTGCCTCCATCACCGGCGAAAGGGCAGCCAGCGCGCCGCTGCGCAGGTAGTCGCCGTAGCTAAAACCGCCGGGGATAACCACCGCGCCGGCGCCCTTAAGCTCGCGCTCGCGATGCCAGATCATCACCGCTTCGGCTCCTAGTCCGGCCAGCGCGTAGCGTGCGTCATCGTCGCAGTTCGAACCAGGAAACTGAATCACCGCTACCTTCATGAAACCCCTTCAGGGCGCCAAAGCGCCAAGCGAGCTTACCACGCTACCGGGCCAAGCTCTAGGCGCTGCCTATGCTACCCTATGCTATAGTTGTCCGACATGTGCCCTGGGCACAGCTAAAGGCTCTGGAGGACTTTTTGTCAAACGCTGCCAGCATCACCAACCACCCCCAGGGGGTCGAAGAGCCGCTAGAGACGAGCCGCGATATCTTTACCAAGGCGTACGCGTTCACCCGCGCGGACGAGGCGGCGGCGCTCGGACTGCATCCATTTTTCCGTCCTATTGCAGCCCAGCATGGGGGTACTGTCACCGTCGAAGGTCGCGAGATGGTGATCACCGGCTCTAACGACTACCTGGGCTTAACCCAAGACCCACGCCTTAAGGAAGCAGCGCGGGAGGCCCTCAACGACTTCGGCACCAGCTGCACCGGCTCGCGCTTCTTAACCGGCACCCTGACGCTACACGAAGAGCTCGAGCTCCGCCTGGCCAACTTCTTCCGCAAACCCGCGGCCCTAACCTTTAGCGCCGGCTATCTGGGCTCACTGGGGGTAATTAGCGCGCTAGCCGGGCGACAAGATATCCTTTACTTCGATCGGGAGAACCATGCCTGCCTCTATGACGCGGCTCGGCTCTCCTTTGGCACGCTGCGCAAGTACGAGCATAACGACATGGACGAGCTCGAGCGGCTGCTGGCCAAGGATGCCCCTAAACCCGGCGGGCGGCTGATTGTAACCGACGGCGTCTTTTCGATGAGCGGGCACATCGCCAAGCTCCCCGAGATCGTCGCTATTGCCCGTAAGTACGGTGCGCGGGTGATGGTTGACGACGCCCATGCCTCCGGCGTGCTGGGCGACGGGGGGCGCGGCTCCGCCGAGCATTTTGGGCTCGAAGACCAGGTCGATCTGGTCTTCGGCACCTTCTCCAAGTCGTTCGCTTCCGTAGGCGGCTTTGTGGCTGGCGAGCGTAAGGTTGTTAACTGGATCAAGCACAAGGCACGGCCCTTTATCTTCACCGCAGCGCTGCCCGCTATGCAGATGGCGGCAGCACTCAAGGCGCTAGACATCATCGAGAGCGAGCCCTGGCACCGCGAGCAGCTCTGGCATAACGTCAAGCTGCTGCATGACGGCTTAAACAGCCTAGGCTTTAATACGCTTGGTTCTGAGACGCCAATCTTGCCGGTGCTAATTGGCCCTGATGAGCTGGCAGTCATCTTCTGGCGCGGCCTGTGGGATGCCGGCATCTTCACCACCCCGGCCTTGCCTCCTAGCGTGCCGACAGGGCAGGCGATCATCCGCACCAGCGTCAACGCTAACCACACGCCTGAGCAGCTTAAGCGGCTGCTGGAGGCCTTTGCGGTGGTGGGGCGGCAGCTCGGTGTGATTAAGGGGTAACATGAGGCGCATACTAAAGCGATTTTCACAGCCCTCTAGCTCAAGCGCCAGTGTCATCGCAGCGTTTCGGGCACGGTTAGCTGCATGAGCGCCGTCACGATCCGCCCGGTAGTTAGTCGGCGCGATCTTAAGCGCTTCATCGAGTACCCCTTTGCGCTGTACCGCCATGATCCGCACTGGGTAGCGCCGCTCTTAATTAACGAGTGGGCCAAGTTCAATCCTAAAAAGAACCCTTTTTACCAGCACGCCCGCTTAGAGCTCTACCTAGCCGAGCAGGGGGGCGAAGTGGTGGGGCGGATTGCCGGCATCGATGATGACAATCATAACGCCACCCACGGCGATAACCTGGCCTTTTTTGGCTTCTTCGAGGCCGCCAGCCAGGGGGCCGCCCAGGCGCTGCTAGCCACCGTGGAAGGCTGGGCTAAGGAGCTTGGCCGCAGGGCGCTGCGCGGCCCGGCTAACCCCAGCATGAACGACGGGTCAGGGTTGCAGATCGACGGTTTTGATTTAGACCCCTTTATCATGATGCCCTATAACCCCCCGAGCTACCCGGTCTATGTCGAGGCGGCAGGCTACCAGAAGATCAAAGACCTCTACGCCTGGTTTGCCGACGAGGAGCGCGGCTTAGGCGAACGGCTGCTCAGACTGGTAGACCGGATCGAACAGCGCCTCAAGCCGGTGATCCGCCCGGCCAACCTCAAGCAGTTGGATCGCGAGCTAGCGATCCTCAAGCACGTCTACAACGAGGCCTGGGAGCAGAACTGGGGCTTTGTCAAGTACACCGACGCCGAGTTTGACCACCTGGCCGCTGAGCTTAAACTGATCATCGACCCCGACATCGCCCTGATTGCCGAGGTTGAGGGGAAGGTGGCCGGGTTAGCCCTCGGCCTACCCGATCTAAATCAGGTGCTCAAAAGGATGCGGGGCCGCCTGCTGCCCTGGGGGATACTCACGCTGCTCAGGCGCAAGCGCTACATCAACCAGATCCGCCTTCCCATCCTGGGGCTGTTGCCGGAGTTCCGCCGCACCGGGCTCGAGCTAGTGCTGATTCGCGAGGTCTACCGGCGCGGCACCGCCAAGGGCTATCGGCGCTCTGAGTGTAGCTGGATTCTTGAGGATAACGAGGCCATGAACAACGGTATCAAGGCTTCCGGCGGCTATCTGGCCAAGACCTACCGGCTCTATCAGAAACCCTTGTAAATGCTGCGCGCGCTAGTAGCCGAACTTATAACGCTGGTCAGCCCCGCTAAACCGACTTTGTATCTCGGCCTGGCGCTGCTACTGTCAAGCCTGTACTGGTATCTGGGCAGCCCCGGCCCGCACTTGGCCGGGGTTCCGCGTAGCCTGGAGGCGGCGCTGGCTACGATCGGTTGGGCGCTGCTGCTGCTCTTGATCGTCCCGCTGGTGGTCTTACTGGCCTGCCGCGAGCCCTGGCGAGAGTTCGGCCTAGGGCTGGGAGATGTCCGCTTCGGAGCCGGGGCAACGGCGCTGCTGGCGCTGCTGGTGGTGCCGGGGTTGGCCCTCGGAGCGCGCTTGCCGGAGATCCAGGCCACCTACCCCTGGCCCGGCGCCTGGGCCGGAGCTAGTGTTACCAACCTACTGCTGTGGGTCCTGCTCTATGCTGCGTATTACGTCGCCTATGAGTTTTTCTTTCGCGGTTTCATGCTGCACACCCTTAAGCCCCTGTGGGGGGTAAAGGCCGCCGTCTGGCTGCAAGCCGTCGCCTCGGCCTTGATCCACCTCGGCAAGCCGCTGCCGGAGATGTTGCTAGCTATCCCCTTCGGGTTTATCTTTGCGGTGCTGGCTATCCGCAGCCGCTCACTGCTGTGGCCCATTTTGCTGCACCTAATCATCGGCCTCAGCAACGACCTCTTCTCGCTCTACTTCCAGGGGCTGCTGTTGCCATGAAAATTGCTGTTACCGGCGCTCACGGGTTTATCGGCAGCCACTTAGTAGAGCGACTGCTACTAGCCGGGCACCAGGTACGCGCCTTGGTCAGCCCTTGGGGAGTGCTGGACAACCTAGCTGCGGTGCTGGGTGAAACTGAGCTGGTCCGCGCCGATATCACTAGCTCCGAGAGCCTAGCAGGGGCCTTTGACGGGGTCGAGGTAGTGGTGCATGCCGCCGCCCGGGTGGCCGAATGGGGCCCCTGGGAGCCGTTTTATCAGGCCAACGTGCTGGGCACCGAGCGCGTGCTGCGCGAAGCTGAGCGTGCCGGGGTGAGGCGGCTGGTACTGGTCTCGAGCGTGGCCGTACACCGTTATCGGGGCTACCGCGATGCCGACCCTAGAGCTACCCCCCGTGACGGCGACCTCAACGCCTATGCTCGCTCTAAGGTAATCGCTGAGCTGTTGGTAGAGCGGGCTAGGCTCGAGCCGGTCATCGTCCGGCCCGGATTATGGCCCTTTGGTCCGCGCGACCCGATCTTATCGCGGCTGATGGCCGCTTTGCGGCGCGGTCCCTTCCCGCTGGTAGAGGGCGGGCGCGCTGTTATCAATACCGCCTACGTCGGCAATCTGGCCGAAGGGCTGGTGCTGGCGGCGACCGTCCCGGCGGCGGCCAATCGCCTCTACCTAATCGCCGACGAGGGGGCGCCGACCTGGCACGAGGTGTTGGCGGAGTTGGCCCGCTTGCTCGGCGTCACGCCGCGCTGGCTAATGGTCCCAGGGTGGGCGGCAGCCCTGCTCGGTCACGCTGTGGAGGGGGTATGGGCAGCGGTTCGGCCCAAGGAGGCTCCGCCCCTAAGCCGCTACGCCGCCGCGCTGATGCGCCGAGACCTCCACTTCTCCCTCGCGGCGGCCAAGCAGGAGTTAGGCTATCAGCCGCCGCTTAGCTGGCAGCAAGGGCTACAGCGAAGCGTGACTGCCTAAACTCCTACGCCGTCATGGTGCAACTTTTAGCGGCTCGGTATGATAGTTTCATGACACGCCCGCACATCGCCTTTGCCACCATCGCGGCGGGAGGGGGGCACGTAGCGACAGCGCGGGCTATGGCCCAGGCCATCGCGGCTGCCTATCCAGATCAGTTCGACCTCACCATCTCCGACCTGATGCAAGATCTCGGCTTTACCGCAGAGGACGCTCGCCACAAGGCGCAGTGGCGCTGGATGCTGGCGCACCCCTGGACGGCTCGCTCTGGTCAGCGGCTAATCGATGCCTTCCCAGCCGTCACGCGGCGGGTACTGCGGCGTTCGCTAGACGAGGTGGCCAAAGCCGCCGCTCAGCATTTCCAGGCCCAGCCGCCCGCACTGATTGTCGCCAATCACGGCTTCTTGACCGTTGCGCTCACCCGGAGCCGGCGGCGTTACGGCCTGAGCACACCGGTGTTGACTTTCGCCACCGAACCGCTAGATGCCAGCGCGCTATGGGCCGAGCCAGAGGCCGATCAGTTCGCAGTGCCGTCCCGCCCGGTGCTTAACGACCTAGTTAGGCTCGGTGTCAGCGCCGATAAGATCGACGTGGTGGGCTATCCGGTGCAGCAGGCCTTCTTGCGGCCGCTGAGCCAGGCGGAGGCTCGAGCCTGCCTGGGCCTGCCGGAGCGCTTTACCTGCTTGGTATCCCTGGGCGGCGAGGGGGTGGGAGCCAACGCTGTAGCGGTGGTGCGGACGCTGTTGGCGCTGCCGCAAACCCCGCAAGTAGTGGTTATTGCCGGGCGCAACGAGGCTTTAGCAGGGACGCTACGAGCCTTCGCGTCGTCGCAGCTGGCGGTGCGCGGCTTTGTTGACAACATGGCCGACTATCTGGCGGCTTGTGATCTGGTCATCGGCAAGGCCGGGCCGGCCTCGGTGATGGAGGCGCTGGCGGTGGGCCGCCCGCTGTTGGTAACAGGCTATGCCGGCCTCAACGAAGTTAAGCTGCTGCGGTTTCTAGTCACGCGGGGCCTGGGGCACGAGGTGCGCGACCTGGCTAGTTTGTCCGCCCTGGTGCGCGGCTACCAGGCCTCTCCGCACCGGTTGGAAGCGGTAGCGGCTAGCTGCCGCCAGTTGGAGCTTGCTGGGATGACCGCACGCCTAGCGAGCTATCTCCAGCAGGCAGCTAC
>JAGXSJ010000072.1 GCA_018333895.1 Truepera sp.
CCTGCTCCGCTGAAGCGGCGGGCGCACGCCGGCGGTCATGATACCTCCTCCATGGAGTTCGCATCGATCAGCAGCCTAAAAAAGTCGTGCCTGGCAGCTTTGCGGTCAAAGGTCACCGTATAGCGACACCCGTTACGGTGATTACGCTGCGCCAACAGGTAGTCGGCGAAGTCCGCCGGGCCGGTGCGGAAGTCACGGAGTGCCGCATGACAAAGCTCCGTATCTTCCACCTCAAGCTCCTTACTCCTTAAAACCTGTGCCAGGACATCCACAATGATCCCCTTATCAAGCTTGTAGGTCTGCCTCAAAACCCACACAAGCTCACACATAACAATGTGACCGATAAACCCAGGGGACTCTTCCGTACAAACCTTTTCGATGAAGGAGGTAGCGAGGGCTGTTTGCTGGGGCTCATCGCGCACGATGTAGCGGGCAAGCACATTGCTGTCAATCCCAATCAATGTCGCCACTTGCCCCCCTCGCAATCGCCTCCTCCATCTCTTGGAGGGTGGCGACCATGCACCCCTTAGGTACAATGTCCTTGAGTTTCTTTACTGACGACGTGATGGGGATCATCTGAACGGTGCCGTCGTCGTGCAACACAAACTCTAACCTGTCTCCTGCTGTGAGCTCGAGCCTCTCCCTGATGGCCTTCGGCACCGTGACCTGTCCCTTGCTGGTAAGTGTCGTCACCATGGTATTACCATAGCAAAAAAGCCTTACCAAGAACCCATCTACCTTACGGGTGCAACCCAGTAAACCCCAGCCCCAACATCTCGTCCCAACCCATAGCGACGTTAAGGCTCTGTAGCGCGTGCCCGGCCGTCCCCTTGACGAGGTTGTCGAGGGCGCTCATCACCACCACCCGACCTGTGTCGTTATCCATCTCGAAGCCGATGTCGCAGTAGTTGGTGCCGTCCAGAATCTTCGGGTCGGGGACGCGGTGGATGCCGCGCTTGGCCGTGACCAGGCGGATGAACGGCTCGTCGGCATAGGCCTCGCGGTAGGCGCCCAAACCGTCGCGCTCGCTAAAGCCGTCCGGCAGAAAAACGTGCGCCGTGACCAGGATGCCGCGCACCCGCTCGATGGCCGTGGCGGTGAGATGGATGGTGAATCTGCCGGGCAGCTCCTGCTGGATTTCGGCGGTGTGACGGTGGCCGGTGGGGGCATAGGTGCGAACCACCCCCATCCGCTCCGGGTGGTGCCCCGACTCCGAGGGCTGGCTGCCGGCTGCTGAGGAGCCGATCTTCCCTTCCACGATGATGTCGCCGCGAGCCGGTACAGCGTACTTAAGGAGCGGATAGAGCGCGAGGATGGTAGCTGTGGCCAGGCAGCCCGCCCCAGCAATGTACGTGGCGCCCTTAAGCTCCTCGCGGTGCAGCTCAGGGTTGCCGTAGACGAAATTGCTCAGTAGCTCAGGCCGCGGGTGCGCTTCGCCGTAGTACTTTTGGTACACGGCGGGGTCTTTAAGGCGAAAATCCGCCGAGAGGTCGATCAGGCGCGGCGCCAAGGCGGCAAAGGCGTCAAAGCGCTGAGCCGACTCCTGGTGCGGGAGGGCTAGCACCAACAGATCGGCCTCGTGCAGCTCTGCAAGGGAGCAGAACTTGAGCCTGGTCGCTTGGCGCAAATTAGGGTGAACCAGAGCCACCGGCTGTCCGGCATAGCGCTCGGAAGTGACCTGGGTGACTTCCAGGAAGGGGTGTCCTAAGGCGAGGCGCAAAAACTCGCCACCGGCATAGCCGGAGGCGCCGACGATGGCCACGGTTAAACGTTCCAACATGATGATCACCTAACCCGGTTTTGACATATTGATGCTTTGGCGATATACTTTGTGACATGAGAACTACGGTGCGGCTCAACGATGATCTGCTGAAGGAAGTAAGGCGCTACGCGGCCGAGCGCAATACTACGATGACCCGTATCATCGAGGAGGCACTGCGAGAGAAATTGGCTCGAAAGTCCGGTGCTACCAGACAGCGCTTTATGCTTCCCACGTTCAACGGCGGCGGGCTTCAACCTGGCGTCAATCTCGATGACAACGCCGGAACCCGCGACATCATGGATGGCCTCAGGTGATCCTGCCCGACGTGAACGCGCTCGTCTACGCTTACGACCGATCAGCTCTACACCACGAGGCATATCGCACCTGGCTCCAAGATATCCTTTACGGCGACGCTGCGTTCGGGCTTTGCGACGTCGTACTGAGCGGCTTTATCAGGATTGTCACCCATCCCCGCATTCTTAAAATGCCTATTCGTCCAGGGGAAGCGCTCGATATCGTTAACAAGCTCAGAGAGCACCCCAGCAGTCTCATCATCGAACCGGGCGAACGCCACTGGCGCATCTTCGATCAGCTGTGCCGGCACGTGAATGCCGGGGGCAATGCCGTACCAGACGCTTATCTGGCAGCGCTTGCGATTGAGTCGGGAAGCGAGCTCGCCACCGCGGATCGCGGCTTCGCGCGCTTTCCTGGCCTCCGCTGGCGGCACCCAATAGCGCCCTAGACCGCCACTAGCTGCTCTGCCACATAGCGCACCACCCTGGCCGGGATGTCCACGCCGGTCGTGGTCACCGAGTTGCGGAACTCCATGGTGTGATTGACCTCGTTGACCAGTAGCCCGCGGTCGGATTCTAACAGATCGATGGCCAATACTCCGCCGCCCACCGCCTGCGCGGCAGCCAGCGAAACCTCGACCAGCTCGTCAGAGAGCGGGCAGTTGGCGGCGACGCCGCCGCGCGCGGTGTTGGTGATCCAGTGCTGGGAGGTGCGGTAGATGGCGGCAATCACCTCCTGACCGACCACAAAGGTGCGGATGTCGCGGCCGGGCTTGGCGATGTACTCCTGGAGATAGAAGACCTTATGCTGTGGCCCGCCTAACGTCTCCTTGTGCTCTAAGACCGCCTCGACCGCGTCCTGATCGCTCAACTTGCTGACCATCCGGCCCCACGAACCGACGACCGGCTTCATCACCACCGGGTAGCCGAAGGCGCGGCAGAGCGCTAACACCTCGCCCTCCTCAAAGGCGATCCCGGTGCGCGGGGTAGGCACCCCGGCGCGCATCAGAGCGGCGTTGGTAGCCAGCTTGTCGCCGCAGGTCTCGATCACCGCCGGGCGGTTGACCACCACCGCGCCCAGGGCTTCAAAGATGCGTGCTAACGCCAGGCCGCGGGTCTGCGACAGGCAGCGCTCGAGCACCACCTCGTAGCGCGCTAGCGCCTCGGTGCGGCCAAACTCGAGCGCTAACTGCGGGGCGTAGAGCTGATCGAAGGCCACCCCTAAGCGCTCAAAGGCCTCGAACAGCAGCCGCTCCTCGGGTCTGAGCCGGTCGTAGACGACGGCGATCCGGGGGGTGCTTCGGGTAGCGACAGTGGTCATGGTTGAAAGGGGTGTGGGGTGTGGGGTGTGGGGTGTGGGGTGTGGGATGTGGGGTGTGGGGTTTGTCCCACGACCCACTGCCTACTACCCACTACCCTATTCGCCCCAATCCTCGTCCTCTTCAGGGGCTAGCTCGAGCTGCAAGGGCTCGAGCCCGACGACCTCTAACTCGCTGCCACACTCGTCGCAAATGACTAGTTCGCCAAGCTCCAGGCCATAACCGTCAACTTCTAGACCGCATTCGGGACACATCGCCGTTCCTTTCCGTCACCCTCAGGATGACCGCCTGTTCATACCCTTTACCGCCATACGGCTTCATGAGAAAACCCGCCTCTCCCCTACTCGCCCGGAAAGCGCTGGTATTGGCGGCAGTACGCCAGAATCGAACCCTCCTTGAGCGCCTCGAGCAAAAACTCGGGCGGCGGCGCAAGCTGAAAAGTTTCAGCGCCGCGCTTAAGCAGGCCGCGCTCTAGCGCCAGCTCGACCTCATCCCCGTCTTGCAGCACATCGACTACCAGGCTTCGCCCGGCAATTACCGGAGCCACAAACGGGACGATGCCTAAGTTAACCAGGTTGCGGTAGAAGATGCGGGCGTAGCTCTTAGCGACAATCGCCTTAAGCCCAAGCTTGCGGAGCGCTTCCGGCGCGTACTCGCGGCTGCTACCCAGGCCGGTATTGCGCCCGCATATCAAGATGTCGCCCGGCGTGAACTGTGCCGCAAACTCGGGCCGCAGGTGGGCGAAGGCGTAGGCATGAAACCCCTCGCCGACCATAAACGGCGCGTACTTGCCGGGGAGGATGTCGTCGGTGTTGAGCGAATCGCCGAACTTCCAGACCTTAGGCACGAGACCACCTCCACCCCCTCCTGACCTCCCCCAACCCCCTCCACCCCCTCCTGACCTCCCCCATAAAGGGGGAGGAAAGAGTCAGCGCGGCGCTCAGGCTCAGGATAGCCGTGAGGATAAAATGGCAGACATGTCGCTGACACCGATTGCCCGCCAACTGCGGCACGCCATGACGTCCGAAGAATACCTGCTGTGGCAGAGGTTGCGCCGCAATCAACTGGGAGTCAAGTTTCGCCGTCAAGAGCCGATCGGGCGCTACATCGTTGACTTCGTATGCTTTGAGCATAGGGTGATCATTGAGGCTGACGGCAGCCATCATTTGAACAACCCTGCTGACAAAGCTAGAGATGCCTTCTTCGCAAGCCAAGGCTTCGTGGTTCTGCGCTTCTGGAACTCTGACATTCGCGACAACCTCGAGGGCGTGCTTACTGCCATCCAAAACACCATTAGCCAAAGGTCGCGCTAACTTGGCCCACCCTCTTTCTCCTCTCCCTTGATGGGAGAGGTTGGGTGAGGGTGTCTCTCCCCGCCCCCTCCGCCCCCTCCTAGCCTCCCCCATAAAGGGGGAGGAGCGCCTCGAGTCCCCTCTCCCAGGTGTTGGGAGAGGGTTAGGGTGAGGGGCGCCCCTCATACCGCGACCTCGCGCTCGAGGTATTCAGGCATAGCGATGACTCCTGCTACCGCGCTCGCCGCTGCTACGCGCGGGCTGGCTAAGTAGATTTCGGCATCCGCCGCGCCCATCCGCCCTTTGAAGTTGCGGTTGCCGGTGGAAACACAGACCTCGCCCGGCGCCAGCACCCCCTGATGGCGCCCCATGCACGGCCCGCAGCCCGGCGTGCCGATGGTAGCGCCGGCTTGCAGCAGGGTTAAGAGCGTGCCGTCCGCCGTCGCCTCTTCTAGCACCTGCGACGAGGCTGGAATAACTAGCATCCGCACGCCCGGCGCCACTCGCTTCCCTTTGAGGACCGCCACAACTTCATGCAGGTCCTCGAGCCGCCCGTTGGTGCAGGTGCCCACAAAGACTTGATCGACCGGCTTGCCCACGACCGCCTCGACCGTCTCGACGTTATCGACAAAGAAGGGGACCGCAACACGCGGCGTGAGCACCCCTAGGTCGATTTCAATGTCAGCTTCATAGTTGGCCCCAGGGTCGGGATAGAGCCAGGCGGGGACGTCGTATAGCTCCAGGATCTCGCCAGAGGGCACCACCAGCCCGCACTCGGCCCCGGCCTCCACCGTCAGGTTAGCCAGGGTCATCCGCGCACCCCTAGACAAGCCCGCTGCCCCGTCGGTTAGGTGGATCTCAACGCTCTTATAGCTGGCGCCGTCGGCTGTGAGCACACGGACCATCTCCAAAGCGGCGTCCTTGGCCGAAACTCCCGGTGCTAACGTACCTTTGAACGTCACCCTGATCGACTCGGGCACCCTGAGCCAGGTGCGGCCCGAGGCCGCCGCCAGGGCGATGTCGGTCGCCCCCATGCCGGTGCCGAAACAGGCCACCGCGCCGTAGGTGGTCGAGTGCGAGTCGGAGCCTACTACCAGGCCGCCGGGCAGGGCCAGGCGCTCCTCGATCAGCACCTGGTGGCAGATACCGCGCCCCACATCAAAGACCCGGCAGCCGTGATGGGCACCCCACTGGCGAATCGCACGCTGCTCCTTAGCCACTTCGACGTTGGCGGCAGGGGCCACATGGTCGATCACGATGGTCACGCGCTCAGGGTAGCGCGGCGTGGCACTAAGCTCGTCCAGGCGCTGGAAAAACGACCCGGCAATCGAGTCCACGACCATCACCTGATCGACCGGCACCACTACTAGCTCGCCGGCCATCACCCGCCGCCCCGCCTTGACGCTCAAGATTTTCTCGGCCAGCGTCAGGCCGCGCAGTTCGTCAGGGTTCATGCCACCACCTCTTGCGCCACCTGCTGCAACAGCGCGTCGATTTCATGGCTGGCCAGGTCGCCCGTATCCGCTAGCCGCTTGACATCTTGGGTGACCTGCCTTAAGCGCTCGTCGCAGAGCGTAAGTCCGAGTTCACGCGCCCGCTGCGCTAGCGCGTGCTTGCCGGTTAGGCGGCTGCCGATCTGCAAGCGCCGCGTCACACCAAAGGCTTCAGGCGGGATGATCTCGTAACTGCCGGGGTTGACGTAGACCGCCTTGAGATGCATCCCGGCCTTGTGGTTGTAGGCAAAGGCGCCGGTTAAGTAGTTGTTGAAGGGGATGTCGATGCCGGTCATACGGGCGATCATCCGGTCGAGTTCGGGGAGCAGCTCGAGCCGGTACTTCTGCTGCAAGCGCTGCGGGTTTAAGGTATACATCCGCGCCAATAAGCCGCCCAACGGGGTAATGCCGTTGCGCTCGCCGATACCGAGGATCGAGGTGTCGATATGCGTAGCGCCGGCGCGGACCGCCTCAAAGGCGTTAGCGATGGCGCAGCCGGTGTCGTTGTGGCCGTGAAACTCGATGTCGCAGTGGACCACCGCCCGCACATCCGCTACTAACTCGCGCACCTGGCTGGGGGTAGCCACCCCGACGGTGTCGGCTAGCCCTACCCGGTTGACGCCCACAGCGTCCGCCGCTGCGTAAATAGCGAGCAGGTCGCGCTTGTCGCTGCGGAAGGTATCTTCTGAGGAGAAGCGGACATTTTTGCCTTGCGACTTGACGAACTCGATCACTGCCAGGCTGGTCTCGATGATCTGGCCGATGCTCTTGCCGTGGCTTACGCCGCGCAGCTCGCTCGAGGTGGCAAAGAGGATATCGACGCCATAAACGCCGCACTCAACGGCGAGGCGGGCGTCTGCTAAGTTGGCCCGCGTGTGGGTCAGCACCTTAGTCCTGAGGCCGAGCCCGGCGATCACCTCGACGGCGCGGCGCGACTCCGGCGAGGCCATCGGGGTGGTCAGCTCGATAAACTCAACGCCGAAGGCGTCTAGCGCCTTGGCGACCTCGATCTTGTCGGCTAGCGAAAAGTTACTCAGGGCAAACTGCTCACCTTCGCGCAGGGTGGAGTCGATAATGTACCAGTCGGGGTATCTCACATCAGCCTCGCAGGTTCAGGGGGCGAGAGACCGCAGCCGTAAGGTTTTGCACTGCTCAGCCCTGGGCCATCCTAGTGGATAGCGGGCGGGCTTGTCAAGGGCAGAAATATCGTCCTGGACAAGATTTATCTTGGTTTTCGTAGGCTCGGGCGCAACTTCGGCACTAGAAACAAAGTCTCCCCCAGCAGGGCCTTCTTTTCAAAGGCGAAAGCTGGCTTTGACGCCGTCCTGTTAAGCTAGCGCTCGAGCCGCCGGTCAGGTGCCGATCGTCACCACGCTAAGCGGAAACTCCGAGCGCCCGTCAAGCTGCAACAGCCGCGCTAGCTCGTCGTCATAAAACTCGGCTCTGGCTGTAGCCACTAGCCCCAGGCTGATCGCCGCCACCATAGCACACTGTCCGGCAGCCCCCGCCTCCAGATAGAGGTAGCGGTAAGCGCGGCTCTTGGCGGCGTCGTCAACACGTGACGGGATGCCGGTATAGACGATCACCGCTGCATAGGCGTCGATATCGACGTCGCCTAGCAGGGCATCGCGCAGGGCCATGCTCGGATCGCCGCGCTGCAAGTACTCTAGGCTGTGTTCGCGCGGGTTGTAGTGGTAGGCCCCAGCAAAGATATCCTCGATCTGGCGGGTAACGAGATAGACCTCCAGGCCGGACAGCGCCGCCGCCATGGTATAGGTGCGCTGGCCGCCACGATTAAAGCCTGCCGTAGCCCACAGGATCTGTGAGATCTCGCGCTGCCGCAGCCGCCCTCCCTCAGGAATCGCCACCCGCCCCAGAGCGAGCGCCTCCCACACGCCCTTGCCGCCATTAATGTCAGGCACCGGCAGGGCGGCAACCTCCAGCGGGTTGGCATAGACCTTGATAGTTGAAACCGCCTTGCCGGTAGCGCCTGGTAGCATCCCGCGCCGGTACTTGGTCTGGCTATGGAACATCGCGCCGATGGATTTGTCTCGCTGGTTAGACAACGCCGCTCCTAAAGTTAGCCATGAGTCTATCACTCCTTGGGGCGGTGTGGGACCGCTACCGCATCCCTCCGGTATACTTCCGGCCATGACCCGTGAGCAGCTCGAGCACAGCCTGGTGAAATATCTGGCTGAGCTGATCCCTAGCCTGAGCGACCCGCGCATCCCTTTGATCGTCACGGTGGAGCGCGTCCGGCTCAACCCTGACCTTAGCAGCGCCCGGGTGCTGGTCAGTTGCCTCGGCGATGAGCGCCAGCGCCGTGCCCTACAAGACGCCCTTAACCATGCCAGCGGCTACTTACAGCGCCAACTCGCACCGGGTCTGCATGCTCGCCGCACCCCCAAGCTTCACTTCTATATTGACCCCACCGAGGTCGTCTGATGCGCCTGCGGGTCCGCTTCGCCGAGACCGATCAGCTGGGTGTAGCCCATCACAGCAGCTATGTGATCTGGCTCGAGGCCGCCCGGATCGAGTGGCTGCGCGAGCGCGGACTGAGCTACCGCGAGCTGGAGGAGTCCGGCTTGTCGCTGATGGTCAGCAATCTGAACGTGGAGTACCGGCAGAGCACCCGCTTCGACGACGAGATCGACCTCGAGGTCACGCTCCAGGAGCTGCGCAGCCGCCAACTAGCCATCGGCTACCGGCTGCGGCGGCGGCTGTTAGCTACCGCTACTACCACCCATATCGCCGCCGACCGTACGGGCAAGGCGGTGCGCATACCGGCGGACTGGTTGGCCGCCATGTTAGCCAGTTGCTAAAGCTGGCCTAAGGAGCCGCTTCTTGTGGTACTATCGCTTGCCCCGTCGGCTCAGCGCGGTGGCGACCCTCGAACCAGGTCAGGTCGGAAGAAGCAGCCTTAAGAGGTGATCGTCAGGCGCCGCTGAAGCCCGGCGGGGCTTATCCCCCCCGGCGGCACCGCCCTGTCTGGCCGCGGCTGATAAGCTACAGCTATGAAGCGCTTCGCCCTCTTCGCTCTGCTCCTGGTAATACTAGTAGTGGTCGGCGTCTGGTGGTTTCGGCGGCCCGCACCACCCCTGCCAGTCGGGTACGATCTCCAGCAAGAGGGCCTAACGCACGCCATTCGCCAGATAGTGATTGAGACGGCCCCCTTTGTCAATCGCTTCGGGGTCTGGATTGAGGCAGCCCGCGCCCGCGAGAGCACCGCCATCTATGACGAGCAAGGCCGCCTGTTGGTGATGAGCCGTTACACCGCCGACAGCACACTCGATTTTCGTCTCACCTATCGCTATGATGAGGCGGGGCGCATCCTCGAAGAGACCAGTTTTGCCGGTGACGGCAGTATCCTTTATAAGTGGATTTATGGCTATGACGAGCAGGGCCGCCAAATCAGCCTCAGCGGGTATACCGGCGATGGTCTGCTCGACTACAAGCTGCGGCTCCGCTACGATGAGCAGGGCCGCCTGCTGCACGAAATCGCCTTTAGCGCCGATGAGGCGATCATTTTTGAGGCTGAGTACAGCTATGAAAACGGTAAGCGACGCACTACCCGCTACTTCACTCAGGAGGGTGTAGCCGATCACCTAACGGTAGAGATTTACGACTTAGCGGGCCGCCGGATTGAGGAGACCGCTTTCGACATAGCGGGCAATATTCAGTACCGAATCAGCTATCGTTATGATGAGGCGGGCCGCCTGATCGAAGAGGTCGCCTACGCGGCTGATGGAACGGTAGACTACCGTTTGGTCAACCTTTATGATGCGCAGGGGAATCTGCTCGAGACTACCGAGTTTAATCCGGACGGCAGCGTCCTGTATCGCTACACTTACCGTCACGACGAGCGCGGAAACCTGCTCGAGCGCTCGAGCTACAGCGGCGACGGCAGCTTAAGCTTCCGCTTCCGCTACGACTACGAGTTCGACGAGCGCGGCAACTGGATCAAGATGGTGACCTTGCAGTGGTTAACGCGCTTTGGCGAGGAGCAGTTCGTGCCGATCTTAGCCACCCACCGCACGCTGGTCTACGCTGAGTAGGGCGCTACCGGGGGTGCAATCATCACAGCAGGCGTGTTAGTGCGGTGCTACCCTCACAGCGAGGGAGTGTTATGGAGACTTTTGAATACGACATCGTGACGCCGCGGCTGCAAGCAGGCCGCCGGGTCTGGCGCTTCACCAAATACGGCTTCCCGATCCCCGCCGATAACCCCCGGCTAGTCAAGGACTGGCTGGGCAGCCAA
>JAGXSJ010000073.1 GCA_018333895.1 Truepera sp.
GGCTCGTTAAGCTGACGCAGCAAAACAAGCTAGCCAAAGGCAGCAGCGTCGGCCGGCGGCGAAGTTAAAGGCGCTTAGGTGACGCGCAGGAGCCTGTCGTTGGGCGCGCGCGCCGCCGAAACCCAAATGCAGCGACTACACGCGTAGAAGCCGGTCTAAAGGAGCTTCGGACGCGGGTTCGACTCCCGCCGCCTCCACCACCAAGCCACCCCCAGGGCTCGGGGGTGGCTTCTTTTGCTGAGACCCTGCCCCGGGCGTGCGGTTTGGTAAGCTAGGCGTTGACCCGCAGGAGTATCGTCGATGCTCTGACCGCCGGGAAGTGAAAGGCTCAGCCACACTCCGGACGATGCTCTGCTGATAGTGACTTGGTAGGAGGCATTATGCCCTGGTACCCGCTAAAGTTGTCCTTCCACGTGCGCAACTACGCCTTCGGTGCGCGACTGATCCCCGAGCTGCTAGGCAAGCGCGGGGTGCCTGACGGGATAGTGGCCGAGACCTGGGAGGTCAGCGACTACCGCGACACCTCCGGAACAGTAATAAACGGTGCGCTGGCCGGGCAGACGCTGCACGCGCTGACCCTGGCTTACCCGGAGGAGTTGGTCGGTGCGGGCTGGCACGGGCCGCATTTCCCTTTGCTGACCAAGTTTCTCGATGCCTCACACATGCTACCCGTACATCTGCACGCCGACGACGAGACAGCCCGGCGCAAGTACCGGGAGCCGAACGGCAAGACCGAGGCCTGGCACATCCTTTGGGCCAAGCCGGGCGCCAGCGTGCTAGCCGGTATCAAACCAGGGCTTGACGAGGCGGCGTTGTGGCAGGCTTTCAAGCGGCAGGACTACGATGCGGTGATGCCGCGCTTTCCCATCCAGGCCGGAGATACCGTCTACGTCCCGGGCGGAGTGCTGCACAGCTTCGGGCCTGACACGCTGATCTTTGAGGTGCAGCAGACCTCCGATCTGGGGCAGACGGTGATGCCGACCGACCTTTACGGGCGCCCTCACCCCGAGGAGGTGTGGGAGCGCAACATCCGCGAGACCATGGACGAGCTGCGCACGCACTACCAACCGCGCCCCAACCCCGGTCTGGCCGTGGAAGACGGCGCCAACCGCCGGATAGTCGGTTGTGCCGGGCCGCACTTTGCGCTCGAGCGCTGGACGCTTGCGCAGCCCCATCATGAACCGGCGCATCCGTGGCGCTGCCTGACCCTGACCAACCTGGGCGACCCCGTGACCCTCAGCTACCAGGGAGGTGTCGAGATACTTGACCGGGCCGAGTCGTGCCTCTTACCGGCGGCCTTGGGCGAGGTGGTCGTTGCGCCTCAGGGCCGCGGCGAGCTGCTGGCCTGCTACGTTCCCAACCTAGAGCAAGACATCATCGCGCCGCTGCGCCGGGCCGGGCATAGCGGTGAGGTGATCGCCGGCTTGGGTGAAGTGTTCTAGCTGTCGGCGTGAGGAGTGGCCTGCCCTAGCCTAAGAGGCCGTAGCGCTCGGCGTGGCCGCGCAAGAAGGCGAGGCCGGTGCTGACCAGCGCTTGCGGATCGGGGGCGACGGGCCGCCAGATGCAGGTTGCCCTGGCGATATCGGGATTAAGGGCCACGAACGACTCCATCACCAGGTCGCCCTGGTAGCCGATCGCGGCAAGTCCGGCAAAGACATCGTCCCAGCGGACGTTGCCGCTGCCAGGGGTGCCGCGGTCGCTCTCGGAAAGGTGGATATAGCGCAAGCGCCGACCGGCCTCGACTATCGGCGCCTTAAAGCCCTGCTCCTCGATGTTCATGTGGTAAGTGTCGAGGTGCAAAAAGACGTTGGGCTCGTCGATGTCATTGAGTAGCTCGAGCCCTTGCCGGGCCAGGTTGACGAGGTAGGTCTCGTAGCGGTTGACCGGTTCGATACCTAGCGACAGCCCAAGCGTGGCGGCGTGTTTGGCGACGCGCTTGAGCGAAGCCGCTACCGTGGCCAATTCGTCTTCGCGCGGCGGATGACCGGGGAGCTGGCCGAGGGTGCCGTAAATGACGCCGGTAAGCACGGGCGACCCTAGCTTGGCGGCAGCCGCAAGAGCACGCTTGAGGAAGGCTTCGGCGGCGGCAGGCCGCTCGGGCAAGGCGGCCTCAGCAGGTAGCCCCAGCGAGCAGGTAGCGCTGACACCGTAATGCTGAAGCCGGCTGGCGGTGTGCTCGGGGTCGAACGCTTCGGGGCGCAAGAGCGGAATCTCGACGAAGTCGAGCCCGGCCTCGGCGGCGTTGCGAATCACCCGCTCGGCAGCTTGGGGAGTCCAGTCGGACTCCCAGATAAAAGCGTGGGCGCCGAATCTTGCCATGTTGAGCTCCTTTACCGCAATTAGGCGGTGCAGAGCTAGTATAGCGCCAGGTTTTTAGCATGAGCGATCCCGGCCCTTAGCAAAACCCCCTCCCACCCCTGGGTGTGGTTCAGCAGGTGAGTCTTATTTGATAATATGATAAACTGTCACTATGGAACGGATCAGCGTCACTCAGGCGGCGCGGAACTTCTCGGACCTGCTCAACCGCGTCTATTACCAGGGGATCAGCGTGGAGCTCGAGCGCAACAACAAGGTGATCGCCCGCCTGGTGCCTGCCAGGCCGATCCCTAGCCTGCGGGCGGAGGACTTGCCCGCTTTCTTGGCAGCGCTCCCCAAACTCGGCGACGACGCCGAGGCCTTGGCCAGAGATATCAAGGCTATCGACGAACTGTTCATCGAAGATGAGGTTTGGGACGATCCGCAGTAATGGGCATAATCATCGACACGGACGTCTTTATCGACGCCGAAAAGGGCCGCTTTCCGCCAGACTGGACGAGCTGCGCCACACGGTATGGTGAAACGTTCATCAGCGCGATCACGGTGTCCGAGCTCTTGGTTGGCGTCTACCGTGCCGACTCGCGGGAGCGGCGTGCAAAACGTGCAGCCTTCATCGAGTCGTTGTTGGCTGCGGTCGTGGTGCTCGACTTTACGACGGAGATAGCGCGCCTTCATGCCCAGCTCCTCGCCGATCTTCTGGCGCGAGGCGAGCGGATCGGTGCTCACGACCTCATCATCGCGGCGACTGCGCTGCGTTATGGCTATCCTGTCCTGACGAGCAACGTCAGAGAGTTTAAGCGTGTGGCCGGACTGGAAGTGTTAAGGTTCGACATACAAGGGGAGAGCCTATGAAGATCATCACCCTACTTAAGCAAGTTCCCGACGCCGAAGCGCGCATCCGCGTGGTCGATGGGCGCGTCGACCTGGAGGGGGCGACCCTGATTATCGACGGCATGGATGAGTACGGCGTCGAGGAGGCGCTGCGCCTTCGCGAAGGCGGGCAAGAGGCCGAAATCGTCGCGCTGGCCCTGGGCCCCAAACGCTGTGAAGAGGCGATCCGCACCGCCTTGGCCCTGGGTGTTGACCGGGCGGTGCATGTCGAGACCGATGAGCCGCTTGACCCTATCGCCCAGGCCGAGGTGCTAGCTAAAGTCATCGCCGCAGAGCAGGCTGACCTCGTCCTGGTCGGTGGCAAGCAGGCCGACTGGGACTCGAGCGCCCTCGGCCCGGCGGTAGCCGAGGCCTTAGGCTGGCCGCACAGCGACTGGACCACCAGGCTCGAGCTCTCAGGCGACGCGGTCAAGGCTGTCCACGACTCGGATGAGGGGAGCGAGGTGCTTACGCTGCCGCTGCCGGCGGTAATCACCACCCAACAGGGGCTCAATGAGCCGCGCTATCCGACTCTGCCCAACATCATGAAGGCCAAGCGCAAGGAGCTCAGGAAGCTCTCGCTGGACGACCTTGGCGGAGCTCAGGCCAAGACGGTCGTCCTCAAGCAAGAGATGCAGACCCGAGCGCGCTTGAACAAGCTCTTGCAAGGCGATCCGGTCGAAGCCGCGCGCGAGTTGGCGAGGCTGTTGCACGAGGAGGCGAAGGTTATCTAGCTAATCAGGCTCTCAGCAAGAGGCCAGAGCTGACAGCCTGAAAGACTGAATGCTGCGCATGAAAGGACGTGGGCGATGATCTTGATCGTTGCAGACCACAAAGACGGCGCGTTGCGCAAGAGCACCTTGGAGCTAGTGAGCGCAGCAAGAGCGCTCGCTGAGAGTTTAGGGGGCGAGGTGGCCGGCCTCGTCATCGGGGATAGCCGCCCGGCTGACACGCTAGCTAAGCTGGTGCCACGTGTATACAGCGTCGCCGGCGACGAGCTGGCGGAGTTCCGCGCCGAGAGCTATACCACCGTCGTCTGTCACGTCGCCAAGGAGAAGGAGGCCAAGGCGATCCTGATCTCCGCCTCGCGGGCGGGCCTCTCGTATAGCCCGCGCGTGGCGCTACGGCTGGGTGTGCCCTTGCTCGAGGATGTGATCCAGCTCGAAGTTGCAGGTGAGCATGTTATCGCCAAGCGTTACAGCTATCTCTCGCGGGTGACCGAGACGGTCCGCGCCGAAAGCCTGCCGGTGGTGGCCAGCGTCAAGCCTAACACCTTTCCTGCGGTCTCGGCAGGTGAAGGCGGCCAGGTCGAGACGCTGGCGGTGCCGCTGGGTGAGCGCGATAGCCGCGTTAGGGTCGGTGAAAAGAGCAAGGCCATCATCGGCCGAGTAGCGCTTGAGGAGGCGGCGGTGGTGGTGGCTGGCGGGCGTGGTGTGGGGAGCGCCGAAGGCTTTGCCAAGCTGCTCGAGCCGCTAGCCGATGTGCTCTCGGCTGGGATCGGGACCACCCGCGCAGTGGTAGACGCCGGCTGGCGCCCCCATGCCGAGCAGATAGGTCAGACCGGTAAAACCATCGCGCCGAACCTCTACCTCGGACTGGGGGTGTCAGGGGCGGTACAGCATCTAAGCGGCATGAACCGCGCTAAGGTGGTGGTGGCGATCAACAAAGATGCCGACGCAGCTATCTTCAAGGTGGCCGATTACGGGATAGTGGGTGACCTGCACGCTGTGGTGCCGCCTTTAATCGAAGCGCTTAAGGCCGTTAAAGAGTAGCTTGGTGGGTATTGTTCGCCGCGCCGTGCTTGACGACCTGCCGGCCCTGGTAGCGCTCGAGCAGTTTTTTCCGGGCGACCGGCTGTCGCGCCGCAAGCTGCGCTACTTCCTCAAGACCCATGCTGATCTCTGGGTCTTTGAAGAGGCAGGCGCCATCCTGGGCGATGCGGTGGTCTTGTACCGCCAGGGTTCACCCGCTGCGCGGCTTTACTCGCTAATCGTTCATCCCATAGCGCGGGGGCGTGGAGTTGCTGCTGCGCTGCTCGAGCACGCCGAGCAGGCGGCGCTGGACTGCGGTTGCCTGCTGATGCGGCTCGAAGTGCGCGAGGACAACCTGGCTGCCCTTCGGCTGTACCAAAAGCACGGCTATCAGGTGATTGGGCGCACGGCGGACTACTATCAAGACCACGGCAGCGCAATCCGTATGCGCAAGGAGCTGACCCGCTAGTGCGTTGCCCTCAAAGCCTTTCAGCGCTTAGGCTCCGTTCGCAGGAGAGCAGGACTGGTGCAGCATCCCGAAACGTATGCCGCTATCGCTCTTCGTAAGGAGCGAACAACTTCCAAGAAGCTGCACTAG
>JAGXSJ010000074.1 GCA_018333895.1 Truepera sp.
GTCGATAATGTTTCTTACCGTCCCCGGCTGGGGCGAAAAGATCACTACCCGATCGGACAGCAAGACCGCCTCATCGACATCGTGGGTCACGAACACGATAGTCTTTTTGGTCTGTTGCCAGATACGCTCCAGGTCTTCTTGCAGTTTGTGGCGAGAAAAGGCGTCCACCGCGGCAAACGGCTCATCCATGAGGATGATCTTCGGCTCCACCGACAGCGCTCGAGCCAGGGCCACCCGCTGGCGCATGCCACCTGACAGCTGGGAAGGATACTTGTTCTCCTCACCGCTTAAACCCACCATAGCTAGGTACTCCCGGGCCCGATAGGCCCTATCCTGCCGGGCCACCCCGCGCAGCTCCAGCGTAAACAGCACGTTTTCCAGCGCGGTCATCCAGGGGAAGATGGCATAGTCCTGGAAGATCATCGCCGTTTCGAACTTTGGTATATCCTCAAACAGGCTGTTAACAATGGGAGAGAGAAAGCGGTATTTTTTCTGGTAGCTCTCCATCTCCCTGCGCGTGCTGGGCAGCGGCTCTAGCACACGCTTGCCAGCTATATAGACCTCGCCTTCGGTGGGCGCTTGGAGGCCCGCCAGTATTTCAAGAAATGTCGATTTGCCGCAGCCGCTGGGCCCCACAATAGCCACAAACTCCCCATCCGCGATCTCCAATGATACTGATAATACCGCGGTGCTCCCCTCTGCCATCCCCTGGGGATTGATAACCGAGAAGAACTTGGTGATCTTTCTCGCCGCTATCAACTATCTCCCCACCTTCCAGAGCGCCAGCTTGGTTTCCAGATATTTCATCACCTCGATCAAAAACCAGCCGATAAAGCCCAGTGTCAGCATGCAGACCACCATCCGGTCGATACGGAAAAAGTCTTTGGACTCAACTAACAACCACCCGATGCCGCTGTGCGCCCCCACCATCTCCGCTACGACCAGCATCACCAGCCCCAGAGCTATGCCTACCTTTACCCCCATCACTATCGAACTCAAAGAATTGGGCAGGTACACCCGCTTGATCAAGGTAAACTCGCTGGCGCCAAAGACCCTGGCCGATGCGATATAGCGCGGTTCGGTGTCCTTGACCCCTTGATAGGTGTTAAACAGCACCGGGTAAAAGGCGCCTAAAAAGACCAGGAATACCTGCATGGGCAGCCCTATGCCGAATAAGATGATGGTTATCGGTACCCAGGCCGGTGGGGGGATGGGGGCTAACATCTGGAACAGCGGCAGCGTATGGCGGCGCAAAAACAGATTCCAGCCCATCAGTATGCCGATAGGTATGGCGGCAGCTAGAGCTACCGCCAGCCCCAGAAAGAACCGTTGCAGGCTGATGCCGATATGCCCTAAATAGCCGTGGTTGGCAAGCAGCTCCCAAAAGGTTACCGCTACCACCGAAGGGGGGGGCACCAGGAAGGGCGATACCACACCAAGCCGCGGGAGGGCTTCCCATAAGGCCATAATAGGCACCAACACAGTAAAAAACTCGATGGTGAAGTTATTCTTCGCCACCCCGCCAAAAAAAGCTGCCAGCTCCTTGACTACCAGGTTTAAACCCCTTGCCTGATAGGTCTGAATTGTCAGTTTGCGGTCCATACCCAGTCCCCCAGTTCCCGTTCAAGCTCCGGTCCAACTGCGAAGTAGCGGGCCAGCGGAGCCCCTTGTAGCACTGCCGCAGGAAACTGGGTACGCCTCGCTACCGCCTCGCGGGTCTCCTCCGCCGGCCTTTGCGAGGCCGCCAGCAAGGCGGCATCCAAGCTCTTAACCGCTTGGGAGGTTAAGTTCTTAACCAGCATGAAATACTCAACCTGCGCCACGTATAGAGGGCAGCAGGCATCATCTGGCACAACGTCCCAGTTTTGATACAGAACCTTATGCCCGGTGGCTTGGGCCAACAGCGCATAAGACGACCTGGTCAGTATAGCGTCCACCTGTCCCGCCTCCAGTGCCGGCAGCATGGTGTCAAAGGCGGTGTACACAAAGTTAATCTCCCCGGTAGCTAGACCATGCCTCTGGGCATCATGCTTGAACGCCTTCAGCAACATGCAATGCCTAGACGCCGCCGCCACGGTTAGCCCGGCTAGGTCGTGAAGCCGTATCTGGAGGTCCTGCCGCACCACCAGCGTAGCCCCAAACGGAAAGTTGATGGAGCCTGCAATTTTGATCTCCAACTGATCGTGGACATTGATCAACCGGAATGACGTGCTCGGCTCTATAAACGCCACCTGCACCCTACCGGCCAGCAACGCATAGCCGGCCTCGGCGGTAGAGCCAAACTGCTTCAGCTCGACCCGCAGGCCATATTCCTCAAAGATGCCCTGCTCGACGGCCAACAACAGCGGGGCGAGGTGCGGGCTGCCGGTATGCCCGATCCTGATCACCTCGCCATTCCCGCCGCCGGCACGGGTCCCCAAAACTAGCAGGGTTAGGGTTAGAGCCGTGGTAGCAATAGCTGCCGCTACTGCGAGATGCCATCTTTTCATGCTAAGCCGCTACACCTTGGAAGTTCGTAGTTTTGCTTGCTCTGGTCAGCGCTGCCTGGCCTTGCCTTTTACTCAGCAGCATGATTAGGCCACCTACTTCAATAACACGCGTTACTCCCAAGTGATCCCCCTAAACTCGCGCGCATACATAAACCCTGCCGGGCACTCCCGGATATGCCCCATCCTCACCAGCTCATCGCCAAGTTCACACAGGCCTTCCTGATCCAGGCGAGTAGTGAATTTGAGCCGGTGATTGCCGTGGACGATCGCCTCTGGCGGAGCTCCGGTGAAGGCGTGGGCTATGGCGACAATCTCTTCGGCTACCGGCTCGGCGTTAATGATGGCGTTGGCCTCATCTATGGCCTGCACCATCCGGCGCAGCGCCGCCGCATGGTCCGTTATAAATGCCGTCCTGGCGTTAATGGTGCGGCAGGGTATGGCCTCGGCGGCCTCCCGGAACATCACCCTGAAGCCGGCTAGTTCGGCAATACTGGCATGCGGTTCCTCCAATATCGCGCCATCTACCCGTCCAGCTTGCAGTGCGGCAATAGCCGGCCCTCCGGCCATCGTAGCCAGGGTAAAGGCGGCTCCGGCGTCACTAGCCAATCTCCTTAGGGCAATAATCGCTTCGCAAGCCGGTGAAATACCGGCAAAGGTCTTGCCCGCCATATCTGCTGGCTTCACGATAGGCGAATCGGCTGGAACCAGCAATACCGAGGTGCAGGGGATCTTGACCTGGGCGATGGTCCTGATCGGCGCCCCGCCGGCTATGGCAGCGATCGCCACCGTAGGGCAGCTCCAGAATACGTCCGCGGCGCCCACCACCAGCGCATCTCGGGCCGCGGACAGGCTTTCCATGCTGGCTATCTCCACCGCCACCCCGTGTTGCGCAAACAACCCCAGCTCCTGTGCTACGTAGAGATTCAAGTGATGGGTGGTGGGAGCATCAGCCACCACTATGCGGGTAGGCTTGTCAGGGCCACTCCCTACCTGCCCTGGCTGAGCGGAGCTGAAGCTCTTGATACCAAGGCCTAGGCCGGCGATCGCGCCGAGCAGGCCTTTGAGTACCGTGCGCCGCTCAAGGGGCTTTGATCCCTGCCTCGGAAGTGGTTTGTCACAGCAGTTGTACCCCATTAATGCACCTCTCACTTCATCCCGGCCACGGCCGGAATGACAGCTAGGTTAGCCTAATCGATAAGTTTTGTCAACATTATATCTAGCCCCGAAACGGTCCGCAAAGGGGAGGGCCTTCTGTATGTGACGCACGTTACCAGTCGGGTTGAAGGTCGAAGTTATGGGGAGTATCTCCCAGCTCTGTATACCCTTCGAGCCTAATTAACTGGTATCTGGGGCTGCTGGGCTTGTAACTAAAACTGTCCCTGTAACTAAAACTGCCCAGGCACCGCCAAGTAATGGTCTACTAGGGCGACTAGCTCCACCTCGCTCAAGGGGAGCTGCAAAAAGCGGTCGCCGCGCTCATTAAGCGCCTTAGCTTCACTGCGCTCGCTCAAGTTGAGCAGGAAGACAAACGGTACCTTACCCATCAGCAGGTGGCTGCGCAGTTGGCTGCGGAACTCGCTGCCGGTCATGCCAAAGAGCTGGTGGTTGCACAGCACCAGTTGCGGCCTGACCCCCTCCTGGACACTGGCAAGCGCCTTGTAGGGGTCGCTGAAGGTCCAGACCTTGTAGCGGCGCTGTAAGGCGCTGCGGATCAGCTGAAGCGTCTGGGCATCGTCGTCTACCGCTAGCACCGTTTTCGGCATGGTCTCAGTATACAGGAAGCTGAGGGAATTACCCTCTGCACCACTGGCCCCGCGCCGGAGACTGTGATACATTCCAGCACAATGGCCTCACCCCCGATCCCTAGCAGCCATGAGCCTGGAGCTAGACGTGGCCTGTTGTTTGTCATGACCGGAGCCTCCGGTGTCGGCAAGGACACCATCTGGCAGGCGGCCTTACCCGGTATCCCTAATCTCAGCTACGCGGTGTCGGCCACTACTCGCGCCCAACGCCCTGGTGAGATCAATGGCCGGCACTACTACTTCTATCAGCGCGAAGCTTTTCAGCAACTTATCGCGGAAGAGGCGCTAGTCGAGTTCGCCGAGTACGCTGGCGACTACTACGGCACCCCCCGCCAGCAGCTCGAAGCGATGCTGACCAGCGGCCGGGATGCGCTGGTTAAACCCGAGTTGATCGGAGCCCGCGAGATCAAGCGGCGCCTGCCCGAAGCGGTGATGATCTTTATCGCTCCACCCAGCATGGCTGAGCTGGAGCGGCGCCTTAAGGGGCGCGGCACCGACTCGCCAGCGCGGATTGCGCAGCGCCTGGCGCGTGCGCGTGAGGAGATCGCCGCCGTGCGCGAGTTTGAGTACGTCATCGTCAACGACGTGCTCGAGACTGCGGTACGCGACTTTTGCAGTATCATCTATGCTGAGCGGGTGCGCAGCAAGCGCCTGACCGCAACCGACATTGCCCGGTTCCTACGTGAGACTTAAGGAGACATATGGCCCAAGAAGGCTTTGACACCCTGATGGCACTGACCGATTCCCGCTACCGCCTATCGATGATTGTGGCGCAGCGGGCTGCTCAGCTCAAACTGGGGATCCCTTCGGTGCTCCCCACCGACGCTTATCCTAAAACCCGCAACACCGTCACCGTCGCCATGAAGGAGTTGGAGTACGGTCAGGGCCTGCGCTGGGGTAACGACTTGCCGAGCGCCGAGGAGCTCAAGCAGCTAGTCGAGCGCGAGCGGCGCCAAGAGCCCTCCACTCACAGCATGTTGCGCAGCGAGGGAGAGGATGAGTTTGATGAAGAGGACGAAGCCGTAGACTAACGCTATGAGAGTCATCGTTGCCGCAACGGGTGGGGTAGCGGCCATCAAAACGCCGGCCTTGCTCCGGCGGCTAGTCGAGGCGGGGCACGAGGTGCGCGCTGCCGCTACTGACGACGCCTTAAAGTTCGTGACCAAGCTCTCGCTGGCGGTAGCCGCCGGCTCGCCGGTGTTAGATCGCGAAGCCTGGTTCGCGCCTGAGGGGGGTGCGCTGCATATCGAGTGGGCGCGCTGGGCCGAGGCGCTACTGATTGCCCCCGCTACCGCTGACGCGCTCGGCAGCGCAGCTACCGGCCGCGCTGATGATGTGATCTCAGCTCTAATCCTGGCCGGCGTGCCGCAGGTGGTCTGGGCGCCGGCTATGAACAGCGCTATGTGGACCCACCCAGCGGTGCAGCGCAATGTGGTGACGCTCAAAGGCTTCGGTCACCGCTTCCTGGGGCCTGAGCACGGTACCCTGGCTGCCCAGGGGGAGGGTCAGGGGGTAGGGCGGATGCTCGAGCCCGAGGTGTTAGCTGCTCGGCTGCCCGCTGCACTAGCCCCTCAGGACTGGGCCGGGCGCCGAGTCTTGGTCTCGGCTGGCCCAACCCGCGAATACCTCGACCCGGTGCGCTTTTTGAGCAATCCCAGCAGCGGCAAGATGGGCTACGCGGTAGCCGAGGCAGCGCGTGACCGTGGCGCTAGTGTCACGTTGGTCAGCGGGCCTACAGCACTAGCTGACCCCCATGGCGTGAGCGTGATAAGGGTCGAGAGCGCCCAGGAGATGCTGGCAGCCCTCCGCCAGCCCTTTGCCGAGGCCGACCTGTTGGTGATGACCGCCGCGGTAGCCGATTGGCAGGCGGCCCAGCCTGAGGCCACCAAGCAAGCCAAACTGGGCAAGACGCAGGTGCTACAGCTCATCCGTACCCCCGACATCCTCGAGACGTTAGCGGCCGAGAAGCGCCAACAGGTGATGATCGGCTTTGCGATGGAGACTCATGAAGGGGTTCCTAAAGCGGCGGATAAAGCGCGGCGCAAGCGGCTAGAGTTAATCTGCCTCAACTACCCCACCCGCTCAGGCTCGGCTTTCGGCGGCGATGATAACGAGGTCACGCTGGTTACCGCTGCTGGAGCGGCTGAGGCATTGCCGCGCATGAGCAAGCGGGCGCTGGCCGAGCTGCTATTAGATCGCGCTAAGGAGCTGTTGCCCCCTATAGCCGGGGGAGCTGCTCAGGGAGTAAGCTTCACCACGTAAGGCAAAGGCTATCCGCCTGAGAGCTTAAGGGTTTCGCCCCTCCTTGAATGCTCGAATACTTGTATACTTGAATACTGATTTTCGGGCGAGGGTGCTACAGTATACACCTGCGGCCATCGTGTATAGTGAATAATTATGCCGAGCAAAGAGTACCGCCAACGCCTGATCGAAGAGCTGGTCGAAAATGAGTTTATCTCTACCCAAGGCGAAATTGCCGAACACCTAGCCAAACGTGGCATTAAGGTCACGCAGGCCACCATCAGCCGTGATGTCAACGAGCTGAGGCTGATCCGCCTGCCGGCGGGCGATGGCCAGCACCGCTACCGCCTGACCCCCTTGATGCTACCAGAGGATGTTTTGGGCGAGCTGCGCGAGCGCTTTAAGCTGTTTGTGCGGCGCTTGGAGCGTGGCGAGAACTTAATCGTCATCAAAACCGATGAAGGACACGCCAGCGGCATCGCCTACGTCATCGACAAGCTTGACCGCGACGAGATCGTCGGCACGCTGGCTGGACAGAACACGATACTGGCCATCGTGCGCACCAGCCAGGAGGCCCAGGCGCTGCTGGAGGAGTTCGAGGCGCTGCTCGAATAAGCAGTTCGCCTGCCACCAACCCTTGGTGGTCGAAGCTCTACCACGATTCCCCGACGATGAGAACCTGCGCCATCAGTTAACCTCATAACTGGTAGGGGTGGGGTAACACCACCCCTACCTGGGACGCGCCAGTAGTTTATTCGCAGTCGTCGCCGGTCACTAGCTGCAACGGTACCGCTACCATGACCGTTTCAGCCGGCGCCCCGGTGCGAAGAATCTCGGCGGCTGCCTCAACCGCCATGCGGCCGAGTTCGGCCGGCTGCTGTGCCACAGTCGCCGCCATCTCGCAGGCGTTAACGGCGGCTACGGCGTCATCAGTCGCGTCGAAGCCAACGACCAAGATGTCGCGCCCGCTGGCGCGGATGGCCACCAAGGCGCCGAGCGCCATCTCATCGTTATGCGCAAAGACCGCCGCGATTTCGGGCTGAGCCAGGAGGATGTCTTCCATCACCGTCAGCCCTTCGGCACGGCTGAAGTTGGCAGTCGCGCGGGCCACCACCGTGAGGCCGGGGCAGTTCTCGGCCAGGTATTCGTTAAAGCCTTGACCGCGCTCGCGCGCTGCCGAGGTGCCGGGGATCCCCTCTAGCTCAACTACCGGGCCGCTGCCACCCAGCTTGCCGCAGATGAACTCAGCCGCCATACGGCCCCCAGCCACGTTATCCGAGGCGATAAAGTGGGCCAGCACGCCACCCGCGACGCCGCGATCCACGGCGATAACCGGGATGCCGGCCTGATTGGCGAGCATGACTGCCGGCACTACCGCGTCAGCGTCGGTGGGGTTGATAATCAGCACAGCCACGCGGCGCTGGATTAAGTCCTCAAGGTCGGAGACCTGTTTGCTGACGCTGTCGTGCGCGTCAGTCACGATCAGTTCGAGATTTGCCGCCATCGCTGCGGCTTGCGCGCCGTCGCGCAGCGTTACAAAGAAGGGGTTGCCCAGGGTCGAAAGCGACAGGCCGATAGTCTGAGCCGCGGCCAGGCTGAGCAGGCTTACTACTACTAGGGCGATCAGTTTACGCATAATTTCCTCCTATAACCATTAACTCTCTCTACGACGAGCCAACAACCTATCGATGAGCAGGGCCGCCAGAATCACACCTCCCTTCACGATCTGCTGGTAGAAGGACGGGACGCCCAAGAGATTCATCCCGTTGTTAATGACACCGATAATCAGCGCCCCGACCAGGGTGCCGAACACTCCGCCCCGCCCGCCAAAGAGGCTGGTGCCGCCTACCACCACCGCCGCGATGGCATCGAGCTCGAACATCACACCGGCGCTCGGCTGAGCCGAGTTTAGTCGGCCGGTCAGCACCATGGCAGCGAGGGCGGTAGCCAAGCCCGAAAAGGCAAAGCAAAAGAGCTGCACGCGCGGCACCGGAATCCCTGATAAGCGCGCCGCCTCCTCGTTGCCGCCGATGGCGTAGATGGCTCGCCCTAGGGCGGTGTAGCGCAGGATAAAGTGGGTGAGCAAGATAAAGGCCGCCATAATCCAGATCGGCACCGGGATGCCGAGCAGCAAGCCGTTGCCGAGCGTGAAGAAGATCGGCGGCAGCCCGGTGATGGGTCGGCCGTCGGTATAGGCCAACGCCATGCCGCGGAAGATGGTCAGCCCGGCCAGCGTGACGATAAACGGTGCGATGCGGGTGTAGGCCACCAAGGCCCCGTTAAAGGCCCCCAGCACTAAGCCCACGCCGAGCGCCGCGCCGATGGCCAGATAGGGGTTAATACCTGACACCGCCAACCCTGCCCCCAGCACGCCGGTAAAGGCCAACAGCGAGCCGACCGACAGGTCGATGCCGCGGCCGATAATCACCACCGTCATGCCGCAGGCGATGATAGCGTTAATGGAGATCTGCCGCAGCACGTTGATGATGTTGCTTGGCGTCAAGAAGCGCTCAGAGAGGAGCGACATCGCCCCGACCAGCAGCAGCAGCGCCAGCAGCAGCCCAAAACGCCCGAATAGGTTACGCCAAAATTGCGCCGGTAACATGCCGGACGACCTCCTCATCGTCAAAGGGGGGGCTGAGTTCGGCAGCGATACGCCCCCCGCGGAACACGAAAATCCGGTCAGCTAGCCCGGTTAGCTCCTCGGTATCGCTCGAGCTGAGCAGCAGCCCTAAGCCCTGCTCGGCCAGTTGGTCAATGACCTGATATAGCTCGGCGCGGGCGCCTACGTCCACGCCGCGGGTCGGCTCGTCCATCAGCAGCACCGTGGGCTCGGTAGCTAACGCCTTGCC
>JAGXSJ010000075.1 GCA_018333895.1 Truepera sp.
CCCCCCCGCCGTGAGCGGCCTGACTTACGGCTCGAGCCCTCATCTCGACACTTCGGTAATCAAGGCCCGCCTGCCGGGCAATTCGCTGGTGGTAGCGGCCGGTGAGCTGATCTGGTCGTCGTCTCACGCGGCCATCGTGCGAAGCAACGGCGCTCTGGTGGCTGTCAGTCTTGTCACCAAACCTTAATGCCGTAAGCGTATCCTGTCTGCGGGATCCTGGTGAGTAGCGTGCGATTTGTCATCCTGACCGGCTTAAGCGGCGCCGGCAAGACCACCGCCCTGCAGGCGCTCGAAGACCTGGGCTACTACACCGCTGATAACGTGCCGCCGCCGCTCTGGCTGCCTCTCATCACCCAGACGGAGCAGCTCCAGCAAAACCGCTTGGTGGTCGGTGTCGATGTGCGCACCCGCGCCCACCTCGGCACCGTGCCGGAGCAGCTAGCTGCGCTGCTAGCAGCGGGTATCACCCCTGAAGTAGTATTTCTGGACGCCAGCGATGAGGTGCTGGTCAGGCGCTATAACCTCACGCGGCGCACCCACCCTCTGGGGCAATCCGGGCTGTCAGCCGACATCAATCGCGAACGGCAGGTCTTGGGCGAGCTGCGGGCCATGGCCGATGTAGTGCTCGATACCTCGCAGACCACGGCGCGCCAGCTCACCGAAGAGTTATGGGAGCGCTTTGGCGGCGAGCGGAGCTTCCGGCTGCGCCTGGTCTCGTTCGGCTTTAAACGCGGCGTGCCGATCGATGCCGATAACGTCTTCGACCTGCGCAGTATGCCCAATCCCTATTACCAAGAGGACTTGCGGCGCCAAGATGGCCGCCACCCCGCTGTCCAGAGCTTTGTTTTCAGCCCGGAAGGGCTAGCCTTCTATAGCGAACTGCGCGCCTTTGTTAAGCTGCTCGCTGCCCAAGCCGCCACTAGCGGGCGCAATAGCTACACCGTAGCGCTCGGCTGTACCGGCGGCCAACACCGTTCAGTGGCGGTGGCCGAGCGGCTGATGCACGACCTCGCCGACACTTTTGCCACCTATGCCGAACACCGCGACGTTGCTGCGGCCTTGGCCGAGCATGGCGAGGGGTCATGAGCCGTTTGCGGCGACTCAGCAATTTGCGGCTCTGGCTCACCCCCGGCATGGGGGTCAAGCGGCATGTCGCCTGGGTTGTGCTAGGCACCGTAATCTTGCTGGTCGGTGTCATCGCCGGTACGCTGTGGCTGTTAGCCGAGGCACGCGGCCAGATCGCTGAGCCCATCGAGGCCTGGCTGGTCAGTGCGGCTTGGCGCCAGAGCGGCGGCTGGGTCGCCGCCCTGGTCGCGCTGGCGGGCCTAGCCATCAGCGTCTCAGCAGTCGGCAGGCTCAATCGCTCGCTGCTGTCGCACTGGCTCCCCAAGCCCGATGAGGCTGCCGTGGTGTTGCACCGGCGGCTGTCGCTAGCCCGTGGCCCGCGGGTGGTGGCCATCGGCGGCGGGACCGGCCTGTCGAACCTGCTGCGCGGCTTAAGGCTCTATACCTCTAATATCACCGCAGTTGTCACCGTCAGCGACGACGGCGGCTCATCAGGACGGCTGCGCAGCGCCTTCGGTATGCCGGCGCCCGGCGACCTTAGTGACTGCTTAGCTGCGCTGTCAGATAATGAGTTACAGGTCAGCCGCCTGTTAGAGTATCGCTTTACCCGCGGGGCGGAGCTAGAGGGGCACACCTTCGGCAACCTGTTGATCACTACCTTAACCGAGGTAGAAGGCGACTTTGCCCAGGCGGCCCGCGTGCTTAACTCGCTGTTAAACATCTGTGGCGCGGTCTATCCGGTCACTACCGAGCCGGTCTCGCTCGAGGTCATCAAGCGTAGCGGCGAGCGGGTGCGCGGCGAAAGCCAGGTGCGGGCGGTGCCCGGCCCGGCAGCGCGGGCGCTGATTAGGCCGAGCGAGCCCGCTGTAGTCCCCGAGGTGGTAGCCGCCATCGAAACAGCCGAGCTGATAGTGCTCGGGCCCGGCAGCCTGTTCACCAGCACCCTCCCACCCCTGCTCGTCCCCGGCTGCCGCCGCGCCTTGCTGATGACTAATGCCAAGCTGGTCTACGTCTGTAACGTCATGACCGAAGCCGGGGAAACCGACGGCTTTAGTGCCTGGAACCATGTAGCCGCCATCCATCAGCACTTGGGGCGCTACCCGGACGTGGTAGCCATCAACACCACCCCGGTTGACGAAGCCCGGCTTGAGCGCTACCGCACCGAGCAGGCCGAGGTAGTGAGCTGGAATGAGGCCGATTTCGCCAGGGCCAAGATTGACCTCGTGACACTTCAGCTACTCGGCCCCGGCCCCTGGGCGCAGCACGATCCGTACAAGCTGGCAGAGTGGCTAGCAAGTTATGCCAAAACGGCCAAGTATCGCCCTAATCCCTCTTTGGAGCCAGTGTGATTCACGCCCTCATCCTCGCCAGCCTCCTGACACTCCACGACCCAGTAGGCGACGCCTTTGGCAACGGCAACCTGTTACCGCCGACTGATGTTGTCTTTCGCACTCCTGGAGTGTTTGACGCCCAACTCCTCGAAGTACCCGACACCCCTACCTTTTCGATACGGCTAACCATGGGTCGGCTCAACAACCCCTGGGAGCTCCCTTACGGCTTCTCGCTGCCCATCATTGAGTTCTATCTTGATACCGGTGCCGAGGGCGAACACAACCTGCTGCCCGGCTCAGGGATGAGCCTCCCAGCCGGCGCAACCTGGAACTATGCGCTGCGCATAACGGGCGAAAGCCTCACGGTGCTGGTGCCCGGCGCCGAAGCCGGCGTGCCACTCGATATCACCGACAGTGTAGGCGCGCGCCTCTCGGTCGAGGGCGACACCATTATCGTCACCACCGAATTGCCTCGCCCCACGCGCTTTAGCCTCTTCGGCATGGTTGGCAGCTACGATTTTTTCGACCCCACCGGTTGGCGTCCGGTACTGCCGGAGCCAACCGTCGGTGCCTTCGGCAGCCCTAGCCAACAGGTCCGCGCCATCGACATCTTGGCCGAGGATGTAGAGAGTCAGGCACGCGCGATTGATACCGGCATCCTGCCCGAGATCCGCCCCTCCGTGCGGCGTGACGGCTGGCTGCAACTGATGGGGCTGGGCGTGCTGTTGGCGTTAGTGGGGGTAGTGGGCCGCCTCTTGAGAAGCCGCCCTATTCAGCCAAAGCCGCCCCCGGCCTCGCCGCCCGAAGCACCGGAGCCGCAGCCCGTACTGGCCCTTCCCCCACCACTCCAACCGATCACCACGCCTGCCTTGCCCCCTCCTAGCAAGGTGGCCGACGATACAGCCCTGACCGTACCTGACCAGAGCCCTCCGCCGGGAGCCGACGGCGCCCCCCCACACTTAGCGCAAGAGGCGCACGACTGGCCGTTCTGGGAAGAGGAAGAAGACCTAACGCTTAAACCAAAAGATGAGCGCCAGAGCTAATTATACTGGCAACGGCCCTGGCTGATGAAAGGTTATAGGTAGCCGTCCAAGGCTTCGCCCTGAGGGGCCTCAGCCAGAAGGGTTCGCCCCGACGTGTGACGAACAGTCTTTGCCCGTGCAAAGTGTATTAGTCGCCGTAGGTGCCGGTAGCCAGCGCCGCCGCTTCCTGGCGAATATCGGCCCCGAGGCGGACTAGCCGCTCCGGCAGAGCTTCGTAGCCGCGCTCGACAAACTGGATGCCGGTGATGCGCGACTCGCCCTCGGCCGCTAGCGCTGCCACGATCAGCGCCCCGCCGGCGCGGATATCGGCGGCGTGCATCGCAGCGCCGTGCAGCTTGCCGCCACTAACGATCAAGGTCCGGTCGTGCAGCTCGAGCCTAGCCCCGGTGTGGCTCAGCTCGCCAACGTGGGTAAAGCGGTCGGGGTAGACCCGATCGACGATGTTGCTGACCCCTGGCACAGTCGCTAAAAAAGCGCCAAACGGCGCTTGCAGGTCAGTCGGTACCCCCGGGTACTCGACAGCGGTGACATCGACCGCCTTGAGTGGGCCGGTAGCATCGACATGCAGGGTGCGCTGATCGATAATAGCGACCTCCACACCGGCCTCGGTCAGTTTGGCGATGACTGCCCGGAGGTGCTCGGGGTTGACGTCATGGAGAGTAACCTGGCCCCGGGTGGCAGCGGTGGCCAGCATCAGGGTGCCGATCTCGATGCGGTCGGGGATGGGCGTGTAGATCACCCCGTGCAGCTCCGGGACCGACTGGACTTCCAGCGTGCTAGTACCAGCGCCGCTAATCCTAGCGCCCATGGCGTTGAGCATAGTGATTAGGTCCGCGACCTCGGGCTCGAGCGCGGCGTTGTCAATTACCACTTGCCCCTCACCCAAAGCGCTAGCCAGCAAGATGTTCTGCGTACCGCCAACAGTAGGCGCTTCAAACACGGCCCGGCCCTGTAGCGGGCGCGAGCGGACAGCGATAAAGTCACCGCCCTCTTCCCGAACCTCAACGCCAAGCTGTGCCAAAGCCTTGATGTGGCGGTCGACCGGCCGCGGCCCAAAGGCACACCCGCCCGGCATCGAGACACGGGCTGTGCCGCAACGGCCTAGCAGCGCTCCGAGTGCCACGAAGCTGGCCCGCATCTGGCTAACTAGGTGATACGGCGCCTCGCAGCGTTCGATCTGCGGGGCGTGCAAATAGAGGTCATGCCCTTGCCAACGCGCCGTAGCACCGACATGCCGCACGATGTCGAGCAGCACCGACACATCGCTCAGCTTGGGGACACTACGAAGCAGCACCGGCTCCCGCGTCAGTAGCGCGGCGAGGATGAGGTACAACGCGGAATTCTTGGCGGTATGAGCGTGAAACGTTCCTCGCAGGGGGCGCCCACCACGAATGCTAAGAGCAGCCTCGCGCAGTACCGGCTCGAGCGGGGTGATCAGGTGCGTCACAATGATTAGCCTCAATGCGTACTCGTGCTATACACAAGTTACACACGTTTAGTATATGTCGCATTATACACATTGTCAAGGCAAGCAGCATAATGCTACAATATCAGCACGGGAGGCCAAGGTGCCAAAGCGTGAGAAGAGCAAAAGGCTGCAAGTAGTCATCACCGAGGAACAGGACTCGCTGCTGACCAAGACAGCCTATCACCTCTCCAACCCCGAACGGCTAGTGTCGAAGTCCGAAGTAGTGCGGCTCGGCATCGAGCTGCTCAACCGCGCCGTCGAGCAGGGCCAACTCCCCACCGAACTGTTGAGCACGCTCGATCACCCCCGCCACGACGAAGAGGACGCCGCCTAACACGGGGGTTTACTGCACGAGGGCGTGGGGAGCTGCCAATAGCAGGTATCATCTGGTTTGATCCTGCGGGTGCTCGCAGGACTGCGAATCGTTCTCTATCCTGCGGTTTACTCGCAGGACGCCTTTGCAGAGATGATACCTGCGCTAAGGCGACTCAGTATTTGTGAAAACCGCTGAAACTCACGACTGGCAAGCTTCAAGCGCGGGATGTGGGAAGTAGGCTGTAGGGGCCTGCCCTGAGCGAAGCCGAAGGGTTTTCCTGCTACCTACATCCCACTACCCACCTCCCAGCCAGCAGCGGATTGAGGGCTACTTATCAGCGCCACAGCGCATCACCAGCAGCGGCTTGGTGCTCTGGCGCATCACGCCATCAGTCACACTGCCCAGGATCAACCGCCGCACCCCGGTACGGCCGTGGCTCCCCATCACCACCAGATCAAACGCACTCATGGCCGCGACAATGGCATCGACCGGGCGGGCGTTCGGCTCGAGCCTAGTCTGGTAGCGGACCCCCTCGGCCTCGGCCAGCGCGGCGGCCTTAGCTAGCGCCTCTTCGGCAGCCTTGCGCAGGTCGGCGATAAGCTGCTCGGCGTAGACCGCATAACCGTAGGCTTCGGCGGCTAGCGCCGGCGGTACTGGGTCGATGGCATAAAGGAAGGTGACCTCGCCGTCTAACAGCTTTGCCAAACCCAGCGCCTGCTTGGCCGCCGCTTCGCTACAGCTACTGCCATCGGTAGGGACTAGGATACGCTTATACACGGCACTCTCCTTTGGCACTAAGGGTGATTATACCATCTAGCGCTTAGGACTGCGCAGCGCCGCCTCGTTACCTACCGCCAAGCCCCAGCGAGGGAGCAGTTTGCGATGGATCAACAGAATCAGCACGGAAGCCAGCAGGGCTGCCATAAAGACGCCGACAGAGCCGACAATTGAGTTCATCAGTTCCGGCTCGATCAAGAGCATCAGCGCGAGCGCCAGCATGATCATGCCGCCGATCAGCTTGAGCACTCGCCCGTGGGTCTCCTCAAAGCGGCTGGCTTTTAAGGTCACCACAACCGTGCTGAAGACAAATAGCTCATCGAGCAAAAAGATCAGCAGATAGAGCCCCAAAAGCAGCCAGAAAGCCTGTGGCCCTACCTCCTGCCGGGCAACGATGGCGCTCCAGATCATCGGAAAACCTGCCGTGCAGGGTAGTTCAACCAGCGTCACGCCTAGCGCCAGCGCCGCCGTAGCGCCCATAGTGGCTGGCAGTGAACGATTAGACTGCATGATGCGGCGCATCCCCTTGAAGATGCCTGGCTTATGTTGATCGGAGATAGTCAAGGACACGCCGTGCTTAAAGAAGAAGTAGTCCTTGATGTTGATTGCCGCAAAGGCCAGCGCCATGAGCGCTACCGCCGCCTGGATCCAGCCCAAAAAGCCGACATAGGCGAACACGTTGACCAAGCCGATCATAAACAGTCCATAGACCAAGGTAGTCACCGTTAGGAAGGTGAACCCGACTAAGAGCACCTTCTTGCGTGAACCCGAATGGATTACCATCGCCAACAGCATCGACAAGACCCACAGCGAGCAAGGGTTAAAACCATCGATAAAAGCGATCAGGCTGGTCATCACCACTAACGACTGCTTGGCCAGATCGATCTGGCCGAGCAGGGGGATGGTCAGCACCTCCGAAACGGTCGGCCCCGGAGTAGGCGGGGTTATTGGTGCCTGTGCAGTTATCGGCTCCCGCCCTAGCCGCTCCGCCCACTCCGCCGGCAGGCGATCAGCCGGATCGGGGCAGTCAAACTCGCGGCAGAACTCCACCCGCTGGATAATATCTTCGCCGATAGCGGCGTTGAAACCGACCCACACGTTGTCGCTCACAAAGGTGGTGGGGACCGCTCGAGCCTCGGTACCGTAAGCGCTAGCCATAGCGCGGAACAGCGCCTGATTATCGGCATCAAACCAGACCTCAAAAGAGCGTACCTCGACCTCGGGAAAACGCTCCTTTAGCTCGCGCAAAAAGATATCCTGCCTGGCGCAAACCGGGCAGCCGTCACCCCAAAAGTAGTAGACGGGCACAGTGTTAGCAGCTCTTCCCCAGCCGAGCAGCGCGACACCGAACAGGATTAGCCAGAGCAGTTGTTGGGCCTTTATCATACCTAAAGCATCAATCACCGGGCGGCCTACTCCCAGAGGCATTAGTCCCAAGGCCGATCAGAGCTCCTGCTAGCAACCTGACCACCACGCAGAACTTTTGCTATATTATTCACGAGGTGATCGACATGGCGCGGACAACCGCCCTTCAAACAGTCCTACTCACTCTGGTGCTAGCAGTCCTGAGCACCTTGGCCTCGGCCCAGGAAGTTTACTCGGACCCCGCTAGGCGCTTCCAGGTGCCGGTGCCTACCGGTTGGACCGACGAGAGTACGCCCCAGTACGCCAAGTTCACCCGCAGCGATCCAGCCGGCCTGGCCTACGTCCTGGCTGCTCCCGGTAAGGACCTTCAGGTTGTGCTGGCGGCGCTGCAAACCCATATCGACGCAACGCTAGACGAGAGTTTTGTGGCAGCTCCGCTACAGGTCGGCCCGGTACCGCTCCCGAGCGGCACCTGGACTCAGCGTATCTACCTTTATGGTGAGGAGTTGCTCGCCGCGATTAGCCTCGAGCAGGGTGGCCTCACCTATCTGATCCTGCTGCAAGGGACGCAGGCGGCCTTCATGCAGGCCCTTAACGCCGCCGCTAATCAGCTACTGTTCGGCTTCGCAATCCCAACCACAGCGGAGCCTGAGGAAGACCTCCCCTACCGCGTTCAAGATGTTAGCTTCACGAGCGACGGCATTACCCTGGCAGGCACCCTGACGCTCCCCGAGGCGGACGGCCGCCATCCGGCCATGGTTTTGATCGCGGGCAGCGGCGCGCAAGACCGCGACGGCGCCAACCCCGCCCTCCCCCGCTATCAGCCGTTGCGCTGGTTGGCCAATCACCTGACCCGTCAGGGCGTGGCGGTGTTGCGCTTTGACGAGCGGGGGGTTGGCGAGTCCGGCGGCGACCACGCCCTGGCCACTTCGCTTGACTTTGCTAGCGACACCCTGGCGGCCATGCGCTACCTGCAAGGTCGGGACGATATCGACCCGACGCAGGTCGGCCTGTTAGGCCATAGCGAGGGTGCCATGATCGCCGCCATGGCCGCGGCGCGCAATCCAGAGGTCGCTTTCGTCATCGCTATGGCCGGAGCCGCGGTGCCCGGCTACGATGTGCTGATTGTGCAGCTTGAGCGGATCATGCGAGCCGCGGGTGCTAACGAGGAAGAGGTTATGGCGGCCAAGGCCGAGCAGCGCACCGTGCTCGAGCTGGCTGTCGCTGGTGACTGGGAAGCGGTGGAAAGCGCCATCTACGACGCCCTGTTAAGGCAGTTCCAAGGGCTTCCAGCGGAGCAGCTAGCGATTCTGGGCGACGTGGAAGCGGTAGCCAGGGCGGGCACCGCCGCGCAGCTCAAGGCGCTGCAAAGCCCTTGGTTCCAGCTCTTTTTAAGCTATGACCCGGCCCAGGACTACCGGCAGATCACCGTGCCGGTGCTGGCGCTATTTGGCGAGCTAGACACCCAGGTGGACGTGGCGCAAAACCGCCCGCCGCTCGAAGCGGCGCTGGCTGAAGCGGGGAACAAAGACGTGACGGTAGTGGTCTTCGAGCAGGCCAACCACCTCTTCCAGGAAGCTGTCACGGGCAGCCCGGACGAGTACACGACGCTGGAGATGGCCTTCTTGACAGGTTTTTTGGAGACGATCAGCGACTGGCTGCTGGAGCGCCTGTGGTAGCCTGCTCACGCGCCTCGCTGGCCGCGCTGCAGGAGCCAGGCGACGGCGCTCACTAGGATGCTCAGCAGCAGACTCAAGAGCAACATCGAGGTGATCGGTAAAAAGAGCGTAAAGTTGCCACGCTCGATACGGATGTCGCCTGGTAGGTTGCCGAGCCAGCCCACCAGGGTCGCTACCAACCCGAGCAGCCAGCCGATGGTGCCGATAAGTAGGCTCAGAAGGAGACTAATCAGCAGCGCCGAGACGATAGGCAAGTAGAGCGTGAACCCGTTGCGCTTGAGTTGCAGGTCGCCCGGTAGCCGCCCTAGCCAGGAGAGCCAGCCGGGCGCCAGCCGCCAGATGGCCAAGACGACAACAACCACGATGGCCAGGGCCAGTAATGGGCGCGCGACATCGATAGTGGTGGCTTGCGCGTGGGCTACCGAGGTAGCCCAGAGGGTCAGTATGATCGGTATAGGGCTTGTCGTCATGCCTAATGTTAAATAAAATAGGACTTACGCACGCAAGACCATAGGGATGGAAGGCTCCCTGAGCTGCTGCCTCATGTAGTCGTCGAGCAACGAGAACTTGAGCCGATAAACATTGGTGTCTAGCTGCTGAGCTAAGCGTTTGAGATGCGCCCAGACCAGGAAAGAACAGGCGATATGATTGCGCAAGGCCCTAGAGAGACGGCATTGGCAGCCTTCAAGCCCCGTGACCTGTTTGCTCTCGCGGTGAAACTGCTCAATCTTCCAGCGGACGCCGCAGTGCATTCTCACAACGTCCGAGTCGTCTTGAGTCATGTCATTGCT
>JAGXSJ010000076.1 GCA_018333895.1 Truepera sp.
CCGACCAGCAAGCTGCGCAGGCCCCGGTGGGTAACGTCTGACTCCGCCGGGATAAAGTCGATCTTCGGCAGGCTGCTGGGGAGATGTTCGTAGCCGTGGAGCCGGGCGACCTCTTCGATTAAGTCCTCGGCGATAGCGAGGTCGAAGCGCCAGCTCGGCACGCTCACCTGCCAGGTGTCCGGGCCTTCCGCAATGCGGCAGCCGAGCGCTGTCAGAAAGCGCCGCTGTGCGTCTAAGGGCACGTCCAGCGCGGTTAGGGATGCTACTTGGGAGGGGCGATAAGCGATGGTCTTCGGCGGCTGGTCGCTGCCGACTTCGGTAAGGCCGGGGTGGAGCCGCCCGCCCGCTAGCTCGGCCAGGAGCTGTCCGATCCGCGCCGCTGCCAGCGGCGGCAGGTTGGGATCGACGCCGCGCTCGAAGCGGTAGCCGGCGTCGGTCGCAAGGTTAAGCCGCTTGGCCGTCCGGCGCACGCTGACCGGGTCGAAGTGAGCGGCTTCGAGCACCACCGTGGCAGTACCCGGCTGCACGCTCTCAATTAGGCCGCCGATGACCCCGGCTACGCCGATCGGCCGTGTGCCGACGCCCGGAACCGGTGTGGTGATGAGCAGGTCGCTCGGCGCCAAGGTCAACGCCGCTTCGTTAAGCGCTACGAGCCTCTCGCCGTCGCGCGCCCGCCGGACTACCATGGTGCTGTCGCCCAGCGCGCGCTGGTCGTAGGCGTGGGTAGGCTGGCCGAGTTCAAAGGTCACATAGTTGGTGATATCGACCACGTTGTTGCGCGGCCTGACCTGAATGGCCGCTAAGCGCCGTTGCAGCCAGAGCGGGCTCGGTTTGACGGTCACGCCCTCGATCTTGCGCAAGGTAAAGCGGGGGCAGCCCTGGGGATCCTCGACAATGACCCGCAGGCCAGTAGGGAGGTCGCGCTGGCCAGTGTCAAGCTCGGCGGCGGGATGGCGATAAGGCACCCCCAGCTTGGCAGCCAGGTCGCGCGCTACCCCGAGGATGCTGAAGGCATCGGCGCGGTTAGGGGTCAGCTCGAGCGTAATCACCGCCTCGCCGGGCCACAGCTCAGCGAGCTCTTGGCCTAGCGGCGCGTCGTCCCCTAGCACTAAGAGGCCGCCGCCGTAGTCATAAAGAGCCAGCTCGCGCGGGCTGCACAGGACCCCTTCACTGCTCACGCCGGCTAGCTCGCGGGCCGCTACCGTAACGCCTTCGATGACCGCTCCGGGTTTGGCTAGCGCGGTGCGCAAGCCGGGGGCGACGTTAGGCGCTCCACAGACCACGCGATAGGTGGTGCTACCGTCAATGACCAGGGCGAGCTTGAGGTGCTCCGAGGTGGCGATGGCGCTCACCTGTAGCACCTCGGCCACTATCACCTGGGCGGGGGCGCCGGGTTGGTGGACAACCTCCTCGACCCCTAAGCCGAGACCGGCTAAAAGATCAACCGTCTCAGATAGCGGTGGAGCGTCGGGGACAAGCTCCTTGAGCCAGCTATAGGGGACCTTCATAGCGCCCCCCGGAACTGCCGCAGCACCCGCAGGTCGCCGTTATAGAAGTAGCGGATGTCGGGGATGCCGTAGGGGATCAGCGCCAGGCGCTCGAGCCCGAAGCCGAAGGCAAAGCCCGTCACCCCTTCATAGCCGACCGCCTTGAACACGTTGGGGTGGACCATACCGCAGCCGCCTAGCTCGAGCCAGCCCTCCTTGCCGCTCTTCGGGTTCTGCCACCAGACCGAGAACTCGGCCCCCGGCTCCACGAACGGGAAATAGGTGGGCAGCAAGCGGGTGCGCGCCGCAGTGCCGAACAGCGCCTTGGCCATCTCCTCGATGGCGCCTTTTAAGTCGGCCATGGTGACGCGCTCGCCCACCACTAAGGCCTCGAGCTGATGAAACATCGCCTCATGGGTGGCATCGACCGCCTCGTTGCGGAACACCTTGCCTGGGACTACCACCTTGAACGGGGGCCGATGGGTCTGCATGTAGCGCACCTGCATCGGGCTGGTGTGGGTACGCAGGAGCCGCCCGTCGGTCATAAAGAAGGTGTCCTGGGTGTCGCGGGCGGGGTGCTCGTCAGGAAAGTTGAGCAGCTTGAAGTTGTAGTCATCCGTCTCCAGCTCGGGCCCCATCACCACCTCGTAGCCCATCGACTTAAACACTTCGGTGACGCGGTTAATCACCTGCGTCAAGAGGTGCAACCCACCGACTGGAAACTGATAGCCCGGCAAGGTTACGTCGAGCCCCTCAGTGGCTAGTTGGCGCTCGAGGGCGGTGCGCTCGAGCGCCGCCTTGCGCGCCTCGATAGCCGCTTCTAACTGCTGCTTAAGCGCATTGATCCGCGCCCCGGCGGTGCGCCGCTCGTCGGGTGGCAACAGGCTTAGCTCCTTGAGCTGCTGGGTAATCAGCCCCTTCTTGCCGAGGTACTTGACCTTAACCTCGTGCAAGGCCGCTTCCGAGGGCGCAGCTTCGATCTCCGCAATGGCGTCCATTCTCACCCCTTGGCATAAAAAAACACCGCCCCTAGGGGCAGCGTCAGGGTGCGTGAGGCGGGCTCACGCTAACCGGTAAATGGCGAACGTAACACGTTCATCACCGGCAGTCTAGCCTAGCGGCCTTGAGGGTGTCAACCGGGACATTTTGCCGTGACAGGCACCGGGTGATGCGTTATACTCTGGCCCATGGCACTAGTTACCGGAATGGACATCTTAGCGGCCGCCCGCCGTGGCGGCTACGGCGTCGGAGCTTTTAACACCAACAACATGGAGATCACCCAGGCGATCTTGGAGGCGGCGGAGGAGAAGGACAGCCCGGTGATCGTGGCGCTCTCCGAAGGGGCGCTCAAGTACGGCGGCAAGGATCTGGTTAATATCGTCCTGACCATGAGTAAGGAAGTGACTGTGCCGGTGGCTATCCACCTCGACCACGGCAGCAGCTACGAGTCGTGCCTGCGCGCCCTGCGCTACGGCTTTACCTCGGTGATGATCGACAAGTCTCACGAAGATCCACAGACTAACGTCAAAGAGACGGCCCGCGTGGTCGAGGCCGCGCATGCGGTCGGCGTCTCAGTTGAAGCCGAGATCGGCCGCTTAGGTGGCGTCGAGGAGCACGTGGTGGTCTCCGAGGCCGATGCCATCCTGACCAAGCCTGATGAGGCGGCTTGGTTCATGGAGCACAGCGGCGCTGACTACCTGGCAGTAGCTATCGGCACCTCGCACGGTGCGTACAAGGGGAAAGGGCGGCCCTTTATCGACCATCAGCGGATCAAGAAGATTGCTGCGCTGGTGCCTAACCCGCTGGTGATGCACGGCGCTAGCGGCGTGCCGCAATCGCTGGTCGAGCGCTTCGTGGCGACCGGTGGCGAGATGAAGGAGGCCTCGGGTATTCACGAAGACGACGTGCGCTTAGCGGTGACTGAAGGGATCGCTAAGATCAACACCGACACCGACCTGCGCCTGGCTTTTGCCACGGTGGTGCGCGAAGTGTTCAAGAGCAAGCCCAAGGAGTTCGACCCGCGCAAGATCTTGGGGCCGGCCCGCGATGAGATGAAGGCCATCGTCAAGGCCCGCATGGAGGTCTTTGGTTCGGCGGGCAAGGCGTAGAGTTAGTCCCCCATCGCTGCCCGGTATCTGCTGAGCACGAAGTAAGCCAGCGCCGCACCGGGGATCAACGTCAGGAAGCTTAGGCCCATAGCCGGCACCAGGCCGAGCTGCTCTTGCAGCCAGCCGATACCGATATAGAGCACGCCCGCGGTCCCCCAGGTAAAGCCCATCAGCAGGCCCGAGGCGGTGCCGATGGCGTGCGGTGCTAAGTCCTGAGCGCTAACGATCATTAGCGGTAGGCCGCTATTCACCAGCGCCCCGGCAGCGATCACCGCCAGGAAGAAGGCGGGAGTGCCAGGGGTTAGCAAGAACAACCCCCAGAGCGGTGCCAACGCCAGCAGCGTGGTGCCGGTAATCAGCCACTGGCGGCTGACGCGCCGCCCTAGCCCGCCCGCGATGACACCGCCCACGCCGGCCGAGAACGAGAAGGCGGCCAGCGTGAAGCCGATGAGCTGGTCATCTGGCGCTAGGCCGTGCTCGTTCACCAGCCACAAAGGGACGCCGTTAGCAAAGGTGACAAACGAGATGCTGCGCAAGATGCCGGATAGGCACAGCAGCCCGACCGGCCCGGCCAACAGCCTGGCGTCGAAGAGTTTGGAGCGGCTCTCGCGGCTACTCTCCTGTGGCGGGATCAGCAGATAGGTCATAACCCCCATCACCACCCCCGGTACCATCAACCAGGGGGTGAAGCCGACGCCAAAGTTAGCGATCACGAACAGGATAATGATCGGCCCCAGGGCCAGCCCCACCGTGCCGCCGGCGCTGAAGATACTGACTACCAGGGCTTTGTAGCGCCCGCCCCCGGCGGCACGGGCCATGCTGATGGCGGCGGGATGGAAGGCCGCCGAGCCGAGCCCGCCGAAAAAGAGCACTGCAAACAACAGGTATACGCTGGGTACTACCGCTACTAAGCTCAACAGCGAAGAGCTTAAGATCACCCCCAAAGCGCCTATCAGGCGGCGGCCCAGGCGGTCGGCTAAGGCGCCAAACAGCGGCTGGGTGACCGACGAGCTGAACGACAGTGTGGCCACCAGCAGCGCTAGCACCGTCTCGCTTAGGCCGAACTGTAGCTGCAAGGTCGGCAGCAGCGCGGCTAGCATGCTGGTAAAGGCGTCGTTAGTGGCGTGGACGGCAGTTAAGAAGACCGCCAGGCCGCCGCCGGTTAACAGCCAACGCTTGGGGGGGGGTAAGACCGCCATGAGCGCCTAGCCTATCGCCTCCAGCATCGTTGCCCCCATCTCGCTGGGGGTGGCTGCCACTGCTGCGCCCGCCTCC
>JAGXSJ010000077.1 GCA_018333895.1 Truepera sp.
GCTCACCGCGCCCTAGCCGAGGGGCGCTATGAAGCGGCCTTTGCGGTACTGGAAGGGGCCCTTAGGCGTCCGCGGGCTCGGCTCGAGCAGGCGCAGCTTACCATCCACCTAGCGGCGATCTACGCGCTTTATGGCAGCGATGGCTTGAGCAGCGGACTGCTGTGCTTACACGAGGCGGCTAGCCTAGAGCCGAGCATCACCCACTCCCCGCTTTATCGTGCCTTGTACTGGGAGTTTGCCGCCTATCGCGGTGATCCGCCCGGCGATGTGCGCACCGGGGCGCTAGCCGCAGCCGAGGCCAATCAACCCCTGGCCAGTTACCATGCCGCTAGCGCTCTGCTGACGGTAAGCGAATGGGCAGAGGCCGGGCGGGTGCTGCTGAAACTAAAGCCAGAGGCGTTGCCCGAATACCTGTTATGGCGCCGCTGGTCGCTGTTGGCACAGAGTTACGAACGCGATGGAGCTTGGCGCGAAGCCGCCGAAGCCTATGAGCAGTCTGCCTCACTCTCCAGCGGCAGCGACCGGCAGGGGGAGTTGTTGAATCTGGCCGCTAGTCGCCTCGAGGCGGGTGAGCCGCTAGAGGCGCTGGCAGCGCTAGCCAATGTTGAGGACCAGCTGCTCATAGACGACACCGACCGGGCCGTCCGCTGCTATCTGGAGGGGCGCACCCAGTTAGCGCTGGATAACCCCAACCTGGCGCTCGAGCTGTTTTTGCAGGCTGCCTCCTTTGAAGAACGCACCCAGGAGCAGAGTTATGGCTTGGCGCTGGCGCTAGCGCAGACCTACGCCATCTTGCGCGACTATTCGGCTGCCTTTGCCATGTATCCCCGGGCGCTGGAGCTGGCTTTGCCTGAGCAACGCGCCTTTGCCGCTCATGAGTACGCCTTTGCCCTGCTAGAGGCCGACCGTCTGCTAGAAGCGCGCGAAGCGCTCCATGAGGCGGCTAAGGATGCCCACTATCATCATCGCCCCGATGTCTTTGCCGATCTAGCCGATCTGGAGTTCCGGTTAGCTAACTTTGCCGAGGCCGAGGAGCACGCGCGCCGCGCCCTCGCTCTGGGGGCGGAGGCATCTGCCTGTCTCACACTCGGCCAGATCGCCCTGGAGTACTACCGCTTAGAAGAGGCTATCGCCTGGCTCGAGCAGGCGGTCGGCGCCAGCCGTGAAGGGGAGCCAGATTGGCTCCAGGCCCAGCAACTGCTCTGCGACTGCTACGTGCAAGAGGGCTATAAGCGGCCCGAAGCGGTGCTCCGCCACGCCGAGGCGGCGCTGGCTTACCTCGCCCCTGGTGACGAGTGGGCGCTGACCATCGAGCAGTACCGCCTCACCGCGCTAACGCAGCTCGGTGGTCAAAAGCGGATGTTTAACTAAGGCGGAGCTAGCCCAACCAAAAAGCTTGCGCTAGGCATTATCAATAGACTTCACACATCTGGTATAATGCGGAGCGTAGGGCACAGAAAGGTGGCATTATGAAACTGGCAATCATTACCGATTCGACCTGTGATTTGAACGCTGAGGAGCTAAAGCGTCTGGAAGTTACGCGGGTGCCGCTTTATGTTCATTTTGGCGGCAAGACCCGCAAAGACTGGATCGAAATTGGCCCTAAGGATATTGTCGAAGGGGTGAAAGCTGGGATGGCCATGCCCAGCACCAGCCAACCCAGCCCAGAGGATTTTGCGCAGGTCTATAAGGCCGCGGTCGCCGCCGGGGCCAAGGATATCCTCTGTGTGGTAATCAGCAGCGAGCTCTCCGGCACCTATCAGTCGGCTATGATGGCCAAGGAGGGTGCGGCGGTGCCGGTGACCGTCTACGATAGCCGGGCGGCGGGGCCAGGGTTGGGGCAGATGGTGACCAAGGCGGCGCAACTTAGGGCTCAAGGGGCCTCGGTTGGGGAGATCATCAAGGGGCTCGAGCGCATCCGCGCCACGCATGCTTTGCGCTTCACACCAGCGAGCCTGGAGTTTCTCAAGAAGAACGGCCGCATCGGCGGGGCGCAAGCGCTACTCGGCACGCTGCTTAACGTCAAGCCGATCCTAAAACTGGTGGACGGTAAGGTGCAGCCCGCCGGCAAGGCCCGCGGCGCCAAGAAGGCCCTTAAGGAGCTGATCGATCAGGTTGCGGCGCACTGCCAGGCCCACCCCGGCACGCCCGTGATCGACTTTGTCCATGTGCAAGACCCCCCGGCAGCCGAGCAGCTCCGGCAAGAGCTAAAGGGCACCGGACTGAAGTTTAGGGACAACGGCACCCGCGAGATCGGCGCGGTGATCGCCTCGCACGTGGGGCCGGGGACCTACGGCGTTTACCTGTACGTCGAAGAGTAGGCAAGTAGAAGACTGGGTGATGGAGGCACCTCCATCACCCGTTTTGATCTGCTACAGCCCGGCTTTGGTCGATTCCACCACCAGACCGTGGTGGCCCGCAATCAAGAGGAGCGCTGCTAAAAGACGCGCACCTCGCCCCTGGCCATGTCAAGCGTGAATCTGATGATAGTTCCAGCACTCGGGTCGGCGGGGGTCCCGGAGACGGTCATGGTGATGGCCGCTTCAACGTGGTTGTTTGTTGGGGCGCTTTGGATGATGTCGATGGCCCGGCCAAGCTTACCACCGGAAAGCTCTACTTTAAGGCCACCGGCCAAAAGATCGGTACGGTCGAAAGTATAGCGGCAAGGGGTTACGTCAGAATCACGACTCAGCGCAAAACTCCTGGGGTCGCTGGATTCCACGTTGACGCGCCGTGCAGGTGGGGCTTCGCCATACGTTGCTGCGCCGTCCCACAGCCTGACGGTCAGGGTAATGTGGGAGATGGTCATGGTAGCGGGGCATTCCATATCCAAGGGTGGTACGACCGTTACCGCGCCCTGCAAGCCGCCATATACCGTGAGACTGCGTGGATTAAGCGGCAGACTAAAACTCTGGTCGTCGAACTGGAGGCGGCCTGTTGCGCCGCTGGCAGTTACGGAGAGAGCACCCATCATTGGAGGCACACCGCCAACAGTGACCTCAAGCTCGGCGTTATGGAGGCCTAGCGGATTAGTTAAAGGGATTGGGGGCACAAGCCACGCGCAGGCCCCTAGCAGGATAAGACTCACGATTCCGGCGGAAACAGCCATTATTCGCTTCATGATCAACTCCTAAGCCTTTCCGGTGAGGATGGCAAAACCGGCGTCTGCCTCACCTTCGAGTGGTACCAGCTTGGATTATGCTATGTTGTTAGAGCCGAGGCTATGAAAATCGCCTCTTGGCGATTGGTTATGATGATGAGGCATGCTGGCTCGAGTTACCTCTGCCGCAGTTCTTGGCGTTGACGCCTATCCGGTCGAAATCGAAGTTGATATCTCGGGCGGTTTACCCTCTTTTACCGTGGTCGGCCTGCCCGATACCGCCGTGCAGGAGTCGCGCGAGCGCGTCCGGGCAGCCATCAAGAACGCGGGTTTCCCCTTCCCGGCCAGCCGCATCGTAGTCAACTTAGCGCCCGCCGATATCCGCAAGGAGGGGCCAGCCTTTGACCTTCCCATCGCCTTGGCGCTGTTGGCGGCGCAGGGGGTGGTGGCGCAAGATCGGCTTAGCGGGGTGATTATCAGCGGTGAGCTAGCGCTCGAGGGCAGCATTCGCCCGCTGCGCGGCGCCATTACTATCGGGCTGTTCGCCGCGCAAGACGGCTATCAGCGCATTATCGTGCCGCCCGAAAACGCCGCCGAGGCGGCGGTGATCGGCGGGGTGGAGGTCTACGCGCCGCGCAACCTGCTCGAGGCGGTAGCGTTCTTGCAGGGGCGCTCAGAGTTAGCGCCGGCTGAACCCAGAGCGCTGGAAGCAGCGAGTGTAGCGCCGGATCTGCAAGACGTTAAGGGGCAAGCGGCCGCCAAGCGTGCCCTGGAGATCGCTGCGGCAGGGCTCCATAACCTGCTGATGAGCGGGCCGCCCGGCTCCGGCAAGACCATGCTGGCACGGCGCCTGCCGGGGTTGCTGCCCAAACTTACGCGCGACGAGGCCATCGAGGTGACGCGCATCCACTCCGCTGCGGGTGCGCTGCAAGAGAGCGGACTGATTCAGGCGCCACCTTTTCGCAGCCCGCACCATACCGTCTCGGACGCTGGGCTGATCGGCGGCGGCAACATCCCCAAGCCGGGGGAGGTGTCGCTGGCGCACCGGGGGGTGCTGTTTTTGGACGAGTTCCCGGAGTTCAGCCGCCGCGCCCTGGAGGTGCTGCGCCAGCCCTTGGAGGACGGTGTGGTGACTATCAGCCGGGCCAAGGCGGCACTGACCTTTCCGGCCCGCTTCATGCTGGTAACCGGGATGAACCCCTGCCCGTGCGGCTACTTTGGCGATACCCAGAAGGCCTGTAGCTGTGGCCCCAGCATGATCCAGCGCTATAAGGAGCGGATCAGCGGGCCGCTGTTGGATCGGATCGATCTGCGCATCACCGTGCCGCGCCTCCCCGCTGAGGATCTGATCCGGGTGCCCGTTAGCGAGCCGACGGCGGTGGTACGCGAGCGGGTACTAGCGGCCAGGCGCCGCGCCATTGCCCGGCAGGGGGTAGCCAACGCCCAGTTAGCGGGTCAGGCGCTGCGCCAGCACGCCCGGCTCAGCGCTGCCTCTGAAGGGTTTATGAAGCTGGTAGTCAAACAGCTAGCGCTCTCGGGCCGCGGCTTTGACCGCCTGCTGCGAGTAGCCCGCACCATCGCCGACTTAAGCGGTGAGGAGGAGATCAGCGAGGCTCATCTAGCTGAGGCGGTTAGCTATCGCGAGGTCATGTAGCGTTGCCGGGCTTGACCGTGCCTAAGCTGGGGTTAGCGCTATCGGCAGCCGCCCCTCGGCAGGCCGACCGAGCAAGACGTCGGCCACGGCGGCGATGGCGTAGGGGTGGAAGCTGAAGCTGACGACAGCCGGGCCGGGCAAGTCCTGCACGTGGTAAGGGTTGTATAGCGCCACATGCGCGAACTCGCTAGTAGCCCCGGCGACCTCTGCGCCGAGCTTGGCTTCGTCCTGGGTCATGCGTAGGCGCGCAGTCGAAACGAATAGCGCTCTACCTACCGCTCTCACGGCGCTCAGCACCGGCTCGCTGGCCGCTAGCGGGGCGCTCCGCTGATAGTGGGCTCGCAGCACCGTCAGCCCCAGCCCTTCGAGCCGCCGGGCGAGCGCTTCCGCCGGCGAGTCGATAACGTCGCTAGCCGCGCCTCCCACGGCATTAGTGGCTGTGACCAGCACTACCTGCTCACCGGCTGCTAGCGGCCGCAGGGTGCCCACAACCGTGACGGCACGCTGCGCCGCCTCACTGAGCAGCGCCTCGTCGCCGTCTTGCCAGGCCGAGGCCGGATCGGGTTGGGCCGGGTAGCGGCGGGCTAGGCGCCTCACGCGCGTCAGCGACAGCCCTAGCGCTAGCGGATCGAGGCGGCCTGCTGTTAGGGCCTGCTCGAGCCCTCTAATAGTGGCCTCGTGCTGGCTGACCGGTCCAAGTTGCACCGGCATATCGATCCCCGCAGCTAGCGCCCTCACGGTGGCCTCGGCTGGCTGGTAGCGTGCGGTAATAGCGCGCATATCGAGAGCATCGCTGAAGCTCACGCCGTCAAAGCCGAGCTTATCGCGCAACAGCCCGGTCATGACCTGCGGTGACAGTGTGGCGGGTTCGTTAGGGTCAACCGCGGTAACTAGGCCGTGAAAGCTCATAACCGCTGCCACTCCCGCCGCGAAGGCGGCCTTGAACGGCACCAACTCGACGCGCTGTAGCCGCTCGAGCCCCACCATGAGCCGGGGCAGATCGAGGTGCGAGTCGATGGCGGTATCGCCGTGGCCGGGGAAGTGTTTGACGGTAGCCGCCACCCCCTCAGCCTGGTGCCCCTGCACGAAGGCCACCACCTGTGCCGCCACACGCTGTGGCTCGCTGCCGAAGGCCCGCTCGGCGATAACCGGGTTGCGCGGGTTGTTATTAACATCGGCTACCGGCGCGAAGTTGACCGTGACGCCGACCGCGCGCAGGCCGCGGGCGGTGGCAGCGGCTACCTGGCGGGTCAGCTCGAGCCTGTTCGCCGCGCCTAGCGCCATGGCCCCAGGCCCATAGGGGACATCTTGCAGCCGGACCACGCTGCCGCCTTCCTGGTCGATGGCGATTAGCAGGTCTTTGCCTAACAGCTCGCGCAGCCCTGCCGTGTAGTCGGCAAGTTGAAAGCGGTCGCGGATGTTGCGCCTAAACAGGCAGATCCCACCGATAGGATTAGCCGGCAAGAAGCCACGCTCATCGGCGGTCAGGGCAGGGCCGCTGAGGTCGATCATCAGTAGCTGGGCGGGGTGCATAGTGCTCCTTAGCAGCGCTGTGAGGCGTCAAGTAGAGTGGGGACGGGCCCTAGCCTTCCCAGTGGGACAGCGAGTTTGAACTACCCCGTTTAGAAGCGAGTTAAGCCAACTGCGCCAGCACGTCCTCAGCTAGCTCACGCCCTAGTTCGGCGGCCTCGGCGGCTTCGCCGGTGACTTCGGCTTGTACCAGCAGCCCACCGCCCACCGCGGCTACCGCACCGAATAGGCGCAGCTCTCCCTCGGCAGAGACGGTAGCCAGCGCTCCTACGGCATGACTGCTGTGTGCCAGCAGGCGGGCCGCAAAGCTCCGCTCGGCACTGGCCCGATCAGCGCTGGGGCGGTGTTGCAGGGTATAGGCGAGATCAAAGGCGAGGTCGTCGTCGTTGCGGACGACCAGCCCTAGCGAGCCTTGGCCCGCCGCCGGCGTGAAGACATCGGCTTCCAAGAGGGTATCAAGGCGATTGCGGCGATCGAGTTGGATGAACTCATAAGCAGGCAGCACCAGCGCCTCGAGGTGGCCGTTGGCCAGTTGTGCTAAATCTTCGTCCAAACCACCGCTGAGTAGCTCTGAGCGCAGATCGCTGCGTTGTGCTAGCAAGAAGGCGGTGTCCCGCGGGGTGCGCACACCGATTAAGGCGCCTGTGGTTAGCTCGCTTAAGCCCTTCTGCCCCTTACTGATCAGCGTGCTGCGCGGCTCGAGCCGCCTGGTCACCGCCGCTATGGTGAGGCCGTCCGGCAAGATGGCGGGTAACTCGTCGAGACTAGCCACCACCATGCTGAGCTGCTTGGCGGCTAAAGCGCCTAGCAGGGCATCGGCGGGATTTTGCATACTGCGCGCCTGAATGACGCGCTGCACGATATTGACATCGGGCCACTCGGCAGTTAACTCGGCAAAGACCGACCTGGCCTGCGCCAGCGCCAGGGCGCTGCCTCTATTTCCCAACACGATTCGCGACATGACTGCTTTTGACACCCTCCTTTGGGGGATTAAGGCACAACACCACCACAGGGCAAAAAACACCTAGCAGATACTAAACCAACTCACCCTAGTAAGCACCAGAAAACGGCTAATTCGCGGTGTTGCACGCTGCTATTGTAACGCATGCCTGCCAAGATGCAAGCTACCGCCCGCCAGCTAAACGCGCCACAGCGGCCTGTAGGGCCGCTACCTGGTCGGCTCGCTCCCAGGGGAAGCCCGTGCGTCCGAAGTGGCCATAACAGCTAGTAGCCTTGTAGATGGGAGCGCGTAGTCCGAGCTGCTCGATAATAGCGGCTGGGCGCGCATCGAAGAGTTCGGCTACCGCTTGGGCCAGTACCTCGTCGTCTACTGCGCCCGTTCCGAAGGTCTCTATCGCCAGGCTGATCGGGTGTGCCACGCCGATGGCATAGGCTAGCTGCACCTGGCAGCGCCGGGCTAAGCCTGCTGCCAACACGTTCTTGGCGATGTAGCGGGCGTAGTAGCTGGCGCTACGGTCAACCTTGGTGGCGTCCTTGCCGCTGAAGGCCCCGCCGCCGTGCGGCGCCGAACCGCCGTAGGTGTCGATGATGATCTTGCGGCCGGTCAGGCCGGTGTCCGACTGTGGGCCGCCCACCACGAAGCGGCCGGTGGGGTTGATGAGCACCCTGGTGTTGGGCCCGAAATAGCGCTCGGGGATGACCGCGCGGATCACCTGGCTCTCGATCTCCTGCTGGAGCTTGGCAAAGTTCACATTTTCGTCGTGTTGAGCCGAGACCACCACAACCGTTACCTGCTTGGGCACGATGCCGTCATAAGCTACCGTCACCTGTGCCTTACCGTCGGGCCGGAGGTAGGGGAGAGCGCCGCTCTTGCGCAGCTCGCTCAAACGGTAGGTCAGGCGGTGAGCCAGCGTGATCGGCAGCGGCATCAGCTCGGGGGTCTCGTCGCAGGCGTAGCCGAACATGATCCCCTGATCGCCGGCGCCAAGCTGATCGTATTCCTCGCCCGAGTCGGCCTCCTGAGCGCGATTTACGCCCCGGGCGATATCGGGTGACTGCTCGTTGATGGCCACTAGCACTGCCGCGCTGGTGGCATCGATGCCGTACTCGCTCTTGGTGTAGCCGACTTCACGCAAGGTCTCGCGCACGATCTTCTGGATATCCACATAGCCGCGGCAGGTGATCTCGCCGGCGATCAGTGCTAAGCCGACCGAGAGCGTCGTCTCGGCGGCCACCCGGGCGTTCGGGTCGATGGCTAGTATGGCGTCCAAAATGGCGTCGCTGATGCGGTCCGCCAATTTATCGGGGTGGCCTTCGGTCACCGATTCCGAGGTCAAAATAGTCACAAGTTCCTCCGCGCCGCCTCGGCGCTTAGCGCCGCGCTTCAACGGCAGAGTATACCAGGACCCTCCCGCTGATACGGCTGCATTACAATGATGCGAGATGGTCGGCGGCACGGCTTTACGAATCCTAGTGCGGGCGCTCTACCCCGAGGATGCCGCAGCCTGGCACCACCTACAGCTGGGGATCTACCGTGAACAGCAGTGGTTTGTCGGCGATACTCCCCCGCCGGTTGAAGCGCTGTCCCGCAAGCTGCTGGCGGTGGACGCTAGCCATGATCTCTATTTGGGGGCGCTGGCGGGTGGCGTCCTGGTAGGCTGGCTCGAGCTCCACCGCTATACCACCCCGCGCCTGAGCCATGTGGCGGTGCTGACGCTGGCGGTGGCCTTGCCCTACCGCCGCCGAGGGTTGGGCCGCCGCCTGCTCCAAGAGGCGTATCGTTGGGCTAGGCGGGCAGGGGTAGAGAAGCTCCAACTCAATGTGCGTGCGGCCAATCTGGCGGCCCAGGGGCTCTACCAAACGGAAGGGTTTGTGCAAGAGGGGTGTGAGGCAAGGCAGATCCGCCAGGGCGACCGTTACGAAGACAATCTGCTGATGGCCAAGTTCCTGTAAGAGTATAATTGGCTCCTATGGAGAACGCGATAGTCTCGCCTTCGGTGCGGCTAGCGGAATGGGCTGAGCAGCGCGTAGGGCTCTTTGTCGATACCCAGAACCTCTACTATGCAGCGCGTGAGAACTATGGCCAGCACGTCGATTATGAGCAGCTCATGGCGGTAGTGGCGCGAGGCCGGAGGCTCGTTCAAGCCTCGGCCTATGTGGTGGAGCGTGAAGGCGAGTCGACCGCTTTTGGCTTTATTACCAAGCTCTCCACCCTGGGCTACCGGGTAAAGCGCCGCAAGGTGCGCATCCACCGCAGCGACAACGGCGGGCGCCCGGTGCTTGAAGGCGACTGGGACATGGGGATCGCCGCCGATATGGTGCGGGCCTGGGACCGCCTCGACGTGGTGGTGTTGGCTAGTGGCGATGGCGACTTTGCGCCCATCGTGCAATTGGCGCAAGAGCGCGGTTGCCGGGTGGAGGTGATGGCCTTTCGCGAATCCGCCGGACAGTCCCTGATCGACCTGGCCGACGTCTTTGTCAATCTCCCCGAGCTACCTAGGATCTTCGTGCGCCACCCGCTGGTAGCTGATGGTGAGCCAGAAACCCGGCCATCGCTGTGACTACCGCTGTGCCGGTCCAGGTGATGGTGCGCTGGCCGGCTGACAAAGAGGCGCTGCTGGCGGTGGGCGGGCCACGGCTAACACCTCAAGAGCTGCGCGACACGCTCGATCCATACGAGTTTATTTGCCGCCGCCGCGGTTT
>JAGXSJ010000078.1 GCA_018333895.1 Truepera sp.
AGAGATCAATGCTATCCCCTTCAATCCAACCACCTACCCTCCTGCCAAGGGCGCTAGCTCTCTTGGCGGCGCTACTGGTTTTATTGGTTATCCCGGTCGGCTCAGCGCAGGCGGCTAAGCTGCCCAAGCTGGTGCTGGCGGGTCCCGCGGGCACGGTCTCCTATCCCCTCATCCACATGGTGGAGAGTGGCGCCTTACAGGAGGTGGCCGACCAGGTGGAGCTAGTGTTCTGGCGCAACCCGGATCAGCTGCGGGTGCTAGCCCTGGAAGGCCGGGCGGATTTCATCGCCATGCCCAGCAACGTAGCTGCCAACCTGTATAACCGCGGGGTGGAGCTGAACCTGCTCAATGTCTCGGTCTGGGGGGTCTTATGGCTGGTCTCGCGGGATCCGGCGCTACAGACCCTAGCAGATTTCAAGAGTCAGGAGATCGCCATACCCTTCCGGGGCGACATGCCCGACATCGTCTTTGGCCTGGTGGCAGAAGGCCAGGGGTTGGACCCGCAGCGCGACTTCACGCTGCGCTACGTGGCCGGCCCGCCGGATGCCATGCAGCTCCTGGTTGCGGGGGTAGTGAACCACGCCTTGCTCTCGGAGCCCTCGGCCTCCATGGCCTTGCGACGAGTCCCGGGCCTGTCCCGCAGCGTAGATCTGCAGAGCGAGTGGGGCCGTGTCTTTGAGACCGCGCCGCGCCTACCTCAGGCAGGCATCGCCGTCTTGGGCGAGGCCCGAAAGGATGCCGCGCTGGTAGCGCGCTTTCAGGCCGCCTATGCGGCGTCGCTGCAGTGGTGCCAGGATCACGCCGCCGAGTGCGGTGAGCTGGTGGCCCGGCGGATCGATCTGCTCACCGCTGAGGCGGTGGCAGACTCCATCGCTGTGAGCCAGCTGCGCTTTGTTGAGGCGGCCGAAGCCCAGCCGGAGCTGGAGGCCTTCTTTGCCCGGCTGCTGCTAAGGGAGCCGGCCTTAGTAGGCGGCAGGTGGCCGGATGCCGGCTTCTACTACCCCTCAGCCAGATAAAGCCCCGCGCGCCTGGCTAGGCTATCTGTGGCGAGGCTGGTGCGCAGCGTTCGGCCTGCTAATCTTCCTGGCCCTGTGGGACTGGGGCAGCCGGTTTTACAGCGAGCTGATCCTGCCCAGTCCCTGGGTCACCTTTACCACCCTGGTCGGACTGCTGGCAGAAGGCGGCGGCTGGTCGGAGCTGGCTGCCACTGCGCGGCGCGCCCTGGCGGGGTTCGCCCTGTCCCTGGTGGTGGGCAGCGCGCTGGGCCTGTTGGCCGGGCTGTCCGTAACCGCCAAGCTAATGTCCCGCCCTGTCATCACCCTGCTGTTAGGCACGCCTCCCATCGCCTGGCTGGTGCTGGCGGTGCTGTGGTTCGGCGCCGGGGACGCCACACCGGTCTTTACCGTGTTCATCGTTACCTTTCCCATCATCTTCGTGGCCGCCTTGCAGGGCGCCCACACCCTGGACGGCCAGCTGCGCAACCTGGCCCGCGCCTATCGGCTGCCGGGGCGCATGATCCTGACCGACATCTACCTGCCCCATGTGGTCTCTTACCTGTTTCCGGCCTGGGTGGTGGCCCTGGCCATGTCCTGGAAGGTGGCGGTGATGGCCGAGCTGCTGGCTACCGCCGACGGTGTGGGCGCGGCCCTGGCGGTCTCCCGCTCCCACCTGGATACCGCCGCCACCATGGCCTGGATCGCCGCCGTGGTGGGTCTGCTGCTGCTAGTAGAGTACCTGTTGCTGGACCCCCTCAAGCGGAAGCTGGAGAGCTGGCGGACGGCATGAACCTGCTTATCGAAGGGCTCTCGCACCGCTTTGGCCAGACCGAGGTGCTTACGAATATCGAGTTGAACCTATCCGCCGGGGAGGCGGTGGCCCTGGTCGGTCCTTCCGGCTGCGGCAAGACCACCCTGCTCAATCTAATCGCGGGCCTGCTCAGCCCCTCGGCGGGGCGTATCGAAAACGGCTATCCCGCCACTAGCTATCTCTTCCAGCAGCCCTGCCTGCTGCCATGGCAGACCGCCCTGGACAATATCGCTCTGGGCCTCAAAGCCAGGGGGATGCCCAGGCCGGAGCGCGAGGCGCGGGCTAGAGCCCTGGGTCATCAGTTGGGCCTTACCGACGCCGATCTGAAAAAGTTCCCCAGCGCCCTCTCCGGCGGTATGAAAAGCCGCGTCGCCCTGGCGCGAGCCTGGGCGCTGGAGCCCGAGTTGCTGCTGCTTGACGAGCCCTTCTCTTCCCTGGACGTTGGACTCAAGGCGGAGCTTTACGCCCTGCTGCTAAACCAGATGGTGGCCCGCGGCACCAGTCTGCTCATGGTTACCCACGACCTGATGGAGGCGGTGCGTCTGGCCGACCGTCTGCTGATGATGGCGCCCCGTCCGGGCCGTATCGTAGGCGAGTTCAAACTGGAGCGGCCCCGGCTGGCGCGGGACGAGATGTGGCTCTACCAGGCTACTGCGCGGTTCATGCAGGCACCGGAGGTGCGGGCGGGGTTCGGCCTGCCACCAAGCGGTCAAGAGCTCGCTGGCGGGACGGAAGGTTCCGCTGAACGCCTGAGCGCGCGTGGCCAAGCGCCTACCGGGATGGTGGCCGCGACCGGGTGGCGATAGGGCTAGCTCGAGCCCGGGGGTAGCGGCACGGGCCGCCGCTGCGGTAAGCTGGTAGGCAATGAAAATCGAGCGCATTGAACTGCGAGAGGTGGCCGTTAGGCTCAAGTTCCGTTTCGAGACCAGCTTTGGCGTCGAGCAGGAGCTGCGCAAGCTGCTTCTGACCCTCTATAGCGAAGGGCTGGAGGGCTACGGCGAGTGTACGGCGGGGATCATGCCCGGCTACAGCTATGAAACCGTCGAGAGCGCCTGGCAGGTGCTAACCGAGTTCATCATCCCCCAGGTGATCGGCCAAGACTACGCCACTCCGGCTCAGCTCATAGACGACCTGCGCCTGATTCGGGGCCACAACATGGCCGTGGCGACCCTGGAAAACGCCTTCTGGGACGCGCAGGCCAAGGCGGCAGGGGTGCCGCTCTGGGTGCTGTTGGGCGGAGTGCGCACCGAGATCCCGGTCGGCGCCTCCTTAGGGATTCAGCCCAGCATTGACGAGACCGTGGCGCTAGCCCAGCGGCACGCGGCAGAGGGCTATCAGCGCCTTAAGTTCAAAATTAAGCCCGGCTGGGATGTCTTGCCGCTGCGCGCAGTGCGCGCGGCCCTCCCCGAGATGCCCCTAACAGTAGACGCCAACAGCGCCTATAGCCTCACTTCGGCACGGGTCTTTCAGCAGCTCGATGAGCTAGGGCTGGACTATATCGAACAGCCGCTAGCCCATGACGACCTGGTCGATCACGCGCAGCTGCAAGCCTTGCTGACTACGCCTATCTGCCTAGACGAATCGATCCACTCGCCCGAGGACGCCCGTAAAGGGTTGCAGCTCGGCTCGGGGCGGGTGATTAATCTCAAGCAGGGGAGGATGCGCGGGTTACTGGCGGCGCGGCGCGCTCACGAGGTGGCAGTCTCGTTTGGTGCGCCGGTCTGGTGCGGGGGGATGCTCGAGCTGGGCATCGGGCGAGCTACCAATCTCCACCTCAGCAGCCTGCCGGGCTTTACCCTGCCCGGCGATACGGCCAGCGCCAGCCGCTATTGGGACGAAGATCTCGTCGAACCTCAGCTCGACCATCAAGACGGCCTACAGCGCATCCCGCCGGGCCCCGGCTTGGGCGTGACGATCAAGCGCGACTTGCTGGCGCGCCTAACCGTGCGCCGCGCTACCAACTAACCTAACTAACCGGTGCCGGCCAAGTCTTCTAAAAACTCGTGCTGCAGCCGGATGGCGATCTGGCTGCGCAGGCGGTCGAGCGCCTCGGAGTCGAGCTGCTCGCGGTCCAGCAAGCGGTCGAAGTGCTTCATGGCGTTGGCAATGGCCTGCTCCAAGCTCTTGCCGCGCATCACCATCAGGTCGACGCGCAAGATCAGCAGCTCGAGCACCAGATTGTTGATGCAACTTTCGCCAAAAGAGCTTTTTTCCCCGGCCAGTGGGCTTAGCACCATCTTACCCCCTTCGTGGCGGGCTGTAGGATGCTTTAACTATGAAAGCTCCAGCGGGCAGGGGCCAGAGGCGAATGTCCTAGCGCGGGCTGGATTTAGGGATGATTGAGCTGACTAATCTTCGCGGTGTCTATGTGGCGCTGCTCTGTTATCGCGGCCCACTCACGGTTGGCGCGCTGGGCCGGGTTCACTTTGAGGGCCTGTATCTCTACGTCGGCTCGGCGCAAGGGTCGGCGGGCCTGAGCCGATTAACACGGCATTGGCAGCTCTACTGCGGCCAGCGTAGCAGACGGCACTGGCATATCGACTACCTGCTGGCGGTAGGTGCGTGGCGTGGCGCCTACTGGCAGGAGGCCGGGCCGGGCGCCGAGTGTGACTTGGCTCGAGCGCTAGGCCGCAGCCTGGCGGTGGTGCCGGGCTTTGGCAGCAGCGACTGCCGCTGCCCAGGCCATCTGTTTTATGCCCCTAGCCAGCCGGGGGCCGAGGCGCTGCTGAGGGCGTTTGGGTTGAAAAGCTACCACTTCTCGGACGGTACCCAGCCCCGTACCGCTTTAACTAGCTTATGAAGGGAGCTGTATGCCGCGAACTCCTCCGGCGTAAGCCAGGCGTGCGCGTCGTGCTCATCACTGCGCCTCACCTCGCCGCCAAGGTACTCGGCGCGGTAGATAATCAGCACCATCGGCTCGCCGGTGCGGGTAGTGCTGTAGGCTTCAACCGGGCGGGGCTCGAGCCTCAGGTGTACCCCGTCTTGCAGTCCGGCCTCTTCCAGGATCTCGCGCCGCAGGGCGTCAAGCGGCTCTTCGCCCGGCAAGACGCGCCCGGACAAGGTCTCCCACAGGCCCGGCCCGGCGTCGCGCTGAGGGCTGCGGCGCATGGCTAGCACCCGCCCCTGCTGATAGATCAGCGCGGCTACGGCGACGATATGCCCCTCAGCCATGAGTCTCAAAGGCGGCGGGGTGTAGCTCCACCCGTTCGGCGACCAGGTTATAGCGGTTTGGCTGGGCGGCGAAGGTGATATCCTCATCAAACCCGAGCGACGTGAGCAGAGCGGCGTGCCGAGCTTGGCGCAAGCCCTGCTCCAGATCAGGGGCGGCCGTAAGCGCGGCCAGCACCAGCTTGGCGCTGTCGCTTAGCGTCAGGGTGGGCTTAAGCGCCAGCAGCTCGCGCGCAATCACCGCTGCGGCTAGCGCGTCGTCGAGCGATACCGCTCCGTCGGTGCCAGCGCAGATTAAGCAGGTCTCGCGGCTGGCTAGTCTCAGGGCGCGTTGGGCCACGGCCTTAGCGTTGACGATGGCGCCGAGCAGCACATGCTTGGCCCCGGCTGCCGCCTCGACCGCCTTGGAGCCGTTGGTGGTGCAGAGCACGGCGCGCTGCTGAGTAAGCGCCAGCCCTTGGGCCTCGATGGGCGAGTTGCCGGCGTCGAACTCGGGGAGGCGCTGGCCGCCTCGCTCTCCAAAGCGCAGCGCAGAGTAGCGCTCGGCCAGTCTAAGCGCTTCGGCGATGTCGGCCACGACCCACAGCCGCGACAGGCCGCCTGCGAACAGTGCGGTGGCGGTAGTGGTCATGCGCAGCACGTCGATGACCACTGCGGTGTCGGTGGGGGTAGCTTGCGAGAGGAGCTGCACGTCGAGTCGCATGGCTTAATCATGGCATTTCGTTGACGGCCTAGCTGGCTTGGGTTAGACTGCCGACAGCCGTAGCGCCTACGGCTTGATTGGGTGAATGAAGCAGCCGGTGGGCTGATTGGGGAGCAAGACCATGATCAAAAAGCAGTTTATTAAGAGCCGCAACGTTGTAAAGCTCACTTTTGAACTCCCTCAGGAGACTGCGGCAGAAGCGGTGCAGCTAATTGCCGATTTTAATGAGTGGAAGCCCGTAGCCTTCAGTCAGCTTAAGAACGGCAAGTGGCAGTTGGTGCAAGAGGTTGAGCCGGGCTGCGAGTATCAGTTCCGCTATCGCCTGCTGCAAGACGGCGCCGAGCGCTACGAGAACGATGCCGAGGCCGATGCGTTCGTACCTAACGACCAAGGTACCACTAACGCTGTGGTGCGCTGCTGAGCTAAGCCTTGGTACCTTGGCTGCCCTTTTCTCACCAGGAGGCGCGGGTAAGGGTGGCCGAACGTAGCTGGACGCTTCAGGAAGGCGATGCCGGGGCTGAGGCAGCCTCGCTAGAGGAGACGCTGGCCCGCTTGGAAGCCGAGTTGCAGGCGCTAGAGGGGCGGCTGCTCGACCCCTGGCGGCTTAGTGTGCGTGAGCGGCGGCGACTTGAGGCGCGCCGCCGAGAGCTGTTTGATGAGCTGTCGCTTTGCTACGACGCTCGCCTGCCCCCGGCGTTGCCGCCCTACTATGCGCTCGAGCAGGGTGTCGAAGTTACCGCCGAGCCTGCTGCCGAAGGGTTTGTCTTCCACAGCGAAAGCGGCGTCCAGGCTGTGCTGCGCCTCGACCCTACCGGCATCGGTCATCTAGCCCTCCAGACAACCGCTGATCGTATGCCGCTTACCTGGGCGCTCGAGGCCGCTATCCGCGCCATTACCCGCCTCTCCTTTGAGCGCTTGGGGGCGTTAGCGTTGCAGCTGCAAACGGTCATTGATCTCAGCGCGCTAGGGTTTGTCGATGGGGGAGAGGGCTGGTGGGTGCTTAGCCGTGCCCGCTATGAGCGGCTTCAGGGCTTTCTGCCCGGCGGGGAAAAGCGCAAAAAGCCACTTCACCCACTTTAAGCTGTTGTGCCGCTAGCTATGGTTGTGATACAGTTCTCGCAATCGATTGCGCGATGGCTGTTGACTATAACTGTTGACTATGGCTGTTGACTAAGGAGGACGCCTCGTGCGCAAGGTAACGCTACAGGATCTCGCCAGCCGCCTAGGAGTATCGCGCTCGACGGTGTCGCGGGCGCTGCGCAGCGACCCGCAGATTGGTGCCGCGACGCAGGCCAAGGTGCAACAGTTAGCCCGCGACCTCAACTACCGCCCCAATGCGGCAGCTCAGGCGCTGATTCGCCGCCAAGCGGGGGCGGTAGGGCTGCTCTTGCCGCGCTCGCCAGAGTTTGTCTTTGCTAACCCCTACTTTAATGAGCTGCTGGCCGGGGTGGCCGCGGTGGCCGAGGCGGCGGGCTACGCGCTGCTGGTTTCGGCGACGCCGCACCCTAACTACGAACGCTGGCTGCGCGAGGGCCGGGTCGATGGGCTGATGGTCCTAGGCGGGAGTATCCGCAGTGAGGATGCCCCGCTGCTTAACCACCTGGTCGAGGCGGGCTATCCGCTCTTGCTGATCCACGCCGCCAGCGTGGCGCTAAGGGCCATAACGGTCGGCAGCGACGAGCAAGCCGGGATCTATCAGGCGCTAGCGCATCTAGCGGCGCTGGGCCATCGGCGGGTAGCGTTTTTCACTGGCCCACGCGAGACTCTCTATGCCGCGCGGCGCGAGCAGGCTTACTGGCAAGGGGTTGAAGCCTTGGGGTTAGAGCGCGACACGGCGCTGCGGCGCTTCGGCAAGGACACCATGGAGAGCGGGCGCGAGCTGCTGCGTGAACTGCTTGATAGGGACATCCCGGTTACTGCTGTGCTGACCAATAACGACCTGATGGCCTTCGGCGTCCTGGCCGAGCTGCAAGAGCGGGGCCGACGTGTTCCTGAGGATCTTTCGGTAGTGGGTTTCGACGACATTATGCCCGCCGCGCTGCTGGGCCTGACCACCGTGCGCCAGCCGGTGCAGGAGTTGGGAGCCAAGGCTATGGAGACCTTGATCCGGCTCATGAGGCATGAGTCGGCCAAGTCGCTGGTGCTCGACACCAGTCTGGTGGTGCGCCGGAGCACCGGACCGGTCAGGTAGTAAGGGAGGGGAGGACTATGCTGCGCATCGGCTTTGTGGCGCTGATCAGGCCGCTCTTTAAGGGTGACGCGCCCCGTTTGGTTCGCGAGAGCCTGGTGGCCCTCACGGCGCTTGGTCAGGAGTGGGGTTTTACGGTAGTGACGCCAACGGTAACTAACCCCGACCGCCACCTAGCCACCGGACAGGAGCTTCCTGCTGCTGCCGTGAGCAGCCCGGAAACGGCTCAGCAGGCGGCTCAGCAGCTATCTGATAGCAACCTTGACTTGCTGCTCATTCAGCACGCCACCTTTGCCACCGGGGAGCTGTTGGCGCCGCTGGTGAACGCAGCGCAGCGCGTCGGGGTGTGGGCCCTCCCCGAGCCCGAGGTCAAGAGCGGGCCGCTGCCGCTGAATGCCCTGTGCGGCCTGACCATGACGCTCTCGTTGCTCAAATGCCCCGAAGTTGGCAAGTGTGTGCCGGTCAAGTGGTTTTACGGCGCGGTCGGGGAGGAGCGCTTCCAACGACGCCTACGCCCTACGGTGGCCGCGCTCCGTGGCCTTAAGGCGCTGGAGGCAGCCCGCATCTTGCAGATCGGGGGAACTGCCCCCGGTTTCTACGGCCTTAAGGAGTACCCGGAGTTAGCAGGGGTGACGGTCGAGACGGCGCCGCTACCGGCCCTCTACGAGCGCGTGGCGGCGGTGCCTGAGCTGGCAGCGCACGCTAGGGCCAAGATTTGGCTGGAGGAGGCAGCAGGCGGCTCAGGGGTGAATGATGAGCAGCTTATGCGCGTTGCCCGGCTCGAGCTGGCCCTGGCCGAGTTAGCGCACGAAGGGGGCTATCACGCTCTGGCGCTGCGCTGCTGGCCCGAGCTGCCGGAGGTCTGCGGGGCGATGGCCTGCGCAGCGGTGGGGAGGCTGGGCGACTATGCAATTCCGGCGGCTTGCGAGGGCGACGTGTTGGGGGCGCTGTCGATGCTGGTCGTGCAGGGGGTGAGCCATAGACCGGCCATGCTGATGGATTTATCCGACCTTGATACCGATGACGACAGCCTGCTGTTCTGGCACTGCGGCAACGCCCCTCTGAGCTGGGCGGGACAGCGTGGGATGCGGCTGGCGAGCCACTTCAACCGCGAGCTAGGGGTGGTGCGCGATATGACCATT
>JAGXSJ010000079.1 GCA_018333895.1 Truepera sp.
CCCTTCGAGCTGAGGCCCCTCAGGGCGAAGCCTCGGACGCCTTCGCATCATCACTTTATCGTTCTCACTTCGTTCGGGCCGGCGCTTCGCTGATGGTGAACGATAGTTCATGGACAACTCCTCAAAAAAAACCCCTTGGCGGGGGCCAAGGGGCAGCGCTGACGTGACGTATCCGCTACACGGCAACCGCCCCATGAGGCGCTAGCAGCAAGGTCATAGCGAGCTGGATAACCCGCAACCGCCTACGCAGGGTCGGCGACTTAAGCATGCCAGAGTATACGCAGCACCCGGGGGCCTGTCAAACCCTGTTGCGGCCGACGGGCTTCGGTGCGATAGCGGGGCCGGGGCGTTTGGCCGGATTGATGCCAGTGACCTCGCCGCGCACGCCCCCCGTTTCGACTAAGCGGGCAAACTCCTTAGAGTCCACAGCGCGCGCCATCCCCATGTCGTAGCTGATCTGGCGCTTGAGGTGCAGCTCGGCCAAGCAGGCATCCATGGTGATCATGCCGAGCTGCCCACCCGTCTGGATAGCTGAGAGGATCTGGTACGTCTTGCCTTCACGGATCAGGTTGCGAATAGCGGGGGTGACGACCATGAACTCATAGGCCAAAACGCGCCCGTCACCGGCTAGGCGCGGGACTAGTTGTTGAGTGAGAACGGCTTGCAGGTTGTTGGAGAGCTGTACGCGCACCTGCTCCTGTTGCGCTTCGGGAAAAACGTCGATGATGCGGTCGATGGCTTCGGAGGCCGAGTTAGTGTGCAGGGTGCCCATCACCAAGTGCCCGGTTTCGGCAGCCGTCACCGCGGCGCCGATAGTCTCGTAGTCGCGCAGCTCGCCGACTAAGATCACATCGGGCGCCTGGCGCAACACGCTGCGCAGCGCCCGATGGAAGTCCTTGGTGTCCTCGCCGATCTCGCGCTGGTTAACAATCGAGTTCCTGTGCTGGTGAAAGAACTCAATGGGGTCTTCGATAGTGACGATATGCTTGCGGTACTCGTTGTTGATAAGGTCGATCATGGTGGCCAGCGTGGTCGATTTACCCGAGCCGGTCGGCCCAGTGACCAGTACCAGCCCGCGTGGCTGCCGCGCTACGTCGCCGATTACCGAGGGCAGACCGAGCCGATCGAAGGTCATGACCTCCTCGGCGATCATGCGCATCACCCCGCCTACCGAGCCGCGCTGGAAGAAGACATTGACCCGGAAGCGCCCATGACCAGTCAAGCTGAAGGAGAAGTCAAGTTCGCGGTGCTCTTCAAAGAGCCGCTGCCGCTTCTCGTCCATCATTGAGTACATCAGGCGGCGGGTCATGGTGGGCGTTAAGGTGTCGTACTCGGTCGGGCGCCAGTCACCATGAACACGCAGCATGGGTGGCAGGCCCACGGTTAGGATCAGGTCAGAGGCGCGCCGCTCGAGCGCCAACTTTAGCAGGTCGACGATGTCGGCTTGAATCTGGGTGGCTTTGATCTGGTCGGACATGCGTGACTCCTAGCATGCTCAGAGTGGTTCACTCGGTGGTGCGGGCTAAGACCTCTTCGAGCGTGGTGATCCCTTGTAGGGCCTTGTTGATGCCGTCTTCGCGGAGCGTCTTCATACCGTTAGCAACGGCAATCTCCTTAATCTCGCCGGCCGACTTGTCCTTGACGATAGCCATCTCGAGCTCTTCGTCGACAACTAGCAGCTCATGAATAGCATAGCGCCCGTCGTAGCCGCTGCCGCCACATTTATCACAGCCGACCCCGCGGTAGAGCTTCTTCCCTTTGATCTGAGAGTCGGCTAAGCCGATGCGGCGCAGCACATCGGGGTCAGGGGTGTGCTCGACCTTGCACTCCTTACAGACCTTGCGAACCAGGCGCTGAGCCAGCACGCCGAGCAACGAAGCCGATACGTTGAACGGCTCGATCCCCATCTCCGAGAGGCGAGTGACCGCGCCGGAAGCGTCGTTGGTGTGCAGCGTAGCAATCAACAGGTGGCCGGTTAGGGCGGCCTCGACTGCGATCTTGGCGGTTTCGGTGTCGCGGATCTCACCGACCATGATGATATCAGGGTCCTGGCGCAAGAACGAGCGCAGCGCGCGGGCGAAGTCAAGCCCGGCTTTAATGTTGACCTGGGTCTGATTGATCCCGGGCACTTCGTACTCCACCGGGTCCTCAATGGTGGTAACGTTGACCTCAGGCACTGCAATCCGCTTGAGAATACTGAAAGTCGTAAACGACTTACCCGAACCGGTTGGCCCGGTGATTAAGAACATGCCATAGGGCTTCTTGATAAGATCTTCAAAGCGTTGAAAGTTGTACTCGGCAAAGCCGAGCTGCTCAATCTCGGGGATGCTAGCAGCCTTTTTCAGCAGCCTCATTACGCACTTCTCGCCGTAGACGGTAGGCAGTGTGCTGAGGCGCAGGTCCACCTCAGCGGAGCGGTCGCGGAAGCGCACCCGCCCGTCCTGCGGCAACCTTCGCTCAGCGATATTCAGCCCGCCCATGATCTTAACCCGAGCCGCCAGCGCCCCAGCAGCAGCCTTGGGCATGGTCATGTATTCGCGCAACAGGCCGTCTTTGCGTACGCGGATTACCACCTTTTCCGGGCGCGGCTCAATGTGGATATCAGAGATGTCGTTTAATACCGCTTCGCGGATGATGTTATTGACGACCTTGACCAGCGCGTTGTCGTCGATGGCGCTCTCGCCGTCACTCGCTACTTCTTTGGTGCCGATCTCCTCGAGCACCGCCCGGGCCAGCTCATCCATATCCTCGCCACTGCGATAGAAGCGGTTAATCAGGCGCTGCAGGGTCTCTTCGGTAGCGACCGCTGGTAAGATCTTCTTACCGCTAATCAACTTGATGTCGTCTAGGGCAAAGACGTGACGCGGGTCCTTCATGGCCACGACCAGCGTATTCCCCTCGAGCCGGATGGGCATAGCTGCGTAGCGCCGCACCGTCCCCTCGGGAACCAGCGTGACCGCGTAAGGATCGATCTGAATCTTGCCCTCGTCGACGAACTCATAACCGAGCTGCATAGCCAGGCTGCGTGCCAGCATCTCAGGGCTGATCTTGCCGGACTGCACCAGGGTGTCCTCGAGGCGGCCGCCGCCCGAGCGCTGGCGGTTGAGCGCCTCTTCGACCTCGCCCTGGGTGACGTAGCCGAGATCCACTAAGATCTCACCTAGCGGCTTGACCTTCCCCAGCTTGTTTTGCTCCTCAAGCGCCCGCCGCAGTTGCTCACGCTTGATTCTACCGTTCTGCAGCAGCGTCTCGCCCAGGCGCCCCTTATCGCCGACATAGAGCTGCTCGATCCGCTGCCTAATCTCGGCCTCAGGGCTGCCGATAAAGCGCAGCGGGCGGTTCACGATCGCTTCAATATCGGGGATCTTGCGCGGGTCGGAAATAGCCACCAGCAGCGTGCCGCCCTCCTCTTTATAGGGCACGGCGCTATACTGGATGGCGTCTAGGCGCAACAGGTTGGCGGCAAGTTTATCGGAGATAACCGCGTCGCTGAGGCGGCTGACAAAGGGGATGGCGGCCTGTTCGGCCAGCAAGCGGCCGAGCGCTTCGTCGCTGATCGACCCCTGATCGATGAGAATGCGCCCCAGCAGGCCGCCGGTGCGCTGCTGTTTATCGAGCGCCTGCTGGAGCTGCGCTTCAGTAATTAACCCTTTGCTGATGGCCAGCATGCCGAGGCGCTGGCCGACCTCGACCTCGAACTCTTTGGGTGGTGCTAAGCCCAGTCCTGGATAGTAGGTGGCGATCGCCCATTGTAGCTCGCGGCGCAGCGCCTGATAGGGCTCAACGGTACACTGCGCGACATCTTCAACTTCCTCAATGGCTAGCGGGTCAAGGGGGTCGTGGAAGGCCCCTCTTAAGCGGGTGCCGTTAATGGCAAAGGGGAGGGCCAAGAGCTCTTGGGCCAGTTCGGCGGGGACCTTGGTTAGCGCCTCAGGCACCACCTCGACGCGGGGCAAGACCACAAGCGGGATCCCCATCGCCTCTTCAACCGCCCTAGCGATGCGCTGTTCGCTGATTACGCCGATCGCTACCAGGATATCGGCTAGCCGTCCGCCAACCTCTTTGTGGCGGTCGATCGCCTGTTTCAAGTTGTTGTCGCTGACATAGCCCCGCTCTAGCAACATGGCGCCTAGGCGCTTATCACCGATGGAAAGAACGGTCATGGTCGCCCCCCAAGATAACTCTTTCGAGCTTCCGCAGCAGCCGAGTATGCGGCAGCGTACCGGCGGATAGCGGCGTGACCAAGATCGACAGTGCGCCAACCCACTTGGCACCCAACACATCGGTGAATAGCTGATCGCCGATCATGGCGCTCTGGTGAGCCTGGATGCCGAGTTGCCGCAACCCCTTGCGAAAGGCCCAGGGCAACGGCTTGCCAACTAGCGCCAGGGCGTTCACCCCTAGCTCCTGCGACCAGTGCCGCACGCGCTCGGGCGAGCCGTTGCTAAGCAGCATTACGGCGAACCCGGCGTCTTTAAGGGCCTGCACCCAGGCCTTAAAGCGCGGCTCGATCTGGTCGGCCTGGGCAGCTACTAGCGTATCGTCGAGATCAACCATCACACCCCGGATGCCGTGACCCCTAAGCAGCTCCGGACTGATCTCGGCTACGCTATGTACCTGCAAAGTCGGCTTGATCATGGCTTCAATTTACCACGGAGCGTGCTGTTAGCAGCTAGGAACTTCACTTTGGGTTGTGGGAAGTGGGACAACAGGAAGTAGGAAGTGGGGTGTGGGTAGTGGAAAATCCTACAACCCACTAACCACTACCGGCAGGTTGTCGGGAGGCTCTACGGTGCGAAACACCCAGGCTCTGACCTGCGCGGGCAAGGTAAGTTGCGGCTCAGTGGGCCACTCGCTGATGAGCAGGTAGAGGCCGACCTGGCGCGTGCTGATCAGTAGCTCGGTGCGCAGGCAGTCAGGGTGTTGCACCAGCTGAGCGCGCAGCTGGCTAAGCACCGCTCGAGCCTCAGGCGCAGCCGACTCGACGAAATGAAAGATCATTGTTCCGCCCGCTACGGCGCCCTGTCTGAACTGTGCTAGGCTTGCTTACATGTAACACAATCTCACGATACACCGGGCGCATGCCCCTAGGCGTGTTGGTTAGAAACCTAAACTCAGGAATTGCCTATGAACGTTCGTTCAGCGCCAAGGATGAAAAGGCTATCAGCTAGTCAGATAGGTCTTTGCTGACTAGCTAACCGGCTAACGGGCTAAGATGCTGATAGACTTGCCCCTACTCGGATACTTGACTACTCGAATGCTTGACTACTGCTTTTCCCGGGAGGCCCCTATG
>JAGXSJ010000080.1 GCA_018333895.1 Truepera sp.
GTCACGCTTTATGATCATCATCCGCTGCCTGCCAACCCTATCCCGGCCGGTAAGGGGCTGCACCAGCCGGTCGGGGCGACCGCCACCATCCTGACGCTGCTGCTTAAGGCTAACGGCATCGTTATCCCGCAGGAGCTAGCCAGCCTGGCGCTATTGGGGATCCATGAAGATACCGGTAACTTGAGCTTTTCGCTGACCCGGCCCGAGGATCACGAGGCGGCCGCGCACCTGCTCCGCGCTGGGGCCAGCCTGAGCCTAGTGCAGGAGTTCTCGGTCGAGCACTATACCCCTGAACACCGCGAGCTGTTCGCTCAGCTGCTGCAAGAGGCTGCCGAGCAGACCCTGGGCGGGCGGCACGTAGTGGTCGCCGGACTTAAGCACGGCCCCTATCTCCCTGGTATTGCGCCGCTGTGCAATCAGCTTTTGGCGCTGCACGGCGCCGATGCGGCGTTGCTGGCAGCCGAGATGGAGGGCAAGACGCTGTTGATCGCCCGCGCCAAGGAAGGGACCATCGACGTGGGGGCGGCCTTGGCAGAGGCTTTTGACGGCGGCGGGCACGCCGGGGCAGCCTTTGCCCGCAGTGACCTGCCGCTCGAGGCGGTACTGCCGCGCGCCCTGGCCGCCTTTGAGCGGCATGCTCAGGCCGGGCTGCGTGCCCGCGACCTGATGAGTGCGCCGGTTCACACCGTACCCGGGAGCGCCAGCATCGCCGAGGCAGGGGCGCTCTTAACCCGCTACGGCTACAACGGCCTACCGGTAGTAAATCACCGGGGGCAGCTTGTTGGCATTATCTCGCGCCGCGACTTAGAGCGCGCCCAGCGGCACGGCCTTGGTGAAGCCAGGGTGCGCGGCTTCATGACTAAGCGGGTCATCAGCGCTACGGAGGAGACCAGCCAGGCGGAGCTAGAAGCCCTCATCCAGCGCCATAACATTGGGCGTATCCCCATTCTGCGCGGCAGTAAGCTGGTCGGCATCGTCACCCGCACCGACCTTATTGGCGCCCACCATAACGAGCCGGGACGTTTGAGTGGCGAAGAGAAGGCGCTGCAGCGCCTTCTCTCCAGTCTGCCCTCGGCGGCACACGCCGCTATCGAGGCCGCCAAGCCGCGCCTTAGTGGCGCCTTGTACGTGGTCGGCGGGACGGTGCGCGACGCGCTGTTGCACACCGGCATGCAGGATCTCGACCTGGTGGTCGAAGGCGAGAGCGCCGAGCAGCTCGGCAGCGCCTTGCAGCAAGCGCTTGGCGGCAAACTCAGCGCACATTTGGGTTTTGGCACCTGTACGCTCACCCTACCCAGCGGCCTGGTGATCGACTTAGCTACCGCCCGCGAAGAGTTCTACCGCCACCCCGGGGCGCTCCCCGATGTCACGCCGAGCACGCTGCACAAAGACCTATCGCGGCGCGACTTTACCGTCAACGCCCTGGCGGTGCGGGTCTGGCCCGAGCCCGCGCGGCTGTTCGATCCTTACAGCGGGTTGGCCGACTTGGATGGCCGCGTGCTGCGCCCGCTCCATCCGCTATCGTTCGTAGAGGATCCCACCCGCATCCTGCGCGGGGCGCGGCTGGCCGGGCGGCTGGGGTTTACCTTCCACCCTGATGCCGACGAGCGGATCCGCGTCGCGCTTAGCCCCAGCGTGCTGGGTAAGATCAGCAAGTCGCGCCTACGCAGCGAGCTGCAGCTCACGCTAGCCGAGCCGCGCGTCACCCCGGCCATCAAGCTGCTGGCACGCTACAGCGCACTGGAGCAGATGTTCCAGATGCAGCTCGACGAAGGGGCACTAAGCCAGCTCGATGCGCTACGGCAGCAGGGCCCGGTACCGGACGAGAGTTATCTACTACTGTTACTGCTAAGTGTGCCTGATAACAAACTGGTGCGCCACCGCCAGGCGTTCCACTGGCCCAGGCGCCTACTTGAGCTGCGCGGCCTGTTGCAGACCGCGCAGCGCCACAACGCTATCGCCGGCGAGCGCTTAGCCGAGCTGCCGATTGCGGTCACCACGGTCCTAAAGGTGCTGAGCCGCAAGCTGCGCGAACAGGTTGAGCGATTCGAAGCCTCCCCCCAGCGCCGCAAGCTACGCGGGCAGGACGTGTTAGAGTTGGGCCTTAAGCCAGGGCCGAGTGTTGGCAAGGTCTTGGCTGAGGTCGCCAAGGCCCGCGAGGTGGGGGCGGTAGCCTCCTTTGAGGCCGAGCTGGCGCTCGCCAGCCACCTGGTTGACCAGCTCCAGGAGTAATCATGCTGCTTGACTATCTAAGAGGCGCTTACACCACTACCGATCTGATCGTTGTCGCTGTTGTGATGCTCTTTGCACTGGTCTTCCATAACGTCGCCCAGGCCTGGGTGGCGGGGCGCCTGGGCGACCCCAGCCCGCGTTTTGCCGGCTTCTTACGCTTCGATCCGCAGCAGCATCTGGAGCCGTTCGGGGTGCTGTTCTTGTTCCTGCTCGGCTTCGGCTGGCCCAAGCCGGTAGCGGTCAACAGCCGCAACTACGGCAGCCGGGGCCGCCACGAGGCGTTGGTCTGGTACAGCGGCCCAGCCGCCTATCTGCTGATAGCCTTAGTGTCTATCTTGGTAGCGCTGGTGCTGAGTGCCATTAACAACCCGCTGCTGGCCCGCTCGTTTGTGTTTGCCGCTCTTATCGCCATCCGCCATGCGGTTATTAACCTCTTCCCGGTCTTTCCACTTGATGGTGCCAAGGCCGCGCTAGCCTGGGGCAACCGCAGCGTGCGACAGGTCGTGGAGCAGCTAGCCAGCCTGGGCATGTTGGGCTTTATCGCCATCTTTATAGCGCTTAGCTTTACCGGCATTCTGGGGGCGCTCGAGCGCTTCTTCTTTAGCTTGATCGTCGGCATCTTGCGGCTGATTCCCGGTCTTTGACACCAGGTCTTAAGAGACTGCCTGAGCCCACTTTCCGCACCCTCGACTTCGAACCCAGGAATGTCATCTTTGGAGCCCTTTCAGACACACAGCTCTCACCTTTTTCATTGAACAGAGCGGCACGGTATGCAGCAAAGCGCATAAACCTCCATATCGTGTGCCCCGCCTTGCGTCCCGAACGAGGCATAGGGATAATGCGTGAATGCTCTATTCAGGGTGCGGAATGTCGATTGCCTGTCCTGGTCGGACAATTTATTCGCTTTCTACCGGTTTTATGCTATATTGCTCCTACCAAGATTGTCAACGAGCGTTTGCTTCAGGGCCCTCGTTTGACCAGGTAGCGGGAGGATTAAGTATGTTTCTTGGAAAGGCTATTCGGCTCAACCGGCTCTTCAATGCCGGGTCCGGAAAACTGCTGGCTATTACGGTCGATCACCCGATAACACGTGGTGTTCTTCCGGGTATTGTCGACATCAACGACGCAATGCGAAAGATAGTCGCCGGACAACCTGATGCCATCACCATGCATAAGGGTATCGCAGAGAAGGTATTTGCTCCTTACGCTGGTCAAGTGTCCCTGATCCTCAAATCCACCGCGTATTCCACAGCCTATCATCCGCACTACGACACGCCCGTCGCGGATGTCGAAGAAGCAGTCCGCTTCGGCGCCGATGCGATCTCCGTCGGCATGATCGTGGGGGGGCCTGAGCAGACGGCCCAGCTCACCCACTTGGGCAAGATCAGCAAAGACGCGGCATCAGCAGGTATGCCCCTTGTCGCGCACATCTACCCCAAAGGCAGCATGGTCAAGGACAGTAACGATGCTGATGCCGTAGCCTATGCGGTGCGCGCTGGAGCAGAGCTGGGGGTCGATCTCATCAAAACCTTCTGGACAGGATCCGCCGACTCCTTCATGAAGGTCATCGCAGCCTGCCCCGCCAAAGTCGCCCTTGCAGGAGGAGAAGTGGGGAAAACCCTGGAGGATTACCTAAAGATGACTCGCGAGGCCCTGGACGTAGGACTTGCTGGGGTAACCTACGGCCGTTTCGTTTGGCAACACGAGCATCCTGCAGCCGTCATCCGCTCTTTGGCTGCACTTATGCACGACAATGCCTCGGTCGCTGAAGCCCTGGACGTCTACCGAGAGGCCGTCAGCACCCTCACGGAGAGATAATGTATGCGTGCCGCACAACTAATTGCACCGAATAAGATAGAGGTTGCGGAGGTTCCCACCCCTTCCGCCGGCTCTGGCGAACTCGTTCTGAGGGTACGGGCCGCAACGATATGCGGTACCGACACCCGCATCTACCGCGGGAAGAAGACCAAAGGCGTCCGCTTTCCCTCCATCATCGGGCATGAGTTCGCCGGCGAGGTGGCCGAAGTCGGTTCTGGAGTTGAAGGCTACGCTGTTGGCGACAGAGTCGCCGTAGACCCCGTCATTTCTTGCCACCGCTGCGCCTACTGCATGAACGGTATGGAAAATGTATGCGCTAACCGCACCGCCATAGGTTATGAATTCGACGGAGCATTCGCCGAGTATGTGCGGATACCTGCCACCGCTGTCGCAAGCGGGCAGGTCGTTAGGCTGCCTACGGACCTTGATTGGAAGGAGGCAGCTCTCACAGAACCCCTGGCTTGCTGCCTCAACGGCCAAGGCAACGCCCAAGTCGGCCTCGATGACGTGGTGGTGATCCTGGGAGCTGGACCGATTGGCCTCATGCATGTGCAGCTTGCCCGCGCCGCGGGGGCACGCCATGTCATTGTGAGCGAACCACACGAGCACCGGCGCGCCATGGCGAAAAAGGCCGGTGCGGACGCAGCGGTAGATCCGCTTGCCAGTGATCTTCGAGAGACAGTCATTGAGCTCACAAAGGGGCTAGGGGCCGACGTGGTGATTGTGGCCATCGGTATCCCTTCACTAGTGAACGACGCGCTGCATCTGGTGCGGAAAGGCGGCCGCGTTAATCTCTTCGCCGGCTTCTCAGCAGGTGAGACGTCACCCTTGGATGTGAATGCGATTCATTACAACGAGCTATCCGTGACGGGTGCAAGTGCCCTGACCCGCCAGCAGTACCACCGCGCGCTCGAGCTCATCGCTGCAGGCAAGATCGACGTTGCCAGCCTCATTACCCACGAGTTCAAGTTGGATGACATCAACGAGGCTTTGAATGTCGCCGAGAGCGGCGTTGGCATAAAGATCGTCATCACGCCATGAGCGGCGTCCTCATCGGTATCGATGCTGGGACGAGCGGCATCAAGGTTGGCGCATTCTCCAGGGATGGCACCCTCATCAGCAAGGCTCACCGGCCGATCTCCATCGTCACGCCGCTCCCGCGTTGGGCCGAAATCGATCTCGAGCATTACTGGATAGCCGTTACGGATGCCCTAGTGGAGGTGCTGCAAGCCTCCGGACCTGTGGGAGCCGTAGGCTTCTCGACCACCTGCCCGACCACCGTACTGCTTGATCGCGAGGGAAACCCGCTTCGTCCCGGCATCCCTTATCTCGACAACCGAGCTGTCGATGACCTCACCGCAATCGGCGAAGCAGCAGGGGGACGTGAGGCATTCTTTTCGTTGACCGGCAACCGCCTCAGTCTCTCAACCTGCACTGCAGGCACTCTTCGCTGGATTCAACGAGAAGAGGCTGCACTCTGGACACACGTCGCCTCCATCGGTTTCCTCAACACCTTCTTGGCAGCACGCCTGACGGGGCGGGTTGCCGTCGACTGGACCCAGGCCTCCTATTCCGGGCTGTTTTCGCTTACCAAGGCGAATGCGTGGAGCACGGCGTTGATCGAGATGGCCGGAATGCCAGCGGATATTCTCCCTCCCATCGTCGCCCCTTTTGCACCTATCGGAACGGTAACCCTGCAAGCGGCGCAGGTCACCGGGTTGCCTGCAGGTACTCCGGTAGCCATGGGAGCCGCAGATACGGCAGCGGCCTCGTTCGCGTTGGGTATCAGGGAGGCCGGTGCCGCCTTCGAATCGGTGGGCACCTCAGGCGTAATCACCTTCTGTTTGGGTCAACCGGATTTTGACAAGACGTTCCTGAATCGGTGCCACATCCTCCCAGGCAGGTGGCTGGCCCATGGTGCGATGTCCACTCTCGGGGGCGCACTCGCCTGGTTACGCCATCGCGTGTGGCCGGAGCTCAGGAGCCTTGCAGAACTTGAGCATCTGGCTCTGGAATCGACACCTGGCGCGAATGGCCTCGTCTTTCTCCCGTACTTGGCAGGTGAGCGCAGCCCAATTTGGGACTCTCACGCAAGCGGGGCGTGGATCGGTCTCAGGCTCGACTCGACACGGGCTGACATGGTCCGATCAGTGTTTGAAGGCGGGGCTTACGCTCTTCGTCAGATTGTTGAGCGGGCCGAGCTGCGTTGGAACTGGAGGCCGGAGAGCCTGCTCAGTGTTGGTGGTGGTACCTGCAGCCGTACGTGGCACCAAATCAAAGCCGATATTCTGGGGATCGCTTACTTACCGGCCACTGTACCGGATGCATCCGCGTTAGGCGCTGCCATGCTGGGAGGCATCGCGGCCGGTATTTTCACCGGTGTTGACGACCCTACCCTACCTAAGCTAGTTGCCGAAGTCGATCCAATAGTACCCTGCCCTCGCGAGCAATGCGCTGCTTATGAAAAGACGTTCCGTGTGTACGACTCCCTTTACCCCACACTGCGTGAGGCAATGCACGCACTGGCCTAAAATGAGGCAAGGTCATTCTCCGTATCCTGGCAGAGGTCAAGCAAAAGACCATCAAGCCGCTGATTCGCAAGCTGATCAAGTCGGGAAGTCTACAGCGACGAGTACAGCAGCTATGACCGTTTGGTAGCGTGGGGGTACGATCATAAGCGGGTCAACCATTCAGTCGGGCAGTGGGCGCTAGATGGTGACGGGGATGGCGTTCGCGAAGCGCAGGTCAACACCATAGAGGGCTTTTGGTTGCTGCTCAGGTCGTGGCTACGTCCGCACCGAGGTATCTCTCAGGAGAAGCTGCCGCTGTATCTGGACTTCTTCGAGTTCGTTCGCTCGTGCGCGAGAAAGGGATGCCCTCCCTGTTGGGCGTTTTGCTAGCCCTTTGAAACACAGCAAGAGCCTTCTGCTATTTTTAGAGACTCGTCAATCCACGAACGATCCCATTCACCTCGCTCAATAGCCTTGCGTTGTTCCTGCTCCCGCGTAACCACCTCCTCCGCCGCCTTGGCCGTCGCCTCAGCGCGTGCGCGGGGTACGACCACGATTCCGTCGGCGTCCCCTACAATGATGTCCCCGTCATGCACCGGAACTCCTCCCAAGCTCACTGGGCCATGGATTTCCCCCGGGCCGCTCTTATAGGGACCGCGGTGTGACACGCCCCTCGCGAAGACTGGAAGCGGACCAGCCGAAATAGCCATCTTATCCCGAATCGCACCGTCCACCACCAGGCCGGCAATCCCGCGCCGCGCAGCATAAAGGCTTATAAGCTCGCCAAGGATCGCGTTAACGACCTCCCCACCCGCATCGATTACCAGGATGTCTCCGGGACGGGCAAGGTCAAGGGCTTTGTGAACCACGAGGTTATCCCCTGGCCTAGTACGGACGGTCAAGGCAGGCCCTGCCATCGCTTCGCCCCCGAGCGAGGCCAAGCAGTCTCCAATCGGAAAGAGCCCGATAACTCCAAAGGCGCGCTCAAGACTATCGGAGATGGTAGGCGTGCTCAAGTGGCGATAACGCGCTATTAGGCTTGCCTCAGGAGATGAGGACGCAGGAAATAGCCGCAGCAGATTCATCGATACCTCCGTAACCGCTCTAGGCTTGGGCTGGTTGAGCAACGTCAGCAAGGGGAACGCCGCAACTTTCACCAAGTCTTTGCAGTGCTTCGTACGTGTGTTGGGCTAAAGGGATACCTTCCCGCTGACGTTTACGAGCGATACGCGCCTCGAGCTCCCCGGGCATCAGGATCTCGTCCACGCCGGATGCCGGCTGGCAGGCCTTGATTTCACCCACAAGCATCTCCATTCGTTGGTTAAACTCCTCAATCGTCATAAAGGCATCGATGCTACTGAGCTGCATAAAGGCGCCGACGTTTTGAGGTTTGCTGAAGTCTTCGTAAAGATCCCCAATCCGGGGACCGAATCCTGCACCACTGAGGATGCCGGACACGATCTCGATCATCAGGGCTATACCATAACCCTTGGGGCCCCCAAAAGGGAGAACGCTTCCTGCGAGGGCCGCTTTGGCGTCGGTGGTCGGTTCACCATCCAAGGTGACGGCCCAACCCGCTGGGATACGTTGACCGCGCTCGGCAGCAAGAATAATCTTGCCACGTGCCACCACGCTTGTCGCCATGTCCAGAATAATCGGATCATACTTGCCGGCAGGCACCGCGAATGTATATGGGTTCGTGCCAAGATACCGTTTGGCGCCACCCCACGGGGCCATGGTGGGTGGCGCATTCGAGTATAACCACATAGCTACGTTTTGTTCCACTGCTCGAGCCGCGTAATACGAGCCAGCGCTGTAGTGATTGCTGTTGCGGATCGCTATCGAGACCGAGCCGTGCCTTTCGAGGCGCTGCAGACCAAGCTCGAGCGCGTGCATGGTGACGACCGCTCCCATACCGTTATCCCCATCCACGACCAGAGCTGCACCGCTATCCTTGATAACTCTGATGTCGGGAGCCGAGTTGACAAGGCCGCAACGGAGGCGTTCGGCGTAGATAGGAATGCGAGCGACGCCGTGCGAATCGACGCCCCGCAGGTTAGCGTGAACAAGGCCGCCGGCAACCGTTTCCGCATCGCACAGGGGCAGGCCGTGAGCGCACAAGACCTTAGCGCTGAACTCCTTGAGTCTATCCGCGGAGCAGATGAAGTCTGCCACTGCTCTACCTTCCCTTTGAATGCTCACAGGCAACCGCGCATGATCTTAACAAGATCCTTGATGGTTGCAGCTCGCGGATTCACGGCGATATTACCCGAGGTCAAGCCCTCTTCCGCTATCTCTGGCAGAATAGCTTCCGTAACCCCGTAATCCCCGAGCTTGCGGGGAGAGCCTATATCGTCGATGAGTTGTTCCACCGAGTTAACTCCTAACTCGGCGGCTTCGCGTAGACTCAAACCGTTAGTGTTTTCTCCAAACAGTTCTGCGATGCGCGCAAACTTTGGCAGGTTAGCCGGTAGATTATAACGGTTTACCTCGGGAAGTAAGATGCTGATGACATCGGCGTGTGGCACTTTGGCCTTGGCACCCAGCGGCATGGCCAGCGCATGTGCCAGGCCGAGGCGGGTCGCGTTAAACGCGGTCGCGGCGATAGTCGAAGCGAGAAGCATGTCGGCGCGTGCGGCAATCTGGTCGCCAGCGAAAACAGCGGTGCGCAGAGACCGCGCGACGAGCTGAATCGACCTCTCAGCGAGCGCTTCGGAAATGGGTTGGGTCGCCTTGTTGACGTACGACTCCAGGGCATGGGCGAGCGCATCAATGCCAGTGACGGCCGTTAGCCGCGGTGGGAGCGTAACTGTCAGTTCAGGATCGCATAGGGCAATCGTGGGTACCAAGAAGCGACTGCCAACGCCATACTTGATCTTCTTATCCTTTTCCGACAGTACCGACCAGATGGTGGCTTCACTGCCCGTGCCAGCGGTGGTAGGTATGGCGATCTGGGGTACCCCCGGGTGTCGGAGCTTGCCTAACCCGGCATAGTCACGGATGTGGCCTTCGTTATTGATCATGACCGAGATCGCCTTACCGGTATCGAGGGAGCTTCCTCCCCCGACAGAAATAACGATGTCACACCCTTCGGAGCGGTATAGCTCAACCCCCGGCACCACCCCGGAGGCATCGGGCTCCGCCTGAACCTCTGCGAACAGGGTGTAGGTAATATCAGTAGCGTCCAGCACTGCGGTAACCTTGGGGATCACGCCCGCGGCCACCAAGCCGGGATCCGTAACGATGAGCGCATGGCGCCCCCCTAGGGAGCGGACATGATCGGCAAGGTACCGGACGGTTCCAATACCAAACTCAATCCGGACGGACAATTCAAACGAAAAGGGTCGATGGCAATTCAAGGTAGCTTCCTCCTAATACCTAATACGCCTGGCGTTCGCGCTCCACCATCAGCTTTCCGGCAGGTTCCTTTGCGACTTGGTGAACGTTGTATACAACCTTGAGTTCGGTGAAGAACAGTTTGGAGGTGTCCCCGATGCCAAAAGCTCCCTGACCGGAGTCCTTGACGCCACCAAACGGCAGGTGACCTTCACTGGAGGTACCGTGATTGACGTGCACCATCCCTGTCCTGGAGCGAGTGATGAAGGCGTGTGCGAGATCCATCTCATCGGTAAAGATCGCAGCGGTGAGGCCGTAACGTGTCTCGTTGTTGACCCGAACCGCTTCCTCGAACGACTCCACGGGGATCACGACCAGAACCGGACCGAAGATCTCCTCCGTGGCGAGGGGCGTGCCGGGCTCGACGTCCGTGATAATGGTAGGGGCGTAGTAGAAGCCGTCACCGAAGTC
>JAGXSJ010000081.1 GCA_018333895.1 Truepera sp.
CGCCTCGACTCGATGGACTATCCCACCTTCACAGCCAAAGGTTACCCGATTGGCTCTGGTCAGGTTGAGGCGATGAATAAGTCGGTGATCGGCAACAGAATGAAACGGAGCGGTATGCACTGGTCGCGTGAGGGTGCGGCTAGGATGGCCTCTATGCGCGCCCAATAAGGCTTCGCCCGAGTAATTCTGCGCCAAACACCCCCTTGTTGATTTTGAACGACTCAGGCACAGAGCCTATCCTCCTGTCCCTGCCTAATCCTCATATGTTGGGATGCACCCGGCTGACCATTCGGGCAGTCCAAAATTCCCCTGCCACCTGCGGTTTACTCGCATCCTGCGTTTCACACGCAGGATAACGGGGCAGTCCCCTTTTGGAGGAATACGATGGACTCGAGTTAGCACTACCAAGGCAGTTGGAAACCGCCGTGATGGTTGCTCTGGTAGTACAGCTCAATCTCGTGCGGGATACTGTCGATATCATCAACCACCTTAAACAGGTACATGTCCTGTTCGTGAATGGTACCCTGACGCACCAGTGTCTCGTGCATCCACTGCACTAGCCCTTGCCAAAACTCTACCCCCACCAGGTAGACCGGGAAGGGCTTGATCTTCTTAGTTTGAATCAAGGTCAGCGACTCAAACAGCTCATCGATGGTGCCGAAGCCACCAGGGAAGACCACAAAGGCGGTCGAGTACTTGACCAGCATCACCTTACGCACAAAGAAGTAGCGGAACTTTAGCTCGTCGGTCTGATACGGGTTGGGCGACTGTTCGTGCGGGAGGTCGATATTAAGCCCGATGCTCCGCCCTCCGATGTCGAAAGCCCCCTTGTTGGCCGCCTCCATAATGCCGGGGCCGCCGCCGGTCAACACTGCGTAGCCTGAACGCGCCAGCGACTTTGCTAGCGCCTCGGCCTGACCGTAGTAAGGGTTATCGGGCTTAAAGCGGGCCGAGCCGAAGATAGTCACCGCCCGCCCGACATCGCTCATCTCCTCAAACCCCTGGACAAACTCGCCCATGATGCGAAACAGCCGCCAAGACTCCTCGGCTAGCACATCGATGACATATTGCTTTTCGGTCTTGTTCATGCTCCATTCTATCCACCGCGACGGCGACAGGGCGTGCCGACCCAACAATAACTCGGGTACTATGGGGTGCTGCCGATGATCCGGGGTCTGGTAAGCAGCATGTCCAACGATAAGGTTGCCACCGCTGGCAGCCAAAGGAGACGACTGATGCGCCTCTTGGTACTTTGCACCCACAACTCCGCCCGCAGCCAGATGGCCGAGGGGTGGCTTAAGCACTATGCCAAGGCTCAGGGGCTCGAGGCCGAAGTGTGGTCGGCGGGAACCGAGAAGACTTTTGTCAAACCCGATGCCATCACCGTTATGCGCGAGGTGGGGCTCGAGCTTAACGGGCACTACTCCAAAACGCTTTACGAGCTGCCCAACCCCTGGGAGTTCGACCTGGTGTTGACCGTCTGCGACAGCGCCAAAGAAGCCTGCCCCCTCTACCCGGCCAAGACCCTGCGGCTGCATGCAAGCTTCCCTGACCCCAGCGGCCAGGGGCTTGACGCCTGGCGGGAGGTGCGCGACGCCATCGGCCGGATGAGCCAGGCGCTAGTTCGGTCGTTGGCAGAGCAGGGCGCGGCTGACGAAACCGCCTTGCGCCGGGCAGTTAGCAACTGTAGGTAGCGCACACCCACCACCGTGGATAGCGCGCCGACAGCCGCTCGGCCACGGCCTGGGCGTGCGCCGCGCTGTGGGCCAGGCCGAAACAGGTTGCGCCCGAACCCGACAGCAACACGCCGCGCAGCCCCTGCAACCGTAACGCCGCCAGCCCCTCAGCGATCAGCGGATAGGCGGCGACCACCCCGGCCTGCAAGCTGTTCTGATAGCTCGGTTCAGCAGCCAGGCTAGCCAGCAGGTCTGGGATATCGACGGTAGGAGCCAAGGCCCGCACGCTGGCATACGCTTCCTTAGCGCTTACCGCAATACCGGGGTTAACGAGCACTAGGTGTAGCGCCGGCAGCTTAAGCGGTGCGAGCTGCTCGCCGATCCCTTGTGCCCTGGCCGCCGGCAGATTAGCTACGAAGAAGGGGACATCGGCCCCCAGCGTTGCAGCCAAGCCCATCAGATTGACCTCTGCTGGATAGAGTCGGCTTAACCCGCGCAAGACCGCCGCCGCATCCGACGAGCCGCCGCCTAAGCCCGCTGCGATGGGGATGCGCTTGGTCAGGTGGAGGTGAACGCCTCGCGATTCCCCGATTGCCGTTAGGTAAGTCTGCGCCGCGCGATAGGCCAGGTTAGAAGCGTCAGCGGCAAGTTCAGCTCCCACTACAGCGAGTGTTATGCCTTCAGGCTGCGGTGTCAGCGTCAGAGTATCGTGCAGCGCCAGCCGCGCCATCACCCCGTCTAGTTCGTGGTAGCCGTCCGGGCGCTGGAAGCGCACATTGAGGCCGAGGTTGACCTTGGCCTGGGCCTTAAGCTCCATCCCATGCCTCCGCTAGCGCGTGTGCCATGACCAGATCGTCGGTGGCGGTGATCTTCATTAGCCACGGGCTCCCCGTTACCAGTGCTACCGGTTGGCCGAGCCAGCGCACCAGGCCGGCGTCGTCGGTGGCCGTAACTCCTGCCGCCAAGGCTTGCCGGTGTGCCTCCAAGATCAGCGTTCGCCGGAAGCCTTGCGGGGTCTGTACCGCCCGCAAGAGCGAGCGATCGAGTGCGCGGCCGCTCTCCGACTCGATCAAGGTGTCCGCCACCGGCATCACCACTGAGGCGGCGCCGTAAGCCTCTACCGCGGCGATCACCCGCGAGATCACCTCTCGACTCAAAAACGGCCTGGCTGCGTCGTGAATTAGTATCCGTTCGGCGTTGGTGGCCATCAGCAGGTTCATGACGCTCTGCTGCCGTGTGGCGCCGCCCTCGATCAGTCGCGCTCGCCCGGCCAGCAACCTGGTAGCCGTCGGGATCATACTTGCCGACACCGCCACTACCACCTCGTCGACTTGGCCTAAAAACGCTGCTACCGCCCGTTCCAACAAGGTCTTGCCCGCTACCTCAAGCAGCGCTTTGGGGCCCCGGCCTAGGCGTGCCCCCTCTCCCGCTGCCGGGATCAAGGCCGCAATCATTCGCGCCAGCGCCGCGCCCGCTGGTGCGGCAGGCCTAACAGATCGAGGGCTCGAGCGGTGATGGTACCGACCAACTCATTGATCCCTTGCGGTTCCAGATAGAACCCCGGCGAGGCCGGCAGGATAGTCGCCCCGGCGTCAAAGGCCTCGAGCATGTTCTTTAGCATTGGCCGGGAGTAGGGCGCCTCGCGCACCACCGCAATCAGTGGCCGCCGCTCCTTGAGCGTCACGTGGGCTGCTCGAGCGAGGAGCGTGTCGGTAATTCCCAGCGCCACCTTAGCCAGCGTCCCTGCTGAGCATGGCACAATCACCATCCCGATGGTCAGATACGAGCCCGACGAGATGGCGGCGGTAAAGTCGCTGTCCTTGTAGACCACCTCGGCCAAGGCGTGCAGGTCGTGGACAGTTTCGTGCAGCTCAGTAGGGATAACCTGCTTGGCGCCGTTGCTAATCACCAAATGCGTCTCAACCGGGAGCGGCCTCAGCGTCTTAAGCAGATCGAGCGCGTAGATCATGCCGCTGCCGCCCGAGATCCCTACTACCAGGCGGGGTGTCGGGTCGGGTCGTGTCACAGCCTTACCATACCGCAGCCGCCATACCTAGGAAACCGATCGGGCGATCAGTAATCAAGGTAGCGCTGTCGTAAACTATAGCCATGACCTATCAGGAGTTCAAACAGGCCGCTGAGGTGATGCTGGCTGACATCCCTAACGAGTTCACGCGCGACCTGCAAGGGGTACATGTGCTTAAAGAGGCCAAGCTGGAAGAGGAGTTCGACGATGTCTACCGCATGGGCGAATACCTAGACCCCGGCCCGGACTCGCTGCTGGGCCCTGGCAAAGGGCTGGGGCGGCATATCGCCCTCTATTACGGCTCCTTTGTCGCTATCAGCGAGGCTGATCCCGAGTTCGACTGGGAAGAAGAGCTGTGGGAGACCCTCACTCACGAACTCCGCCACCACGTCGAGTCGCTAGCCGGAGACATCAGCTTGATCGAAGAGGATGACCTGCAACACGAGACCTTCAAGCAGCGCCGGAACGACTGGGGGCAAAGGTAAGTAGTGGTTCGGTTAACCGGCGACGGCGGCGGGAGCTACCGCCTCCACGTCGATGGTAAAGCGCACCTCTTCGCCGACTAACAGCGCGCCGACCTCTAAGAGCTGGTTCCAGGTCAAGCCCCAGTCCTTGCGGTTAAGTTTGCCGCTGGCGCTGCCGGCAACGCGGCGGTTCCCCCAGGGATCGGTAAGGGGCTGGCTCGTTTCGAGCTCGAGCGCCACCGGCTTAGCCACGCCGCGGATAGTCAGCTCGCCGTGTACCAGATACTTGTTGTCGCCGCGGGGCTCGATCTTGGTGCTCTTGAAAACTATCTCCGGGTAGGCCTTGGCCTCCAGGAAGTCGGCCGAGCGCAAATGGGCGTCACGATTGGCCTCGTGAGTAGTGACGCTGTTGGCGTCGATGACGGCGTGGATAGCGCGAGGGGCGCCCTGCTCATCGAGTTCGACACTGCCGCCGATGGCTTTTAGTGTGCCGCGCACGGTGGCAAAGCCCATGTGGCGGACGGCAAACGCAATACTGGTGTGGCTAGGGTCTAGGTTCCAGGTCATTGCAACTCCTTAAGGGCTAAAGGCTAGTCAAACAGCCCAACCAAAGTATACAATATAGAGCGCTATGAAATGTGAATTGGCATACGCTATCGCCTTGTTGAGTTGCGACCCCGCCCAGATAAGCGGCGCGAGTTGTCCCGGCAGACACCCGGTGGTACCCTCATTGACAGGTATGAGCACCCCTCGCACAGTCCCCCCTAACTTTATCACCGAGATCATCGACGACGACCTGCGGCGCGGAAAAATCAGCCGGGTCGTTACCCGCTTCCCGCCCGAGCCGAACGGCTACCTGCACATCGGTCACGCCAAGGCTATCTGCATCGACTTTGGCATCGCGCATGACTATCAGGGGTGCTGCCACCTCCGCTTTGATGACACCAACCCGGTCAAGGAAGAGACCGAATATGTCGAGTCGATCATGGCCGATATCCGCTGGCTCGGCTTCGACTGGGGCGAGCACCTCTACTATGCTTCGGACTACTTTGAACAGCTCTACCAGTGCGCCTTGGGGCTGATAAAGACAGCTAAGGCTTACGTCTGCGACTTAAGCCCTGACGAGCTCCGGGAGTATCGCGGCACGCTCACCGAGCCGGGCCGGGACAGCCCGTATCGCAACCGCAGCGTGGCCGAAAACCTCGAGCTTTTTGCCCGCATGCGCGCTGGCGAGTTTGCAGCGGGCTCGAGCACGCTCCGCGCCAAGATCGATATGGCTTCGCCCAACATCGTCATGCGCGACCCAGTCTTGTACCGCATCCTCCACGCCGAGCACCACCGCACCGGGAACGCCTGGCATATCTACCCCATGTACGACTTTGCTCACCCGCTCTCGGACGCTATCGAGGGGATCACCCACTCGCTCTGCTCGCTGGAATACGAGATCCATCGCCCGCTTTACGACTGGCTGGTGGAGAATGTGCCGCTGCCGTCGCGCCCGTACCAGTACGAGTTCGCCCGGCTGAACCTCGACTACACCGTGCTGAGCAAGCGCAAGCTGATTGAGCTGGTCAAGGAGGGGCATGTCGCCGGCTGGGACGACCCGCGCCTGCCTACGCTAGCCGGGTTGCGGCGGCGTGGCGTGCGGCCCGAGGCGATCCGCGAGTTCTGCGCCCGCATCGGAGTAGCTAAAACTAACAGCCGTGTGGATCTGGCGCTCTTTGAGCACGTAGTGCGCGACGATCTCAACTGGGAAGCGCCGCGGGTGATGGCGGTTTTAGACCCGCTTAAGGTGGTGTTAACCAACTACCCGGAAGGCCAGTTGCTGCGGCTTGATGCTCCTTACTGGCCACATGACGTCCCTAAGCAGGGAGGCCGTCCGGTGCCGCTTACGCGCGAGCTATATATCGAGCGCGACGACTTCATGGAGCACCCGCCCCAGGGCTACAAGCGCTTGGCGCCGGGCCGCGAGGTGCGGTTGCGCCACGCCTATGTCATCCGCTGCGATGAGGTGATCAAGGACCAGGCGGGTCGGGTGATTGAGCTGCGTTGCACAGTCGATCTTGACACGTTAGGCCAAAACCCGGAGCGCAAGATCAGTGGGACTATTCACTGGGTCTCAGCGCGGTACGCCATTCCCGCTGAGTTCCGCCTCTATGACCGGCTATTTACTGTTCCTGACCCGGACGCGGGTTTCTTAAACTATCTCAATCCCAACTCGCTGGTGGTCAAGCACGGCTATGTCGAGCCGAGCGTGCGCGACGACCAACCTGGCACACGCTATCAGTTTGAGCGCCAAGGCTATTTTTGCCGCGATCCCCAAGTCGGCGTGCCGGTCTTTAACCTTATCGTGGCCTTGCGCGATAGCTGGGTCAAGCTGGTTGAAGGAGAGCGCGAGGCGCCGCGCCGCCCAGCGAGCGCGGTAGCGGCCTCTACTGAGCGCAAGGATAAGTTAAGCAGCCTCGACCCTGAACAGCGAGGCCGCGCCGAGCGGCTGATAGCGGCCTATGGTCTAAGCGCTGACGATGCCGCAGCGCTGGCAACTGAGCCCGCCTTGGCGACCTTCTTCGCTGAGGCTGTGGCGCACCACGCCAACGCTCAGGGGATCGCCAACTGGCTGCTGAACGAACTCCGGCGAGAGCTTAAGGAGCGGCCCCTTACGGAGCTGGCCCTAACGCCGGCCGGCTTGGCCGAGCTGGTGCAGCTGATCGACCAAGGGGTAATCTCCACGCGCATCGCTAAGGAAGTGTTTGTGGAGCTGGTCATCGGGGGAGGGTCGCCCCGCGCTTTAGTGGAGGCTCGAGGGCTGACGCAAGTGGCCGATAGGGAGGCTTTGGAGCCGGTGGTGGCCCGGCTGCTTGCCGCGCACCCCGACAAGGTGGCCAGCTACCGGGCTGGAAAAGCTGGCCTGATGGGCTTTTTCGTGGGTCAGGTGATGCGCGAGACTCAGGGCCGGGCCAACCCGCAACTGGTGCAAGCACTCCTTAGCCAGCAGCTCAACTAGTGCTGCTTAAGAAGGCGGTAGACTGGTTGATCTTGACCCCATCAGCAAGTAGTTTGCACCGGAGTCTATTCAAGAGCTCGTCGTCATCACTAAAACGCTCCACGACGAAGCTGAGTAGGGCAAGGCTGAGTTGCCCACGCCCTCCGCGGCATTTCCTACCCCAGATCAGCAGGCGCTAGAGCGGTGAGGGCGAAAAACGCCACGCCGAACTGTGGTTCGCTCTGCTAGACTCAGGCTATGGAAGATCTCGATCGACTCTTGGGCTTTCTCGTTGATAACGTCGATGGTGCCCTGTCGGCGGCGGTCGGCGCGATGGACGGGCTACTGATTGCCCAGTACCCTTCTCAGGGGCACGACCTGTCGATGATGACGGCTGAGAAGACCAAGGTCATAAGCTACGTCCGCCAGATCTATAACGGCGTCCTGGCGGGGGGCGAGCTTAGCGAGGTAGTGGTGGTAGCCAGCCACCTGATCGGCTACACCCGGCTCCTGAGCGATGAGCTATTTTGCCTGGTGGTGATGAATCCGGCGGGGAATATCGGTAAGGCCAGATTATACAGCGAGCAGGTATCGGTGCGCATACTAGAGGTCTTGGCTTGAGCTTAGTCAGCGTCTTGCGTCCCTTTCTCGCTCTGGATGGGCTAGTGGCAATAGTGGTGTTTAGCCATGATGGCCTCTTGGTAGAGGCGCTGGGGCCTGGGGTGATTGAGGCCGAGCAAGCAGCAGCGGAGCTGGCCTCAGTGGCTGGGGCTGCGCGGCACGCCTTTATGGCACTCGGTATGGGGGAGCCGGTGCAGCAGGTAGTCACGTTGGCCAAGCACGAGGCGATGCTGTTTCGCTATGCTGAGTACGCCTTGGCGCTAATTTTCCAGCCGCACGGTAATCGGGCGCTAGTGCATCAGATCCTGGACGCCGTCGGGCCACAAATCCAGCGACTCTTAGGAGGGCGATATGCAGCTCGCTGAGCTACTTAACCAGCTTTTGGAGATCAGGGGGGTGACCAGCGCCGCTGTGGTACGAGGGGATGGGGAACTGCTTGAGAAGGCATCGCAGCGCCAGGTTGATATCACCTTTGTTACCGGACTCCTGGCCAGCAGTCTGGCCTCGAGCCGAGTCCTGGCGGGCCTACTTGGCGACGGCGAGATTATCCAGATCATGTTGGAATACGAGCAAGGTCCGGTGCTGCTGACGCCGCTGCCCACGGGTCAGACCCAGGGCGAGGGGTACTTGCTGGTAGTGACCCTTGACGCAGTTGGCAATCTGGGCCGGGCACGCTTTCAATTGCGCAAGCTTCTGCCTAGCATCGCGGAAGCCTTGGCCGGTACCTAGCACCTACTATACTCCGCACGAGCACAACTAGTCGGTCAGATGGTCAGAAAAAGTGGAGCGCATTCGAAAAATAGCTACAACCCATCGTTTGAGGTCGGGGCGACCGGCCGGTCGCCCCGACAGGACGCAACCGCACGGTTCTTGCTGGGGATTTCTGAATGCCCTCTAGGTGGTAGGCAGTGGGCAGTAGTGAGGGCTTTTCCCACAACCTACCACCCACAACCTGTTGCCGACATGCTGAAACGCTCAACATTGGCCGCACGCCGTATACCTAGTCTAGTGAGGTAAGCTAGGTCATGAGCGATGAAAAGCGGATTAGAGAGTTCAAGCTCGATCTGGACCGCGAGTCGGCCCATGGCCGCTATGCCAATGTGGCGGTCATTGCCCATACCAAAGATGAGTTCATCATCGACTTTGCGTTGGCCTACCCCGGTCAAGCCCCGCTGGTCGGTTCGCGGGTGATCACCAGCCCTCCGCACGCCAAAGCTTTTTTGCGCAGCCTTGAGGACAATCTCCGCAAGTACGAGCAGCGCTTTGGCTTGATCCCCGAGCCGCCGCGCCGCCCCGGCGAAGGCGAGCAGAACTAGCGCCTCGAGCGGCACCGCCGAGGGCGTGGCGACGCCTTGCTGGAAACGGCTGCAAAGGCTGTTGTGCCAACTACGCGCACACCGATCACTCCGGGGTTAAATGAGCTATGCCTGAGAGGGAGTTGGTGATCGTCTACTTTGACTACCTCTGCCCGTTCGCCTGGCGCGCCTCTGAGTTGGCCGAGATGATCGCTGAGCCCTTGGGGCTGGTCTTCGAGTGGCGCCATTTCAGCCTCTACCAGAACAACTATTGCGGTGGGGACAGTTGGCAACTGTGGAACGACCGGCTCGATGAGCAGAGCGAAAACGGTAACAAGGGGCTCCTCCCGTTTTTAGCCTCTTGCGCGGCACGCAAGCAAGGCAAGCTGCTGCACAACGCCTTTCGCCACGCCCTGTTGCGAGCTCGGCACCGCGATCATCGCCCCTACGGGCGCGACACAGTGTTGGAGGTGGCCGCGGCGGCTGGGCTCGAGCTACCGCGGTTCTTGAGCGATCTAGCTGATCCCGAAGCGCGCACCGTGCTGGCACACGAGCACTACCGGGCCAAGGCGCTCGACATCTTCGGCACGCCCACCTTTCAATTTGCGAGCGGCCATATCGCCTACTTTCGCTTCAAACTGCTGCCGCGCAATCCCGAGGAGGGGGTACGCCTGTTTAGCGACTACCGGCGGTTCCTGGAGAGTTATCCGTATGTAGAGACAGTTAAGCGCCCGCGCACCCAGGGAAACTGACACGCTGTGGGCTTTATCCGGTTGCTACGGCGCTTTTCGGGTTAGACTGCGAACGTGCGCCTGGGTCAGAACATCGGTCATGGCTCCCATGCCGGTCGAGTGCGGCCCCTCAACGAGGACTACCACCGCGTCTGGCAGTTCCCCATCAGCTCCGGCCCGCTGACCTTGATCGCCGTAGCTGACGGCATGGGAGGCGCAGCCGCTGGCGAGCTGGCCAGCAAGCTGGCCATGGAGGTGCTCGACGAGTCGTTTAACCTCTATGTAGGGGCGCTCGAGCGCGGCGAGCCGATTGTCGGCATCGATAAGTTAACCGAAAAGGCGGTACGCCTGGCCAACCGCCGGGTCTATGCGGCGGCTATCGCCAATTCGGGGAGCCGCGGCATGGGTACTACCCTGACCTGCGTGGCGCTTCAGAAGCATCGCGCTTGTGTCGGTCACGTAGGCGATTCGCGCGCCTACTTGGTGCGTGGGGCGCGCATCTATCAGCTCACTAAGGACCATTCTTGGGTTGAGGAGCAGCTGGAGAAGGGCCTGTTAAGCGAAGAGCAGGCCAAGAGCCACGAGTGGCGCAACCTGATTACTAGGGCGCTCGGTACGCGGCCCCAAATCTCACCCGATATTGTCGAGATCAACGTACAGCAGGGGGATGTGTTAGTGATTTCGACCGATGGCTTGCACAGCTTAGTCAGCCCGGAAGAGATCATGCAAGAGGTCAAGCGCACAGCTAATCGCCAGTCGGCGGTGGAGTATCTCATTAATCTGGCTAACGAGCGTGGGGGCCCCGACAACATCACGCTGATCATCGCCGAGGTCGGCTGATGTGGTGGGCTTGGCTGATTCTGGCGGTGGCTCTGGCGCTGCTGCTGATCCGCCTGCCCTGGTGGGTTAGCGGACTGCTGCTTGGCTTAGGATTAGGGCTAGTGGCCTTCGTAATGTCGGTAGGCGGCATGGAGCGGGCGATCAGCCCGGCGCTGCTCTACGCTCTGGCCCTGAGCCTGTTGGTGCCTATGGGCCTGGCGCACCGCCGGCGCGTGGCGCCAGCTAAGCGCCAGCTGGCCAAGGCGCGAACCGCCGCTAAGCACAACACCCTGCTAGATGTTCACGAAATCCCCGGCTACGACCTGCTGGAGAAGGTCGGCTCGGGCGGCATGGCCAGCGTCTATAAAGCCCGGCGGCGCAGCGACGGGCAGGTGGTGGCGCTGAAGATCCCTATGGAGCAGTATGTGGCCGATGCCAAGTTCATCCGCCGCTTCCACCGTGAGGCGGAGGTAGCGCAACGCCTAGACCATGTCAATATCGTCCATACCTATGAGCACGGCAGCTTAGGGATCAAGCACTACATGGTGATGGAGTTTGTCGATGGGCGGAGCTTAGAGAGCTTCATTGAGGCTAATGAGCTCGAGCTCGGCCTCAGCATCGAGATCATGAAGTTGGTGGTCGGTGCGCTGATTCATATCCATTCGGTAGGGATCATCCACCGCGACATTAAGCCGGCTAACATCATGATCTTGCGCGGCGCCATCAAGCCCGGCGAGCCGCTGCCGCACGATGCCGTCAAGCTAATGGACTTCGGGATCGCGGGCGGGAAGGTGCTGACCCGCCTGACCATGACCGGAGCGCGCGTCGGGACGCCGGTCTATATGTCGCCGGAGCAGGCTCGCGGGTTAAAGATCGATCACCGGAGTGACATCTACAGCCTGGGCCTAGTCTTCTATGAGATGCTCACCGGTCAGACAGCTTTTAAGGGTGGGTACGAGGCTATCGTCCATCAGCAGATCTTCCAGACACCGCCGCCGCCCCGGCAGCTCAACCTAGCTATTCCTAAAGCCATCGATGAGTTAGTGATGCGGATGATCGCTAAGGACCCCGATGAGCGGCCGCGGCTCGATCAGGTGCTAGAGGTGCTCAGTCAAGGGGAAGCGCACGATACTGGAGAGTCAGAGCTACCGAGCCGCATTGTGCTAACGGTAGACTCCCGGCAGGGGATGCTCCGGATTTTGGATGTCAAAGGTCGGCTCCACAGCTCGCTGGGCGACATCGGTATGGGTGACGGACATTTCCCGGCACCGCCGACCTCGCTAGCGGTAGACTTAAGCGGCAACCTCTACGCCACCGTGTTTGAATATCGCGCCGACGCTGCCGATCGCCACATGATCTACAAGCTTGACCCCCAGGGCAAGGTTTGCGCGGCTTTCGGCGGCTACGGGGTGAAGCCCGGCGAGTTTCTCTATCCCACCTCGATCGCCGTGGGGCCGGATGGTCGCATCTTCGTTCTCGACGCCGAAAGTCACTTGGTGCAGATCTTTGACGCCAGCGGCGAGTACCACGCTAGCTTCGGCGGGCGCGGCCAGGGGCGCGGCCTATTTAACGATCCGCGCACCTTAACTATCGGCCAAGATGGCGCAATCTACGTGCTTGACTACGGTAACCGGCAGGTGCAGCGCTTCGATGCGCAAGGCCGCTACCAGACCCGCTGGGCCTTCAAGCTGGGCCCTGACCAGGAAGGGGTCCGGCTGCTCGATGGATTTGCCGTCGATGATGGCGGCAACCTCTATATCAGTGATGCTACCAGCGGCAAGATCCGCAAGATCACCGCCAAGGACAAGGTCAGCCTCTCCTATACGGTTGAGACTTTGCAGGGTGAAAATACCGAAAGCCTGCTCGACATCGGCCTTGATGACCAGGGGATGCTCTATGCAGCCCGGCGCAGCGGGCACCTGATCCGCAAGTACGACCCCTCCGGCCGGCTTGTCGCCACGTTGGAGACCTACGCGCCGGTGGTGCAGATGCTGATCGACATTAGGCGGCCCGGCCGCCGACAGGCTGAGGATAGCCCCTGGCTGGACTGACAGCGATTTTCACAAATGCTGAGTCGGCTAGGTGCAGGTATCATCTCCGCAAAGACGTCCTGCGAGTAAACCGCAGGATAGGCAACGATTCGTAGTCCTGCGAGCACCCGCAGGATCAAACCAGATGATACCTGCTATGAGGCGGTTCACGACACCTTGTCGCCAAGGGCCTACCGATTACGCCATCTGGCTCACAAGCGGGTTGGTGCTGTACGCCGAAGCGACGGCAGCTGCTTGATGATTACTACTGTAGCCATGAGGCTGGCAGCTAGGGTCGCCTCTACAGTAGCGCCGGTGTGGAGCGACACCGCCCAGGTCAGTAACGGATAGAGCAGTGCCGTGATGACGGTGGCCAGGCTGCTGCGGCGCAGCAGCAAGAGCAGAGCAGCGCCCACAGCTAGCGCGGCTAGGCCGCCCAGCGGCATTAGCACTAGCGCTACGCCGAAGGCTGTAGCTAGTGCCTTGCCGCCTCGAAAACCGACGAAGACCGACCAAGCGTGACCCGCCACCGCGCCCACCCCGGCGGCGTAGCTAGCGGCAAGTGACCAGGGTGAGTCGGCGGTCAACAGTGCCGCCAAGTAAGTGGCTAGCGCCCCCTTGCCGATATCCACAGCCAGGACTAGCAGCCCCCAACCGACCCCCAGGTGGCGGGCAGTGTTGGTGGCGCCCATGTTTCCTGAGCCGACCTCGAAGATCTGTCGGCCCTGCCAGTGCGCAACGATAGCAGCGCTCGGCACGGCGCCGAGCAGGTAACCTAGCAGCAGGCTCAGGAGGAGGGTGACCATGCCGTTACGGCACCCAGGTGGCCTAGGCTGTTTAGCGAGCCGACATGAAAGGCCAAGTAGCGCGACAGCAGGGCCCAGTGGGTGGGGCGCTCTAAGAGTGGCTCATTAAGCGCCTCTCGCGCAGCTTTAGTAAGCATGACCAGCAGTTCGGCCTTAGCCGCCTCAGCGATGGGCAATCCGCTGGCGCAGCGATCACAGGTCAGGCCCCCCGCCGCAATGTCAAACCGATTGCAGGGCCCCCCCCCACAGCGGGCGCAGTGCGTTAGGCGCGGCGCCAAACCGGCCTGCTGCACCAGCCGCCAACTAATGACCAGAGCTACGGCCTCAGGGTCATGATGTTGCACTAGGCCGCGCAACCCGCTGGCCAGGTAAGCGTAGAGGCGCTCGCCGGCCTGATCGACCGCCAGGTGCTCGGCTAGCTCGGCCAGCAGGTGGGCATAGGGGTAGAGCGCGGGTTGGCTTAGAGCAGGCAAGGCCCCGCTCAGCTCGACCTGAGTGATGAGCAGCAGATCATCGTCGCGTTTGCGATAGCCCTGCACGCTCACCTCGTGAAAGAGGCTCAGCCGCGCCAGATTGCCGCCTAAGAGCTTTCCCTTGCGAGCCACGCCGCGCCACTTGCCGCTGAGGCCCAGTACCGTGACCACCACGTCACCGCTCGGCAGCTCGCTGCGGCGGACGACAATCCCCTCGCGGAGGTGATAGCGCGGAGCCACGCTAATATACTAGCCTTAATAGCCTACCGGCCTTGCAGTCAGCAACGCATAGGGCAAGCCGTAGAGCAGTCTCTCGTTGAGAGCGGGGGCATGTCACAATAGCCTTAATGATGAACGCCAAAATTTTCACCGACCATCCGCTGCTAAGCCAATCGGCCATTAAGCAAGCCGCCCTGGTTCGCTCGGGCGAAGTTTCCGCACGGCACCTCGTTGAAGCCTGCCTGGCCGAGCTTGAAGCCGCCAAGAGCCTCAATGCGGTCAGCTTTCTGGATACTCAGGGCGCACTGGCCGCCGCCGAAGCCGTCCAGCCCGGCGACCCCCGGCCTTTTGCCGGTGTACCGCTGTTGATTAAGGAGTTGACGCCGGTAGAGGGGCAGCCCTGGACTTTTGCCTCCAAGCTCTTTGCCAACCACCTAGCCCCCGCCGATGCCTACTCGGTGCGCCGCTTGCGTCAGGCGGGGTTTATCCTGCTGGGCCAGACCACCTCGCCCGAGTTTGGGCTGGTAAACGTCACCGAGTCCAGCCTGCGCGGCCCGACTCGCAATCCCTGGGAGCTCTCGCGCACCCCCGGCGGCTCCTCTGGTGGAGCAGCCGCAGTCGTGGCGGCAGGAATCATGCCGGTAGCCCACGCCAGCGATGGCGGCGGCTCAATTCGCATCCCGGCGGCCTGCTGCGGGCTGGTAGGGCTGAAACCCTCCCGGGGCCGCATCTCCGCCGGGCCCTTCCTGGGTGACAGCTTCCTCACCAGCCAGGGTGTGGTGAGCCGTACCGTGGCCGATAGCGCCCAGCTGCTGGACGTGTTGGCAGGTTACGAGGTGGGTGACTCGACTTGGGCGCCCAGCCCGACACAACCCTTCGCCACGGCCCTCCACCAGCCCCTCAAGCCCTTGCGCATCGCAGCCTTGAGCGCCTCGCCGCTCAGCGGCAACGATCCTGAGCCGATCACCCTGGCGGCAGTCAAGAGAGCGGCGGGGGGCCTGGAGCAGCTAGGCCATACGGTGGAGTGGGTCATGCCGCCCGGCTGGGTCGACCCCCGGTTAATCGAGCAGTTCACCATCCTGTGGGCGGTGGGGGTAGCCGGTAATACGGTTTGGGGAGCCAGCCTGCAAGGCCGCTCGCCCCAACCCTCCGATGTGGAGGCTCTGACCTGGTACTTTACCGAGCTGGGCCTTAAGACCCCGGCGGTGGCCTACCTAGCGGCGCTGGAATCGCTCAAGGCCCTGGCCCGCAGACTGATCGGTTTCTTCCAGTCCTATGATCTGTTGCTCACCCCTGTCCTGGCCGAGCGGCCCCTAGCGATCGGCACCATCCAGACCGAGTCTGCCGATCCTCAGGCTACCTTTTCACGCACCGCGCAGTTTACCCCTTACACCGCGGTCTGGAACGTGACCGGCCAGCCCGCTATCGCGTTACCGCTGTTTGTAGCTGCGGACGGTCTGCCGGTGGGGGTGCAGCTAGTAGGGGGGCCGCTGCGCGAAGACCTCTTACTCGCGCTGGCGCAGAGCCTAGAGAGCGCTTATGGCTGGAACCAGCCGCTTAGCTAAGTTAGCGATACCCCTTGTTCCCGGAGATAGCTGTCGATTGCTACCACCTTGCCCGTGGCGATGCTCGCCTGGGCGGCGGCGGCCACCACTATCGACCACAGGCCCTCTAAGGCGCTAGCGGCGCGGCTCGCTTCGCCGGCGATGGCGTTGACAAAATGTACGTGCTCGATAAAGGTCGCGCCGTGATGGCCGCTCTTTTCGATCAGCGCCGGGTAGCCGGGGGTGCTGCGCCGAGAGGGGCGGGCGTCGTGGCAGAGGAGTTCTAGAAAATTGCCGCTGCCACCCTGGGCGAGCAGGTCTTCCTGTTCGCTAGCTTTGAGGCGCCCCAAGTCGCCGCAGACGACCAGCTCCTCGTAGAACAGCGGGGCGAACATGCAGAGGTTGAAGCTGGCGTTTACCCCGTTCTGATAGCCGATAATGACCTGAGCGTGATCTAGAACGTCGGCCGGTTGGCCCTGATAGCGAAAGTCGGTGAAGTTGACCGCCATCCCCCCGGTAGCGTAGACCGTCTGCGGGCGCGAGTCGGCTAGGAGGTTAAGCAGATCGAAGTAGTGGCAGCACTTTTCGATCAGGGTGTCGCCGGAGTACTTCACAAACTTGTTCCACTGCTTGACCTTGTCCAAGAAGGGGATGCGGTGCTCGAGCATGCTAATCGTTTTAACCGACCCCACAGCGCCCCGCTCCTTAATCTCGTACAGGGCCTCGGCGTAGGTCGGCTTGAAGCGGTACTGCAAACCGACCTGAAAGACCGCCGGGTAGCTCTGAGCGATCTGGGTGATGGCGTAGGCGTCCGGCACCGTGGTGGCGATCGGCTTCTCGAGCAAGATCGGTTTTTTAGACTCAGCGGCGACCTTGACCACCTCATAGTGGGTGTAGTTAGGCGTGGCGATAATCAGGCCGTCGATCCGCTCGTCAAAACAGGCCGCCTCGAGCGAGTCGTAGCTAACCAACGGCTCGCCGGTGAAGCGGGCCTGCTCGCGCTGGGCCGCCGCTACGCTCCCCGGGTTAGGGTCGTAGACCCCGTGGATGGTGGCGCGGCCCTCTAGGTGGGTCACGCGGAGGTGCTCTTGGCCGTTGATCCCGGCGCCGATGAGGTTGAAGCGGTAGCGGGGGGGCTCGTCGGCGATGAGGTAGCGGTCCTCTGGTGGCAGGTAGGCTAGCTGAGGCTTGAACACGGCGGCATAGGCGCGCTTGGCTGAGGTCGGCATTACTCCTGCACCTCCACCTGGCTCTTGTCGCCGAGGATTAACCGGTGGCTGCTGGGCCGGTGGCTGCGGCCCGAGACGACCACCTGCGCCCCGATCAGGCTCGAGCGGATGCGGTGGCGCACCGCCTCTAGGCGCGAGGCCTCTTCGATGACGGCGTACTCCACCTCGGCGTCGCGCACTATTACCCCCCGCCCCAGGCTGGTAAAGGGGCCGATGTAGGCGTCCTCAACGACCGCCTGCGGGCCGATGATGGCCGGGCCGACGACTGTGCTCCGCCGGACTACTGCCCCCGCTTCCACCACCACCGGCCCGATCAGCTCAGCCTGCTCGAGCTCCCCCTCGAGCCGGCGCGTTAGCTTCATCAGCATCAGGCGGTTGGCGTCGAGGATATCCTCGGGGTTACCGGTATCTTTCCACCAGCCGCTGACCTTGACCGGTACCACGCGCTGGCCGTTTTCGATCAGGCGCTGAATGGCGTCGGTAATCTGATACTCCCCCTTAGCGCCCGGTTTAAGCCCTTCCACCATACGATGGATGGTGGGGTCAAAAACATACACCCCCGCCACCGCTAGGTTGCTCGGCGGCACCTGGGGCTTCTCGACTAGCCGGACGATGCGGTCGCCTTCGACTACCGCCACCCCCAAAGAGCGCGGGTCTGCTACCTCGACTAGCGCCAGCACGGCGCTTATCCCTTGCTGCGGCTTGAAGGCTGTTACGAACTCGGCAATGCCGTGCTCAAAGAGGTTATCGCCTAAGTACATGACAAAGGGCTCGTCGCCCAGAAACCCCCGCGAGACCTGCACGGCGTGGGCGAGCCCCAGCGGCGGGGCCTGCATGATGTAGTGCAGCTCGGCCTGGGCGTAGCTGTTTAAGGTCCCTTTGAGGTAGTCGATGGTATCGTGGCTGACCACGATACCGATCTGGCGGATACCGGCCTCGACTAAGTTATCGATGGCGTGGATGATGATGGGCTTGTTAGCGACCGCGATGATCGACTTGGGGCGCAGGCTGGTGAGCGGGCGCAGGCGCGTGCCGAGGCCTGCTGCCAAGATCAGACCTTTCATCAAGACCTCCTGCGCCTAACATACCTTAGCCTAGCGCTATGAGTACATCGGGGAGCATCCAATGAACTCGCAGATAGGTGGCCGGACGCGGGCCAGGACTGGTGCTGCGGCCTACCGCGAGCGGTTAGGACGGCGGTCACAGAGGTGCGGCAGAAGCTGGGTCTAATTGCGCTAGAGCGATGCGAGTAGTCGCCGAACAACTCACTGGAGCGGCCAGGCTGACAGGTCGAAAAGCGCACAGACCATAGCGACCCGACTTGGTACACTAGGTCAAGGTGTGCCGAATCTTGATCATCGACGATGAGCCTCATATCGTTAAACTGCTTGAGCTTAAGTTTAAACTGGCCGGTTACGAGGTGCTGGCGGCCACCTCGGGCCAAGAAGGGCTTGAGGTAGCCCGCGCTAACAAGCCTAACCTGATTATCCTTGACATCATGATGCCTGATTTAGACGGCTTTGCCATGGCCCGACAGCTCAAGGCCGACCCGGCCACTCAGGCCATCCCGATAGTGTTCTTAAGCGCCCGCACCAGCGAGGCCGATGAGGCGCAGGGGATGAGTATAGGGGCGGCAGCTTATGTGCGCAAGCCGTTCCGCCCTAGCCAACTCTTGTCACTGGTGAACGATATCCGGGCCGGGGCGCCGGGGTGCATCCCAACATATGAGGATTAGGCAGGGACAGGAGGATAGGCTCTGTGCCTGAGTCGTTCAAAATCAACAAGGGGGTGTTTGGCGCAGAATTACTCGGGCGAAGCCTTATTGGGCGCGCATAGAGGCCATCCTAGCCGCACCCTCACGCGACCAGTGCATACCGCTCCGTTTCATTCTGTTGCCGATCACCGACTTATTCATCGCCTCAACCTGACCAGAGCCAATCGGGTAACCTTTGGCTGTGAAGGTGGGATAGTCCATCGAGTCGAGGCG
>JAGXSJ010000082.1 GCA_018333895.1 Truepera sp.
CCCACCGCATCAACCGTCGCCGTGAAGGTGAAGGTCCCGCCGACTACAACTCTCTGGTCGGGCTCATTGATCGTGACACTGTTGACCGCTGGCGCCGGTGGTGTCGCAGTTACCGTTACCGTCACGGTGTCGGAGATAGCCGAGTTAAACACGCTGGTCGCCGTGATGGTGGCCGTCCCGACCGCAACACCCGTTACTACCCCGTTGGTGTCAACCGTGGCTACCGTCTCGTCGCTACTGCTCCAGGTCACCGCCGGGTTCGCCCCACCCACCGCATCAACGGTCGCCGTGAAGGTGAAGGTCCCGCCGACTACAACGCTCTGGTCGGGCTCATTGATGGTCACGCTGGTGACCGCCGGTGGAACCCCCACCCCCGGACAGGCCGCCAGCAGCACCGCCAGCGCCAGCAGGAGGGCTCCCACCAGCAGCCGCGAGAATTTTCTTCGTCTGATCATCGCTCTACCCCTTTCCCTATCGTTCAGACAGAGCTAACTAATGGCAAGTTAGCACTACGCCAGAAAGGCGCCGGTGCAACCGTCACACTGCCTTGAGGGGGTGTTCACGACGCAACGTCCGTGCCCGCCTCGGCTGAGCGATCGGATGCCGGTACCAGCGCAAGCGTCTCGGCGCTTCGCACAGGGGGTGCATCTTAATTATTGACAATTGTCTATACGATTAGCTAGACTGAGGTGTGGCAACCTTCCAGTGGGACGCTGTGAATAGCGAACACATTGCACTACACGGCGTTTCTGAGGAAGAAGCCGAGGAGGCCGCTATCGACCCGCAGCGCGTTCGCTTCTCGGCGCACAGCGGGCACCTCGGTTATATCGGTAAGACCGAGGGCGGTCGCATCCTGGTGGTCATCCTAAGCACCTCGGTCCGCAGCTTTGGCGACCCGTGACCGCCCGCGCCGCCAGCCTGAACGAGAAGCGATCCTATAGGAGGCGAAACCGATGAAGCGCAAATTGACGCCCTTGACCGACCCGAGCCAGGTGCCCCCGGAGATGAGTGAGGTACAAGCGCAGGCCTTCTGGGCTTCTCACGAGGTGACGGATGAGTACCTCGCCAGGCCTCAGCAGGAGGCAAGCGAGGAGCCGCCCGTCCGCTCCCCCGTCGCGAGCCGTAGCATCACCTTACGGTTGGAGGTCGACACCCTGAACCGCCTTAAACGTCTGGCAAGCCGGCGCCAGATGGGGTACCAGACCCTGCTTAAGAACTTTGTGCTCGAGCGGCTTTACGACGAAGAGAAACGCCAGGCCGCACGCTAAGCATCTCCGATAGGGCGGCGTGACCGCCGTCCTTGCCGCGCCGTTACCCGGTGCTACCATGAGCGCTAGCCGGGCCCCCGGCGAAACGGAGTTTGCGATGTGTGGCATTGCCGGAACTTATGCAGGCGCTCAGCGGGGTGCGTCACCAGAGACCTTACTGGCCATGGCCGGTGAGCTTAAGCACCGTGGCCCCGACGGCGTAGGCCTGTACCTAGACGGGCGCTTCGGCATGGTCAACACGCGGCTATCGATCATCGACCTAGCCGGCGGCGATCAGCCGCTCTCTAGCGAGGACCGGCGCTTCTGGGTAATGCAAAACGGCGAGATCTACAACTACCCTGAGCTGACCAAAGAGCTAATAGCGCTTGGACATCGCTTCGCCACCCGCAGCGACACCGAGGTGCTAGCGCACGCCTTTGAGCAGTGGGGGGTAGACTGCCTGCACAAGCTCAACGGCGAGTTCGCCTTTGCCATCTGGGACTATAATCGCAAAGAGCTGTTCTTGGCCCGCGACCGCTTCGGCATCAGGCCGCTGTTTGTAGCCAACTTCGGTGGCGACTTTACCTTTGCTTCAGAAGCCAAGGCGCTGTTGCGCCACTCCGCCGCCACGAGGCAGCTCGAGCCCCTGGGGCTGCTGGAGACCTTCACCCTGTGGAGCATCCAGCCTGACCGCTCGGCTTTTGCCGGGATCTACGAACTCGCCGGCGGGCACTACCTGCGCTACGGCCAGGGCGGGCTAATCGAGCAGCGCCGCTGGTGGGACATCCCCTTCGTGCCGCCGGAGGAAGCCCGCACCGAGCGCCCCGAGGCGCTGGCCGAGGAGTTGTTATCCCTCCTTGACGACGCTACCCGCATCCGCTTGCGGGCCGACGTGCCGGTCGGAGTGTACTTAAGTGGTGGGCTTGACTCCTCGGCTATCGCCGCGCTGGCCCGCCGCCATACCCGGCAGGTATTGCGCGGTTTTGCCATTAGCTTCGCTGATCCGCGCTTTGATGAGAGCGTGCATCAAGACCGTATGGCTATGGCGCTAGGGGTCGATCTCAGCCGCATAATCGTGGACAGCGCCGACATCGCCGAGGCCTTCCCTAGGGTCATTGAACTGGCCGAGAAGCCCATGTTGCGCACCGCCCCGGCGCCGCTGTTGCACCTATCCGGGCTGGCGCGGCGGGCTAACTTTAAGGTGGTCCTAACCGGCGAAGGGGCCGATGAACTGTTCGCTGGCTACAACATCTTCCGCGAAGCGATGATCAGGCGCTTCTGGGCCAAGCAACCCGGCTCTAGGCTCCGCCCGTTGCTATTGCGGCGCCTTTACCCCTACCTAGCCAAAGACCTGAACCGGGGCGGGGCCTTTTTGCAGGCCTTCTTTGGGGCCGGGCTAGGCAATACTGGCGACCCGCTCTACAGCCACCGCATCCGCTTTAATAACACCGCCCGCTGCCTGCGCTTTGTTAACCCGGCACTGCTAGCGGCCGCCCGCGCTGAGGGCAACCCCGAGGAGCGGCTAATGGCTCGCCTCCCTGCTAACTTTGCTGATTTGGGTGGGCTGAGCCAGGCGCAGTATCTGGAGATTCACACCTTCCTCGAGGGCTACTTGCTCCACTCCCAGGGCGACCGGATGCTGATGGGCAACTCAATTGAGGGGCGCTTCCCGTTCCTGGACTACCGCGTGGCCGAGTTTGCCGCTAAGCTCCCCGAGCGGCTGCGCCTGCGCGACATGCAGGAGAAGTACCTGCTGCGCAAAGCGGTGACGCCGCTGCTGCCGCCGGAGATCGCGCAGCGTGACAAGCGCCCCTACCGCGCCCCCATCCTGCGCGCCTTTGTCGGCCCTGGGGCCCCGGCCTACGTGCAGGAGCTGACTTCGCCCAGCCGTCTGGACGCTGCCGGACTGTTTTCGGTTCCGGCCGTCACGCAACTTATGGCCAAGGCCGAGCGCAGCCTCGAAACGGGCCTCAGCGAAACCGATGAGATGGCCATCGTCGGGGTTATCTCGAGCATGCTGTGGCATGAGCAGTTCATCGCCGCGCCGCGCCTGGCCGCCCCGGCAGAGCCTAACCGGGTGGTCGTCGGCAAAAATGTCCGCGGCGTCCCGGTCCTTGGGAGGTAACATGAGCCCTCGCTACGAACGCCTCTTACACGACAGCCTGCTGCTGGCCGCCGCGCGGCACCCCGACAAGGAGGTGCTCGTTACCGGTGGCCAGCGTTACCGCTACAGCGAGCTGTTAGACGCCGCGCTCCGCCTGGCAAGCGCCTTGCGCCGACAGGGCTTAAGCCGCGGCGACCGGGTGGCCATCTTCATGGACAACGGCTGGCCGGCGGTAGTCAGCATCTACGGCACGCTCTTAGCGGGCGGGGTGATGATGGTCATCAATCCGCAGACCAAAGATGACAAGTTGGCCTATATCTTAAACGACAGTGAAGCCTCGTTCCTGCTGTCTGATAGCAAGCTGGCGCGGGTATTCGGCCCAGCCGCCACGCAAGCGCCCAGTTTAAGAGCGGTCATCTGCGCCGGGCCAATCCCCGAAGGCGCAGGGGTGCTGGCCTGGGACGAGGCGCTTAACGCTGCCCCGGCCTATCAGCCCGCAGGCACTATTCCGGTCGATCTGGCGGCCTTGATCTACACTTCAGGCAGCACCGGCAACCCCAAAGGGGTGATGATGACCCACCAGAACATGGTCTTTATCGAGGGGAGCTTAGTCGAGTACCTGCGGCTGCAAGCAGATGAGCGCATTTTGAACGTCCTGCCCTTAGCCTTCGATTATGGGCTTTATCAACTGCTGATGGCCGTGCATCTGGGGGCTACTTTGGTGCTCGAGCCCCACTTCAGCTTCCCGGCAGCGGTGTTAAAGCGCGTCGAGGAGGAAGCGGTCACGGTCTACCCCGGCGTGCCTACCGTCTACGCTACGCTGCTCTCGCTGCACAAGAACTCGCCCTTGCGCTTCCCTTCAGTCAGGCGCGTCACCAATACTGCCGCGCACCTCCCTGACGACTTTGTCCCCAGTCTGCGCGAGCTCTTCCCGAATGCTCTGATCTACAAGATGTACGGCTTAACCGAGTGCAAACGGGTCTGCTACCTCGAGCCCGAACTGATCGATGCCAAGCCTGGCTCGGTCGGCCAGGCCATGCCCGGCACCGAGGTCTTCTTGCTCTCCGAAGAGGGCCGACTAGTGCCGCCCGGCGAGGTCGGCATCCTGCACGTGCGCGGCCCCCACGTGATGCCGGGCTACTGGCGCCAAGCGGAGCTGAGCGCCGCTATGCTTAAGCCCGGCCGCTACCCCGGCGAGCGGGTGCTCTGCACCCACGACCACTTCAAAATGGACAGCGAGGGCTTTTTGTACTTCGTCGGCCGCACTGATGATATCATCAAGACGCGCGGCGAAAAGGTCAGCCCCGTTGAGGTGGAAAACGCCTTGCACAGCCTCCCCGGCATCCAGGAGGCGGCGGTTATCGGCGTCCCTGACGAGCTGCTGGGCGAGGCGGTGGCCGCTTATGTGGTGCTGCTGCCCGGCGCGACGCTCTCGGAAGCGGAGATCAAGCGGCTCTGTCTGAGCAAGCTGGAGAGCTTCATGGCCCCTAAGTATGTCTATTTCCTTAACGAGCTACCCAAGACCGGCAGCGGGAAGGTGCGCAAGCAGAGCCTGCGCGAACTGGTCACAACGTGAAATCCTCACCGCCCTAGCGGCAAGACTAAGCTAGACTGGTTCTGGAGTGGATCACATGATCGAGCCTATTATTCGCGCCTTTATCGCCGAAAACTATATCTTTGACTCGCTGCAGCCCGGCAGCAGTGACTCACTAACGCAGATGGGCATCCTCGACTCGATGGGGGTGTTGGAGTTGATCATGTTTATCGAGGAGCGCTTCGGCTTTAAGATCCCCGATGAGGATACCCTGCCCGAGAACCTCGATACTATCGACAATATCGTGCATTATATCGAGCGCCGCCGCGAGACCGCCAAAGCGGCATGACCCTCTCGCCTGAGCTGCTTAGGCTCGAGCCCGCAGAGGCCGTTACGACCATCACCGACGGCCTGCGCCGCCTCTTACCGCAGTTGCGCCGCAAGGGGGCGGTCTTGGGTCTCTCAGGCGGCATCGACAGCAGCGTTACGGCGGCTCTGTGCGTGCGCGCCCTGGGTCCTGAGCGGGTCCTGGGGCTACTGATGCCCGAGGCCGACTCGGCTGACGACACACTGGCACTCAGCCGGTTAATCGCCGAGCATCTCGGGGTCGCAACGGTGTTGGAGGACATCACGCCGCTCTTGGAGGCCAGCGGCTGCTATGCCCGCCGCGATGCCGCCATCCGGTCGGTCATCCCTGGCTACGGCCCCGGCTGGAAGGCCAAGCTGGTGCTGCCGAGCGTGGCTGAGTCCGATAGCTACCGGCTCTTCTCGGTAGTGGCGCAAGCTCCCGACGGCAGCCAGGTGCGCGAGCGCCTAACCCCGGAGAGCTACTTGGCGATCATAGCCGCTACCAGCTTCAAGCAGCGCAGCCGCAAGCTGCTAGAGTACTACCACGCCGACCGCCTCAACTACGCGGTAGTGGGCACGCCTAACCGGCTCGAGTACGACCAGGGGTTTTTTGTCAAGAACGGCGACGGGGCTGCCGATATCAAACCGATCGCCCACCTCTACAAGAGCCAGGTCTACCAGTTGGCCGAGTACCTGGAGCTGCCCACCGAGATCCGCTCACGCCCGCCTACCACCGACACCTACGCCCTGCCGCAGAGCCAAGAGGAGTTCTACTTCTCGCTCCCCTACCACCAGATGGACCTCTGCCTGTACGCCTTCAACCACGGCTACCGCCCTGAGGAGGCGGCCCCGGCCCTTAACCT
>JAGXSJ010000083.1 GCA_018333895.1 Truepera sp.
GGCCAGTTCGCTGGCCAGCATGGTTTTGGCGGTCTCGAGCACCTGCCGCTCGGTCCCGGCCAACCCGCGCTCTAAGTCGCGCTGGGTTAGCACCCCGATGAGCTTGGCCAACATCAGCGCCTGCCCAGCGGAGAGGATCTCCTGCTCCGCCCGGTAGCGCGGCGGCCACTGGGTTGGCAGCGTCAGGTCGGCGTCTTTCATGGCCTGCTGCAAGGCGGCGATCTCCTCGTGCTTAACGGTGTGGCGCAGCCCTACCTCGCGCCCCTTACTGAGCGGAACCAGCATATCCATCCCGCCCCGCACGAAGCTGATCTTGAGGTACTGCTGAGACTCACCCAGGATGGTGCGCGTCACAATCTCTTCGACGACGCCCGCCCCCTGGCTGGGATAGACTACGCGGTCGCCTACTTGAAACGTCACAGCTCGACCCTCCTGGGGCCAGCCTACCATGCGCCCTAGCGCTTGCGCCTGGCCGCGCCCGGCACCGCCACGACCGGGAGCTCTTGGCCCTGGAGCCTGGCTTCTAACTCACGGATGCGGTCACGAATCGCCGCAGCCCGTTCGAAATCTAGCGCCTCAGAGGCCTCCCACATCTCGACCTCGAGCGCTGCCAGCTCCTGCTTAAGGTCGTCATGGAGCAGCTCGCGCTCCCACGGGGCAAGCTCTGCTGCCGCCTCGCCACTCTCGCTGCGAATCACGTCATGAACACGCTTCTTGATGCTCTCCGGAGTGATGCCGTGGCTGAGGTTATAGGCTAACTGCTTGTCGCGGCGGCGCTGGGTCTCCTCAATTGCTGCCCGCATCGCCTCGCTGATGGTATCAGCGTAGAGGAACACCTCGCCGCGCACGTTTCTGGCCGCCCGCCCGATGGTCTGAATCAGGCTTCGTTCACTGCGCAAGAAGCCGGTCTTATCGGCGTCGAGGATGGCTACCAGGCTGACCTCGGGCAGATCTAGACCTTCGCGCAGCAGGTTGATCCCCACCAGCACGTCGAAGTGGCCGAGCCGCAGGTCGCGGATAATCACCTGGCGCTCCAAGGTGTCGATGTCGCTGTGCAGGTAGCGCACTCTGACCCCTTGCTGGGCGAAGTACTCGGTCAAGTCCTCGGCCATCTTCTTGGTCAGGGTGGTAACCAGCACCCGCTCGCGCTGCTTGGCACGCTCGCGGATGGCCCAGAGCAGGTCGTCGATCTGGCCACGCGAGGGTTTGACCGTCACCCTTGGATCGACCAGGCCGGTGGGGCGGATTACCTGCTCGACGATCTTGTCGGCCTGTTGGCGCTCCCACTCGGCCGGCGTAGCCGAGACGAAGATCACCTGACCGACCCGGGCAAAGAACTCCTCTTGCCGTAGCGGGCGGTTCTCCAGCGCAGCGGGGAGTCTAAAGCCGTAATCGGCCAGCGTCTGCTTGCGCATCCGGTCGCCGTTGTACATACCGCGGAGCTGCGGCACCATCACGTGCGATTCGTCTAAAAAGGTTACGAAGTCGTCCGGGAAGTAATCGATGAGAGTATGGGGCGCTTGGCCCGGCCGCCGCCCGTCTAGGTACATCGAGTAGTTCTCGATTCCCGAGCAGTAACCGAGCGTGCGCAGCATCTCCAGGTCGTAGTTGGTGCGCTCTTTTAAGCGCTGCTTCTCTAAGAGCTTGCCCGCTCGCTCAAAAAACTCGAGCCGAGCCGCCAAGTCCTGCTCGATCCGCGCAATGGCGGGCTGCAGCTTCTCCCAGGGGGTGACGTAGTGCTTGGCCGGGAAGACGGTGGTCGCCTCTAACTCGGCCCTAGCGTCGCCGGTAAGCGGGTCGATCACGCTCAGCCGGTCGATCAACTCGCCCCACAGCTCGATCCGTAAGGGCGCTTCGTCGTAAGCGGCCCACACCTCGACCACGTCGCCCTTGGCCCGGAAGCGGCCCGGCTCCAAGGCGACATCGTTGCGCTCGTACTGCTGCAACACCATTTGCGTCAGCAGATCGTCGCGCGAGAGTCGGGAGCCCACTTTCAGGATCAGGTTGAGGTTCTGGTACTCCTCGGGCGAGCCGAGGCCGTAGATAGCCGAGACCGACGCCACCACGATCACATCGCGCCTGGTCAGCAGGCTGCGGGTAGTGGAGTGGCGCAGGCGCTCGAGCTCAGCGTTGATGTTGGCGTCTTTCTCGATAAACAGATCCTTGGCCGGGACATAGGCCTCAGGCTGGTAGTAGTCGTAGTACGACACGAAAAACTCGACCGCTGCCTCCGGGAAGAACGCCTTGAACTCGGCGGCCAACTGCGCGGTGAGGATCTTGTTGGGCGCTAGCACCAGGGCGGGCCGACCGATGGCCTCGATGATTTTCGCCGCGGTAAAGGTCTTGCCCGTACCCGTGGCTCCGAGCAAGGTCTGAAAGCGCAAGCCGTCCTTAAGCCCGGCAACTAGCTCGGCGATCGCCTGGGGCTGATCGCCCTTGGGCGTAAAGGGCGAGTGAACCACGAGCGGCATAGCTTGAGTCTACTGCCGAAAGCTGCAACTGTCAGTTACCAATAGTCTCAGCTACACCGCTGCAACCGGGGCCTTGCCGGTGCCTTCGTCCGTGACGGGGGGCGGTACGAACACCTCGGCCTCGGCACCACCAGGCCGCTTATGCAACATCAGCTCGAGCACATGGGTAAAATCTCTAACGGCGGTCACCGTAAGCTCACTGAGAATGGCCTCGGGCACCTCTTCAAGATTGGCCTGGTTGGCCTCGGGGATGATGACCTCTTTGATACCGGCCTGGTGCGCCGCCAAGAGCTTCTCCTTAATGCCGCCGATGGGCAGCACCCGCCCCCTGAGGGTGATCTCGCCGGTCATGGCGATATCGCCTCGCAACGGGCGCTGGGTCAGCGCTGAGACCACCGCTGTGGCTATGGCGATGCCGGCGCTCGGCCCATCCTTAGGTGTGGCACCTTCGAGCACATGCACATGCAGATCGCGGTTCTCATAGAAGTCATGGGGAATGCCGAACTTCTGGCTGTGATTGCGCAGATAGGCGATGCCGGCCTGCGCCGACTCCTTCATCACGTCGCCAAGCTGCCCAGTCAGGGTGAGCTTGCCCTTGCCGGGTACCGCCACCGCTTCGATATCGAGCGTCACACCGCCCACGGCGGTCCAGGCCAAACCGTGAGTTAAGCCTACCTGCGGCTCTTTCTCAGCCTGGTCATCGCGATAGGGCGGCACGCCTAAGAGCTTGCGCACCTCCTCAGCAGCGACCGTTTTGACCTCCGGCCACGGCGCCACCAGGTACTCTTTGGCCGACTTGCGAGCGACCTTAGCGATATTGCGATCCATATTGCGCACCCCGGCTTCGCGGGTGTATTCGGTGATGACCTTGCGGATCGCGTCTGTAGTCACGGCAAGCCGCTCGGCTAGCCCGTGCTCCTGAAGTTGGCGCGGCAGGCGAAAGCGCTTGGCGATCTCGACCTTTTCGTCTAAGGTATAGCCCGGAATCTGAATGACCTCCATACGGTCCAGCAGCGGCCGCGGGATGGTCATCATGGTGTTGGCGGTGGTGATAAACATCACCTTGGAGAGGTCGTATGGAAGCTCTAAGTAGTGATCCTGAAAGGTGTTGTTCTGCTCGGGGTCGAGCACCTCCAGCAGCGCCGAGGCGGGGTCGCCGCGAAAGTCGGCGGTCATCTTATCGATCTCGTCCAGCAAAAAGACCGGGTTGATCTTGCCAGCCGTGCGCATCCCCTGGATAATCCGCCCCGGCAGGCTGCCGATATAGGTGCGGCGGTGGCCGCGGATCTCGGCCTCGTCGCGCACGCCGCCCAAGCTCATGCGCACAAAGGCGCGCCCCAGGCTGCGGGCGATCGACTTGCCCAGGCTGGTCTTACCGACCCCCGGCGGCCCTACAAAGCAGAGGATCGGGGCTTTGTAGTTGGCATCTCGAACCTCTTTGGTAAGCTGGCGCACCGCTAAAAACTCGATGATCCGCTCCTTGGGCTCTTCCAAGCCGTAGTGATCCTCGCTCAAGATGGTCTCGGTATGCTTGATATCGAGCTGCTCCTCGTCGGCCTCGTTCCAGGGCAGCTCGAGCAGCACATCGAGGTAGGTGCGCACTACGGTCGCCTCGGGTGAGCCGCCCGGCATCTTCTCCAAGCGCTCGAGCTCTTTATTGGCGCGCTTATGGGCATGTTCGGGCAGCCGCTTGGCTTCGATCTTGTTGCGCAGCTCCTCGATCTCGCCTACCCCTTCTTCACCACCTAGCTCACGCTGGATAGCCTTCATCTGCTCGCGCAGGTAGTACTCGCGCTGATTGGCGTCCATCTGCTGCTTGACCCGGGCCGAGATCTGCTTTTCGGTATCGATCCGCTCCAAGTCACGCGACAAGAGGCCATAGACCTTTTCCAGGCGCTTGCCGGCATCCGTCTCTTCCAGCACTGCCTGTTTATCGGCCACCCCCCAGGCGCTGTATTTGCCGATCAGGTCGGCCAATGGGCCAGCATCGCGGAGGGTGCGGAGATTCTCCAAATGGAACGAGTCGAGCCGCAGGCCCTTGTTCTGCTGAGCATACTGCTCGAAGGCCGCTTTGACCTGCTCGACGAGCGCCCGCACTTTGGGGTCGTCACGGTTCGGAGCCGACTCATTCATCGTCTCAACGCGGGCGCGCAGTGTCGGGCCGGAGAGGTAGTTCAGGATGCGCGCACGTTCGCGCCCCTCGACCAGCACTTGCAGGGTGTCGTCCGGGAGGCGGATCACCTGCTTGACGATGCCGAGCGTGCCCACGTCATAAAGGTCGTCCTGGCCAGGATCGTCTACTCGCGGTTCGCGCTGGGCCAAGAGCAGCACGCGATTATCTGCTGCCTGCGCCTCTTCTAGCGCCCGCTTGGACTTCGGCCTCCCCACATCGACGTTCTCCAAGGTGCGGGGTAACACCACGATGGTACGGAGCGCAATTACTGGGAGTTCCCATATCATGCTACCTAGTAAAGTCCTCTCTGGCCCTTTTGACCGTAAGGCAGCTAACGTCGTCCAGGCGACAGATCACCGCTCACCGGGTCTGAGGCGCTGGCGACTGGTAAGCTGTGTGGTAATGAACGAGAAGCTAAAAGAACTCAAGCAAGAATTCGACACGCTGGAGCGCCAACTCTCCGACCCGGCCCTGCTAGCCGATCAGGCCCGCTACCGCGAGGCCATGCAGCGCTACAACGAACTCATAGCGGTAATGCGCACCTACCAGGAGTATCAGGAGCTGTTAGCCGCCCAGGCCTACGCCGAGGAGGCCCTGAGCGAGCACGACTTAGCCGACCTAGCGCGTGAGGAGCTAGCCACCTTGGCGCCCCGGCGAGCAGCCATTGAGCGCTCTCTGCAAGCTCTGCTGCTACCCAAGGATCCGTTTGACGACAAGGATGTGATTATCGAGATCCGCGCCGCGGCCGGCGGCGACGAGGCCTCGCTGTTCGCCGCCGCGGTCTTCGAGATGTACCAGAAGTACGCCGCTGCGCTCGGCTTCAAGGTCGAGGTCTTAGACAGCCACCCTACCAGCCTGGGCGGTCTGAGCAAGGTCAGCTTCGAGGTGGTGGGCCGCGGCGCCTACCGCAAGTTCAAATATGAGTCCGGCGTGCATCGCGTGCAGCGCATCCCGGCCACCGAAACGCAAGGGCGCATCCATACCAGCACCGTTACCGTAGCGGTGCTGCCCGAAGCTGAAGATGTCGATATCAACCTCGCGCCGAGCGACTACCGCGTCGATGTGTTCCGCTCCTCAGGGCCCGGCGGCCAGTCGGTTAATACCACTGACTCGGCGGTGCGTGTGACCTATAAGCCGGGCACCCCTGACGAGATTGTGGTCACCTGCCAAGACGGTAAGTCGCAGCTCAAAAACAAGGAGAAGGCCCTCTCGGTGCTGCGCGCCCGGCTGCTCGAGCGCGAACGGGCCAAGGCCGCCGCCGAGGCGCGCGAGGCGCGGCTGGTGCAGATCGGCTCGGGTGAGCGGAGCGAAAAGATCCGCACCTACAACTTCCCGCAGTCGCGGGTGACCGACCACCGCATCGGCTACACCACTCACGCCCTGGCCGATATTATGCTCGGACACCTCGATGAGCTGACCAAGGCGCTGTCGGAGGCTGAGCTTAGGCGTCTTGGTGAGATTGCGGGCGCGCGCCGTGGCGCGGCGTGAGTTCGTCGTTGCCGCCGCCATCCTGCTCGACTCCTACGGGCGGGTGCTGCTGGTAGGGAACGACTGGCAAGGTTTCGGCAACGTCCGCTATACCCTTCCCGGGGGCGTGGTCGAGCGCGGCGAATCGACCCTAGCGGCACTAGTGCGCGAGGTCAAGGAGGAGACTGGCCTGGCGCTGACCAAGATCAAGTACCTGGCCTATGCTGTTCACATCGAAGATGTGCAGCGCAACGACCGTGCGGTATCGTTCGCCTTCGCAGCCGCTTACGCAGGGCTGCTGAACCCGCGCGACCCTGATGGCTTCATCGTTGAGGCGCGCTTCTTCCCGGTTGAAGAGGTCGAGCAGCTAATCCCTATCGCGCCGCTGCGCGAGCCGCTAGCCAACTACCTGCGCGACCGCCAGTCGGGGCGCTTCTATTCCTATGCCGGCTGGGATGGGCGAGGGCTCGAGCAGGTCTAATACCGCTTATAACTCGTCGGGCAGGTGGTCGGTAATCTTTTCAAGGATGCTCTCCACACTGGCGGCGTCAAGACGCACATCGGTAGCGAGCACGCTCAACTCAGCTTCGAGCGCCTCATAAGTGCTGTCTTCATAAGGGGTGTTTTTAAGCCTCTCGATTACACTGAGCAGCCGCCTGGCACTGCCCTCTAGCTCCTCGATGAGCACCGCCGCAGTGCGTCGCAACTCGGCAAGCGTAACGTCCCTGGCAATCATGCGCTACCTCCCAGGCGTCTCAAGATGCGGGCAA
>JAGXSJ010000084.1 GCA_018333895.1 Truepera sp.
CGCAGCACGGTCGAGCGCTTGACTAGGTTGAAGGTCTGAAAGATCATGCCGATCTCGGCCCGCATCTGCCTAAGCGCCTTGCTGCGAGCCTGAGTGACCGACTGGCCACCGACCAATACCTCGCCGCCGGACGGCACTACCAGGTTATTGACAGTGCGGATCAGGGTAGACTTGCCCGCGCCGGACAGCCCAACAACGACCACGAACTGCCCCTTAGGGACCTCCAGGGTGACCCCTTTTAGGGCGCGAAGTCCTCCTGGGTAAGTGACCTGTGTGTTCCTAAACTCGATCATCTAGCTCTAAAGGACCTCGAGCCGGGCTCGAGGTCCTAAGTCGATATCAAGAGCGCCTTAGCGGTCCTCGAACACCCTCGATACAGCTCGCACGATGTCGTAGGCTTCGCTGGTTACCGGCGCAAAGGACGTGACGTTGAAGAGCTCCTGGGTCAACGCCTGACCCTCCTCAGTCTGAGCGATTTCAATCAGCGCCTGGGTAATCTGCTGGACCAACTCTTCATCAAGCCCGGCGCGCACTACCGTGCCGTCGTTGGGGATGGGGCCGGTATAACCCAGAATACAGACCCGTTCCATGACATCAGGGAAGTCGCGCGCAATGGTGGTGCGCCCATCGCTGCCGGGGGTGCCGCCAAAGGTCGTAGCTACGTCAACATCGCCGTTATACACCGCCAGCATGGCAGCGTCGTGCGAGCCGGCAAAGATCGCCTGCATGTCAGTGTCAGCGTCGATGCCGTGCTCTTCCAACAGGAAGACAAACGGGAACTGGAAACCCGAGGTCGAGGCCGGGTCGACAAAGGCGATGGTCCTGCCGCGTAGCTGCTCGAAACTGGTAATCCCCGAGTCGCAACGGACGTTGAACTGCGACTTGAAGTAGCTAAAGCCGCGGCGGACCGAGGCCAGAATCGGCTTGGCGCCGTGGCGGTCTATGGCCTGCACCATGGAGGCCGGCCCGAAGAAGCCGATATCGACCCGCCCAGTGCCGATGGCTTCGACCAGGCCGGTGAAGTTGGTGGACACGAAGGTATCGACCGGGATCAACAGCCTTTCGCTCAGCAGCTTAGCCAGCGGGTCGAGGCTGTCAACGATCCGCTCGGCCTCGCGCGAGGGGACCATGCCGAGCACCAGGCGGGCCGGCACCTCGCCTTGGGCTAGCGCCGAGAGCGGGAAGAGCGTAAAGATCAGGGCAAAGGTGAGTAGCTTGATTAAGGCTTGCTTCATAACTACCTCCTAGGTTGCGAGCTAAGGGCTCGCGGTCAGCACCAATCTAACATGCCTCCCGTCACGGGGGCATCAGGAGCGTGCCGGTAAAGCGCTTACCCGGCGCAGGCCGCGCAGGGCGCTACAGAGATAGATGGCGTCGGCGCTGAAGAGGTCACGCTCGCTCAACACAGCCTCGCGGGCGTTAGCGCGAGTCGCCAGCAGGTGCTGGCGGTAGACGCCGGGAAGCAGCCCGCAGGCGAGGGCGGGGGTCAAGAGATCACCGCCTCTTTCGATGAACACGTTCGAGATGGCCCCTTCGGTGAGCTCGCCGCGCTCGTTGAAGAACAGCACGTCGGCCAAGCCGTGCTGCTGCGCCCAGCGAGTAGCCTCAGCGTAGCGCGGGCGGTGGCTGGTCTTGTGGTAATAAAAGCGATCGCGGCTGTCGGTGCGGGTCGCAGCCAGCACTACCCGTACCGGGCCGGTGTCGGGGGTGAAGGGGTGCGCCGCAACGGTAAGCCGCCCGTCGCGGTGTAAGCTCAGTTTGACGCGGTAGACGCCTTTAGGCTGAAACGCCTTAGCCGCCTCCAGCAGGGCGGTGCGGGCCGCCTCGGTGCTCAGGGGATAGTTAAAGTAGGCCGCCGAGCCGCTTAGCCGGGCCAAGTGTGCGTTCAAGAAGGGATAGCCGGCCTCCCAGCGCAGGGTCTCAAAGAGCGTGAACAAGGCTTCGCCCGACAATTCCGGAGTGGGGTCGGTCAAGAAGCGGGCCTTTAGCAGGCACTCGGCGTACTCCTCCGTAGGCTTCGAGTCGATCACGATGCCGCTCCCCACCCCTAGCTCGGCCCGCTCCTGGCGCACGGTCAGGGTGCGGATAGCTACGTTGAAGGTGGCGTCGCCATCTGGGGCTAAGTAGCCGATGGCGCCGGTATAGATGCCTCTGGGCCGGGCCTCAAGCTCGCGGATAATCTCCATAGCGCGGCGCTTGGGCGCGCCGGTAACCGAACCGCACGGGAACAGGCTGGCAAAGAGCTGATGCGCCGTTACCTCCGGCCTAAGCCGCCCCGTGACGGTCGAGGTCATCTGCAACAGGCCGTCGTAAGCCTCGGCGGTAAAGAGCTTGGGCACCCGCACCGAACCGGTCTGGCAGACCCGCCCCAAGTCGTTGCGCAAGAGATCGACGATCATCACGTTCTCAGCACGGCTCTTGGGGTCCTGTTGCAGCTCCTGGCTAAGGGCCGCGTCTTCTTCCGGGGTACGCCCGCGCGGTAGCGTCCCCTTCATCGGCTTAGCAGTGATAGTGCCCTTGTGGACGCGGAAGAACAGCTCGGGCGAGAGGCTGAGGAACTGTGCCTCCGGAGTGTTGAGGTAAGCGCCGTAAGGGACGCGCTGTGCGGTCTTAAGCTGCTGATACAGGGCCAGCGGCGAGCCGGGGAGGCTGAAGGTGAAGCGGTCGGTGAAGTTGATCTGATAGCAGTCCCCGGCTTCGAGATAGTCGCGGATGTGTCTAAGTTTGGTCGCATAGCTCTCAGGCGCAAGTCCAAACGAGGGAGTATCGATCTTCACCGGCCTGTGCAAGCTAGATGCGCCGCCCTCACAGCGGTGATCGAAGCGCTTGGGCTGGCGGTAGACACCTAACCAGGCCAGCGGCAGGTCTAGTTCGGGCAGCAGCGAAACTAGCCCTTGCAGGGCATACCCCAGCTCGTAGGCAAAATAGCCCGCCAGAAAATACCCTGCCGCCAGGTAGCGCTCAACGTCGGCAAAGAAAGCTGCCACACCGCGCGGCTCGCTTAGAGTCAGCACCGTCAGCGGCTCGCTAAAGAGCAGCGAGGTGTGCTCCTCGGGGTCGGGCCGACTGCTCTCCAGCAGTACACTCCCAGGCGTCTGCAACGCGCTGAGGAAGCTATCGGGAAGTTCGGCGAAGCGGCTCATTCCCCCGAGCGGAGGTCGCTGAGGCGGCGCGCCTGGTAGCGCAGCTCACTAAAGCGCACGGTGCAACCCTGGCCGCGGGGCGCTTGCGCCAGGAAGCCAAACCAGGTAGGAACGTCATCTAACGCAAAGAGCCGGATTAGCTGCCAGGTATGGCCATTTACCGAGTGATGGAAGGCGTAGGCTCGTCCCAGCTTGGCGATACGCAACAGGGTGCTACGCACTGGCAGCGTGTAGGCATTAGCATCATCAGAGATGCCTTTAGTCACTACCGAAACGATCGATGGCTGGCGCTGCGGGGTGTACTCGAAGCAGAGCTTAGCCCAGCTTGCGGTGTGCTGATAGACCAACAGCACTCCGGCGTCAAAGGTGTCCTGAAAATCGACCGTAACCCGGGCTTGCAGGGTGCAATCGCTGCGAACGGGCCACAGCAGACAGGGGGCATTGCTGAACTCGGTTTCGGTCAGTGGGTCGATGAACAGATCAGTAACGGGGCCGGCGCTAAGGCTGAGGGTGTCGTCCACTAGGCTATAGGCCGGTGCCGGCACGTGCCACGCCAGCGGTTCGGGGAGGACGGTAAGGCGCATATCGTAGTCTACCGGGCGTGGCGCAGTTTGGCGGCGAAGCGCTGGCGCACCTTGGCCACCTTGGGCGCTACCACCAGCTGGCAGTAGGGCTGGGCCGGGTTGTTGGCGAAGTAGTTGTGGTGGTAACTCTCTGCCGGATAGAAGGTGGGCAAGGGCAGCAGCTCGGTGACTAGCGGGTCGTCCCAGAGCGGAGCCACCTCAGCCATCACGGCCTCAGCCACCTCCCGCTGCGCCTCGTCGTGATAAAAGATGACCGAGCGGTACTGGCTGCCGCTGTCGTGCCCCTGGCGGTTTAAGGTGGTGGGGTCGTGGATGGCAAAAAACACCGCAAGCAGCTCGCGGTAGCTTAGAAGAGCGGGATCGAAACGGATCTGGACCACCTCGGCGTGGCCGGTAGTGCCCATACAAACCTGTTCATAGGTTGGGTTGGGGCGATGCCCGCCGGCATAGCCTGAAGTCACCTGACTAACGCCGCGCAGCTCCTTAAATGCAGCTTCTAGGCACCAGAAGCAGCCGCCGCCTAGGGTAGCGGTCTCGGTTATGGTCGTGACTCCCATGGCGCTAAGCGTAGCGGTTCAGCAAGGGGGGCCTGGTCGCCGCGCCTACAGGGCTGGTAAAGTAAGTGGCGTGGCTATTGGGCTGCTCCTGCTAGCCGGTCTGTGGCTTCTGCTGGTGGGGCTACTGTGGTTGCTGCTGGCGCGCCTGTGGCCAGGGCAGCTCCGCTATGCGCAGCGCAGCGCCCAGAGCCTGCTGGGCCTGGCGACCTTATTGCTGCTAGCCGCTTTTGGGCTGAACTCGCTTACGCCGGAGAATGCCCCGGTGAGCGTGCCGGTTCCGGCGGTAGAGGTAAGGCTCGAGCCACCCCTGGTTGAGTTGACCATCACCAGCGATCCCGTAGGGGCCCTGATCTACCTCCAGGGGAAACGGATCGGTCAGAGCCCGCTTAGCGCCAGTGTGCCGCCCGGTCAGGTGAGCTACGTGGTGGTAGCCGATCCCAGCCTGTACCGCCCCTTTGCCGACCAGGTGCAGGTGGCAGTCGGCGAAGAGCGGAACCTGGCGGTCTGGATCGACCGGCGGGCCAGCGGCGAACTGAGCGAGCTGCTGCGCACTCGTGAAAACAGCTTCCTCACCATCCTCGAGGACTCCTTGAGCGAGGGGGTCATCCGCGGGGTGGTGCGCAACGACAGCAGTCACCACTACCCGGCAGTGTTTATTAGCTATCTGCTGTATCAGGGGGGGGCGCTGGTCGGCGCCACCCACGCCTTAGTCCCCGAGCTAGCCGCTGGTGAGGCGCGCGCCTTTGCGACCCTCCCGGTCGGCGCGGGGGTAACCCGCTACCGACTGCTCGAGCTAGTCGAGCTAGTGCCAACGCGGTAGGCTACCGTCATGATTGCGCCGCCCGACGGCACCCGCTACAGCCTCCCCGAACAGCAGACGCAACTGCGCTGGATCACGGAGCGCCTGCAACGCCTCTACCAGAGCTGGGGCTACCAGCCGGTCGAGGTGCCCGCGCTCGAGCGCTACGATCCGCTGCACCCCGCCGCTCACAAGTCGTTTAAGCTCTCAGACCGCGATGGCGAGGTGCTGGCGCTGCGCGCCGATTTCACCCCGGCGCTGGCTCGGTTGATTAAGGCCAGCTTTCCTGACCAGCGGCCGCGGCGCCTCCAGTACACCGGCAAACTGTGGCAGGCCCACGCCGATATGGCTCGCGCCCGCGAGTTCACTCAGGTAGGGCTCGAGCTAGTCGGAGTCAGCAACCATCGGGCCGATGCCGAGCTGATCCACTTAGCCCGCGAGTCGGTGCGCGAGGTCGGTTTGGCGCCGCGGGTAGAGATCGGTAATCCGGGGGTGGTGCGGGCGCTCTTTAACCTGGCTAATGTCCCGGAGGGGGAGCGCGAGTCTCTGGCTGACGCCATCCACCGCAAGGATCAGCGAACCATGCTAGACCTGCTCGAGGCCCGGCCGCTGGCAGCCGACCTGCGCCGCGCGCTGCTACTGGTCCCCGACCTCTACGGCGACGTGCAGGTGCTAACCGCAGGGCGGCAGGCCATGCCCTGGCCTGAGACGGTGGTCGAACTCGACCGCCTGGAGGCCGTCTTAAGCGAGTTCGAGGACGACAGCGAGCTGCTCCTTGACCTCGGCATGGCGCGGCGGCTCAACTACTACACCGGGGTGATGTTTAACGCCTACACCTTCGACTTTGGCCAGCCCATCTTGGGCGGCGGGCGCTACGACGGGGCGCTCTTGCCTTATGCCGCGGGCTTTGCCTTGGGGCTCGAGCGTTTGCTCAGCGCCCTTAACGGGCGGGGGCCGGGCTTGCGGCCACCCTTGCTGTTAAGCCTCGACGACGCCGCAGCGCGCTACTTCCGCGCCCAGGGCTACGCCGTAGAGCGGGCGCTTTATGCCGACCTCGAAGCGGCGCGGGAGTACGCACGATGGCGCGGCAGCGCCTACTTGCTCTCCCCCGACGGCCTGGTCCCTATCGTGGCCGATCCTCCCGAGCAAGAAGCGCTAAGTGCGCTCTACCAGGCCTACCGGGAGGGGCGCCATGACTAAGCTGACGCTGGCCTTGCCCAAGGGGCGGGTATTAGAGCGCAGCCTGGCGGCGCTGCGGGCGGCGGGCCTGGGGCTGACCCTTCCCCCTGGCGGTCGCGGGCTTAAGCACGACGCCGGCGATGCCTGGATCATTGAGATGCGCAACAGCGACGTGCCGACCTATGTTGAACTAGGTGTGGCCGACGCTGGGGTAGTTGGCAAGGAGGTGCTGCTAGAGGCCGGTTCGGCGCTGTTTGAGCCGGTCGATCTGGGCTTTGCAGTCTGCCGCCTGTCACTAATCCGCCCCCTCGGGGCAACCAGGCCGATCACCCGGATAGCCAGCAAGTACCCGCGCCTGACTCAGCAGTATCTGGCTCGCAAGGGGCTAACCGCCGAGGTGGTCAAGCTCTCGGGGAACGTAGAGTTAGCCTGCCTAACGGGCCTGGCCGACGCAGTGGTGGACGTGGTGGAAACCGGGGGGACGATCCGGGCCAACCACCTTACGGAGGTCGAAGTAATCCTCTCTAGCAGCGCCCGCTTGGTTGTTAACCGCGCGGCCTTGAAACTCAAAGCTACCCTCCTTAAGCCGCTGATTGCGGCCTTGCGCCAGCACACTGCAACATGACCCTGCAACACGGCAACTGGCTCCTCGACGCCCAGGCCGCAGCCACGGTGATCAGCCCCAACCGCCAGGAGGTCTACAGCTTCGACCTGGAGGGCCGCCCACTCAGTTGGTTTGAAGGCTCCGCCCAACCATTCCGCGGCACCGTCTACAAGCGCTCGCTGGCCTCGCAGGTGTTTGGGCGACGGCGGGAGGATGGGGTACGGCAGCGCTGGGAGTTGCCTGAAGAGGCGGCAGCGGCGCAGTTTGTCGCGGTGCTAAAGAGTGTCGGGCCGCTTAAGGCCGAACCTTTGCCGCGGGTATTCCGCGACCGGCTAGCGCGCATCCTAAGCTGGACCCCAGAGCGCCTGCTGGCCGAGCGCGCTCGTTTCGAGGAAGCCTACTTGCCGATCAGCATCCTCCCGCCCGACCAGTACCAGGCGGTGGTGCTGCAAGCTACCTTCGGCTGCTCCTGGAACCGCTGCACCTTCTGCAGCTTCTATCAGGATCGCCCGTTTAGCGCCAAAACGCCAGCGGCGTTCACCGAGCATGTAGAGCGTGTAGCGGCCTTGCTGGGCGAGGCGGTAGCCCTGCGCCGAAGCATCTTTTTAGCCGACGGCAATGCACTTATTCTGGCCAATACTCGGCTTATGCCGCTAATTGAACGCGCCCAAGCAGCCTTCCCCGAACGAGGTATCTACGGCTTTGTGGACGTCTTCACGGGAGAGAAAAAGCCGCTTGCCGACTGGCAGGCGCTAGAACGAGCCGGACTAAAGCGCGTCTACATCGGCTTGGAGACCGGGCACGACGCGCTACTTCACTGGCTGAACAAACCTGGCAGCGCCGCCGAGGCCCACGCCTTTATCAGCCTGCTCAAACAGGCCGGGCTGAGCGTCTCGGTCATCGTCATGGTAGGAGCGGGCGGCAGTACCTTTGCCGAGGCCCACCTGCGCGACAGCCTGGCGCTACTGGCGGCTATACCTTTCACCAAGGGCGACCTGGTCTACCTTTCACCCTTCATCGAGCACCCCGGCTCGGTCTATGCTCAGCGCGCTGCCGAACTGGGTAGCCGGGCGCTCAGCGACGATGAGCGGGCCGCGCAGTACGAGGCCTTAAAGCGCGGCATCCGCCAGGCCCACCCCGAAGTGAGGGTCGCGCTTTATCACCTTGAAGAGTTCTTCTACTGAAACTTATCCCCGCGCTTTAAGGCGCAGGCGCGGCAAGCGCCAGGTCTCCGCGTCGAGCAGGATAAAGACCGTGACGATCTCGAGCCGCCCCGCGTACATGCCGAAGGTCAACAGGCCACGGCTGACCGGGTGCAGCTCGGCAAAGTTCAGCATCGGTCCGACCGCACCCAGCCCTGGCCCGATATTGCCGATGCAGGCGATGGCAGCGGTCAGCGCCGTGACAAAGTCGGCGCCGAGCCAGACCAGCGCCAGCGTAGTGACGGCAAAGAGGCCGATGTACAGCGTGACGAAGGCCGCGACCGCCCGCAATACCTCCTCGGGAACGGTGCGTTGGCCGACACGCAGCGGGACTACCGCTCGAGGGTGCAGGGTGTGGCGCAACTCGCGGGCAGCCTGCCTGCTAATAATCAACCAGCGGGCCACCTTGATGCCGCCGGCGGCGCTGCCGGCGCTGCCGCCCACAAACATCAGCGCGACTAACACGGCCTGGGCAGGGAGGGGCCAAGTAGCGAAGTCGGTTGACGCGAAACCGGTAGTGGTAATGATGCTGAGCGCTTGAAATAGGCTGTGCCGAACCGCCTCCAGCACAGGATAGCGGTCCCACAGGGCAAAGATGAGCAGCAGCGTGCCGATGAGGATGATCCCGAGATAGGTGCGGAACTCGCTGTCGCGCAGCAGGGCTAGCGGCTTACCGGTCACGGCGCGGTACTGCAGCGCGAAGTTGGCCCCGGCAAAGGTCATGAAGACAATGGCTACCCAGTCGGTGGCCGGATTGGCGTAGCCCGCGAAACTAAGCTCATTGGGGCTGAAGCCTCCCGCCGACAGGGTGGTAAAGGCGTGCGCAACGGCCTCGTAGAGGGTCATTCCGGCCAGCAGATAGCCAATTATGCAGAGCAGCGTAAGGCTGATATAGACCACCAGCACGGCACTGGCGGTATAGCGCAAGCGGGGCGTAAGGCGCTCCTCGGTCGGGCCGGGGGCCTCGGCAAAGAAGAGCTGCCGCCCGGCGATGGCCAGCTGCGGAAAGACCGCGATAAAGAGCACGATGATGCCGACGCCGCCGATCCATTGCGTCAGAGCACGCCACATGAACAGGCTCTTGGGGAAGCTCTCGAAGTCCAGCAGCACGGTAGCGCCGGTGGTGGTAAAACCGCTCATCGACTCAAAGATGGCGTTCAAGACTGTCAAATCGCCATGCACGAAAGGGATGGCGCCTATTAGCGGCACCCCCGACCAGAGCAACAGCACCCCCAGGAGTGCCTCGCGGCGGGTCGGCTCGGCCTGGCGCACCCCCAGTTTCAGCAGCAGCCCACCTAGTGCGGCAGCCGTCAGGGCAGTTATAGCGAAGCCCTCGATGGGCTCACGCAGCAGCAGGGCATACCCCGAGAAGGCGGCCATAACCAGGGCCAGCGCGAGCAGGCCGACACCCAGGAGGTAGGGGGCAAAGCGTCCGCGCACCGCCCTACCTTACTACCTGTGGTTCATCGCGATAGGACAAAGATCACCGGCTACGGCGCGGCAGGCGCCAGAATCGCGGGTCGAGCAGCACGAAGATGGGGATAATCTCGAGCCGCCCCGCATACATGCCAAAAGTAAGCGCTACTAAGCTTATGCTGTGCAGATCGCTGTAGTGTGCGACCGGACCGACTAGGCCCAGCCCTGGGCCAACATTGCCGACCGTGGCGGCAGCGGCGCTAAAGGCTGTCACGAAATCGGCCCCAAACCAGGCCAGAATCATGGCCAGCAGGGCCACCAAGCCGACATAGAGGGTGATAAAAGCGGCTACCGCCTTTAGCGCCTCTTCAGGAATTAAGCGCCCACCGATCCGCAGCGGCGCTATGGCGCGGGGGTGTAGTGCGCAGCGCAATTCGCGCACGGTGTTGCTGCCGATAATCATCCAGCGAATGATCTTGATGCCGCCGGCAGCGCTGCCGTCACTGCCACCGATAAACATCAGCATGACCAGCACAGCCTTAGCGGGAATGGGCCAGGCGGCAAAGTCTGCCGAGGAGTAGCCGGTAGTGGTAAGGATGCTAATAGCCTGGAAAAGGCTATGGCGGAGCGCCTCGCCTGGGCTATACAGCTCTTGGAGCGCCAGAAACAGCAGCGCCGAGGCCACCAGGATAATCAGCAGGTAAACGCGCAGCTCGGGACTATGCCACATTGCGCGAGGATTACCGGTCAGCAGTTGATAGTTGAGCAGGAAGCCGACTCCCGCCAGGGTCATAAAGAATATCGCCACCCACTCAGCAGCAGGGAGCATATAGCCTTGCAGACTGAGACCGTGCGGGCTGAAACCGGCCGCCGAGACAGTGGTCAAGGCGTGAGCTAAAGCATCGAACAGGGGCATGCCCACCAAGGCATAGGCAACGGTAGCGGCGATCGTGAAAACGAGATAGACCCGCAATACTGCGCCAGCGGTATGGCGCAAGCGAGGTGTGAGGCGCTCTTCGGTGGGGCCGGGCAGTTCGGCAAAGAACATCTGCCGGCCAGCGATAGCCAGTTGCGGAAAGACTGCCACGAACAGCACGATAATGCCGATGCCGCCAAACCACTGGGTGATGGCGCGATACAAGAACAAGCTCCTGGGAAACGACTCAAAATCGCGCAGCGCGGTAGCGCCGGTAGCGGTATAGCCGCTCATGGACTCGAACACGGCACTTACCGGGGTCATCCCGCCATAGGCAAAAGGAATGGCACCAAACAGCGGAATAATCAGCCACAACAGCATCACCCCGATAAACGTTTCGCGCCGGGTCGGCTCGGCTTGGCTGTGCCCGTACCA
>JAGXSJ010000085.1 GCA_018333895.1 Truepera sp.
TTGGCGGTCTCAACCTCGTCCTCGGGCGCCACGCTGGCGTAGTGACTCCAGCTCTCTAGGGGGTCGATGGCTGGGTAACGGCGGGCGTCCGAACGGGCCCGCGACAGGCCGTGAAAGGCCCCAACCACCTTGAGGGTGGCTTGAGTGACCGGTTCCTCGAAGTTCCCTCCGGCCGGACTGACCGTGCCGCCGATCGTCACGCTGCCCACCGAGCCGTCGCGCAGCGCCACTACCCCGCCACGCTCATAAAAGGCGGCGATGACCGACTCCAGATAGGCCGGGAAGGCCTCCTCACCGGGAATCTCCTCCAGGCGGCCCGAGATCTCGCGCAGCGCCTGCGCCCAGCGGCTGGTCGAGTCGGCCAGGAGCAGGACATTAAGCCCCATCTGGCGGTAGTACTCAGCGATGGTGACAGCGGTATAGACGCTGGCTTCGCGCGCGGCTACCGGCATCGAGCTGGTGTTACAAATAATCATGGTCCGCTCCATTAAGCTCTGGCCGGTGCGAGGGTCAGTAAGCTCGGGGAACTCGCGCAGCGTTTCGACCACCTCGCCGGCGCGTTCGCCGCAGGCCGCAATAATCACCATATCGACCTCGGCGTGGCAGCTGGTGAGCTGCTGCAAAACTGTCTTGCCCGCCCCGAAGGGGCCGGGGATGCAGTAGGTGCCGCCGCGCGCCACCGGAAAGAGCGTGTCGATCAGGCGGATTTTGGTGACTAGCGGCTCACTGGGCCGCAACCGCTCACGGTAGGCACGAATCGGGATCTTGACCGGCCAGCGCTGCAACATGCTCACGGCATGCTCGCGCCCGCGCTCATCTTCGAGCTTGGCGATCACCTCAGCAACGGTGTATTCGCCAGGCGGCGCCAGCCACCTAAGCGTAAGCCAGCCCGGCAGCGCCAAGGGGACCATGATGCGATGGGTAAATACCCCCTCCGGTACGGTTCCTAGGGTATCACCAGCCATCAATTGCTGACCGGTACGGGTAGGGTTAAAAGCCCAGCGGCGCTCCCTATCGAGGGGATCAAGGTAGAGCCCGCGCGGCAGGAAGAAGCCGCTAGCTTCGGCTAGCTCCGGCAGTGGGTTCTGCAGCCCGTCATAGATCTGGCCCAACAGTCCCGGACCGAGTTCAACGGCCAGCAGTTCGTTGGAAAAGTCCACCTGGCCACCTACATACAGCCCGGTAGTGTCTTCAAAGACCTGCATATCAGCGTGAGTGCCGCGCACCCGGATCAGCTCGGCTTTTAGCCTGAGCCGACCCAACACGGCATAGCCGACCTCGTTTTGCATCACCGGCTTATCAAAGGCCACGGTGAGCAGGTTGCCGCTGACCGCCACAATCCGCCCGGTGTTAGCCATGACTAGCCTCAAGCTGCCGCACTGCCGCCTCGAGCGCCACCCACCCCGCCTCATCGGTCAAACCGGCCCAGCGCCAGGCCAGGCGGAGCTTAACAGCGTAGGCGTAGAGGGCTGCCAAGCCCCAGGAGTCCTGTAAGGCCAACTCGTCGAGGAGTCGCCAGCACAGCTCCGTAAGCGCCAGTTCGCGCGCCAGCGGCGTCTCTCTGGCATAGGCTTCGGCTACCCGCAGGGCGATATCGACGCGATAACCTGGGTGCGAGCGCAAGTAGGGGGATGCCTCGAGGCGCCGCCGCGCTGCGCGTTGCTGCGCCACAGCGTTGCGCCACTGCGTCTCCCAGGCCAGCCAAGTTGCCGCTACGGCGGTGCTGGGGGGGTCTTCGGTAGGGCTGAACACCGCCTGCAGATCAGCCTGCCCGGCGACGGAGACAAAGCGCTCGCACGAGGCCAAGAAGGCTTCGGCGCTGAGGTTTGGTGCCTCAGTAAGTTTTAGCGTTGGGAGGCTGGCTAGCAGATAGGTGAACACTAGCCCTCCTGAGACAGCTTGGGCGCGGTGCGCGGGATAATCCGGGCCAGATGGGGCTGCAGGTAGTAGGTCAGCGCCTCGGCGATGGCCGACAGGGTAAAGTCGTGCTCGATATAACCCTCATCCATGGCCACCCGAAAACCCCTGACCACCTCGTTATCGAGCTTCAGCTCCACGCCTTGCGCCAGCTTCTGGCGGTATAGCTCGGCGTAGTACTTAACCAACTGCTCGTGATCCTCAGGGCTGAGCAAAACCGTCATGCGCCGCTCGCGCCCGCCGCGCACGAGGTAGGCTTCGGTCATCTTAAGGAGGATTTCGCGCAACACTTCAGGAGTTAGCGCCTGCTGCAAGGACTCGCGCACCAGACCGGCCAGAATGCTCTCCACCCCTTGGCTGACCGAGATTAACAGGTCGCGCCCGGCCTGCTCGAGCGCCCTGGTACTCCGCTCGGTAAAGGCTTTGGCGTCTTGCTCGGCCTGCTCGAGGATGCGCGCTGCCTTAGCCTCAGCCTCCTTGACCGTTTTGATCGCCTTGGCTTGGGCCTCAGCAGTGATAGCCTGAGCCTGGCGCTGGCCCTCCTCGACCGCTTCCCGCTGGAGTTTTTCGATTAAGCTCTGCAATGTTTGCATGACCGCCTCATTCTGCCTCACCGGGGACCACCATACGCTTCGTTGTATCAGGCTAGAAGTAACGTACAGTAGGGTCGAAAGTCCTCTCACAGCTTGCGCAGCCGCACCCGCTCAATCCGATGCCTATCCCCTTTGGTCAGGATCAAAGTAGCCCGCTCCCTAGTGGGCAGGATATTTTCGCGCAGGTTGCGCCCGTTAATCTCGTCCCAGATCTGCTTCGCGATGCTGATGGCCTCCGCTTCGGGCAGCTCGGCAAAGTGCTTAAAATACGAGGCCGGATCCTTAAAGGCCGTCTCGCGCAGGCGCAAAAAGCGCTCGACATACCAGCTCTTGAGCCAAGCCTCCTCAGCATCGACATAGATGGTAAAGTCAAAGAAGTCCGAAACCGCGAGGCGCGCCCCGACCTGCAACACGTTAAGCCCTTCGATAATCACGATATCGGGCTGGCGCACTTTGATAACTTCGCCCGGAACAATGTCATAACTGAGGTGCGAGTAGACCGGCGCGGTGACCTCCGGCTGCCCCGATTTCACCGCAGCGACAAAGGTCAACAGGGTACGCTGATCGTAGCTCTCCGGGAAGCCCTTGCGGTTCATCAGGCCGCGCTCTTCCAAAACAGCGTTCGAATACAGAAAGCCGTCGGTGGTAACCAAATCGACCTGGCGATGATCAGGCCAACGCGACAGGAGCGCCTGCAACAGCCGCGCCGTGGTGCTTTTGCCTGCCGCTACCGAGCCAGCCACGCCGATAAGGTAGGGAACCCTGGCTGAAGGGCGGCCCAGGAAGGTATCGGTCGCCCGGTGGAGGGTCTGGGTAGCGGCCACGTAGAGGTTCAACAGGCGCGACAGCGGGAGGTAGATCGCTACTACCTCATCTAGCGAGAGCTGCTCGTTGATCCCTTGCAGCTCGCTTAAGTCGCGCTCGGTCAAAGTTAACGGCGTCGAGTTGCGCAGCTCCGCCCAGGCCGAGCGCTCGAAGTCGACATAAGGAGAGTTCACTAGGCTAGCTTACCGCGCCTTAGGGTCTAGACTAACCGCAGGCGTCTAAATAGTAAATTAAAAAGGTGGGGCGCTTCGTCGTAACCATCGCTCCGAAATCGGCTCGAGCTCCGGTTTGATCTGGTATATCTGAGGCGTGCTCAGTCTCGATCAGCAGCTCAGCTTGTCTGAGTTCGTGGCGGTGGTTAGGAACCGCCTCCCGGTGCAGCTTGCGCCTGTAGCCGAGCAGCGGTTGCAGCAAGGGCGCGATTTTGTCGAGCGGCTGCTGGAGTCCAACGCTGTGGCTTACGGGATTAATACCGGCTTCGGCAAGTTTGCCCAGGTGCGCATCGCTCTTAGCCAGCTGCGCGAGTTGCAGCGCAACCTGCTGCTGAGTCACGCCATCGGCGTGGGCCAGCCCTTCCCCAGCGAGGTGGTGCGGGGGATGCTCTTGCTGCGCGCCCAGTCGCTGGCCCTCGGCTACTCGGGGGTGCGGCCCGTGATCGTAGCGCGGCTGCTGGACCTGCTTAATCATGGCGTCCAGCCGGTTGTCCCGTCGCAAGGGTCGGTCGGCGCCTCGGGCGACCTGGCCCCGCTCGCCCACATGAGTCTACCGCTGATCGGGGAGGGCGAGGTCGAGTACCAGGGCCAACTCCGGCCCGCCGCCGAGGTTTTGTCTGAGCTGGGGCTGGACCCGCTGACGCTCGAGGCCAAGGAGGGGTTGGCACTGATTAACGGCACCCAGGCCATGACCAGCCTGTTGGCCCTGCTGGTCTGGGATGCCGAGATGCTACTGAAGACCGCCGACGTCGCCGCCGCCCTGAGCGTCGAGGCCATAAAAGCCAGCCATCAGCCGTTTCATCCAGCAGTGGCACGCTTGCGCCCGCACCCCGGCGCCGCAGCGGTCGCCGGTAACCTCAGCAAGCTCCTGGCTAACTCCGCTATCGAAGCCTCCCATGCCGATTGCGACAAAGTGCAAGACGCCTACTCGCTGCGGGCCGTGCCCCAGGTGCATGGCGCCTCGCGCGACGCGCTGAGGCATGTGCGGGAGGTGTTAGAGCGCGAGCTGAGAAGCGTTACCGACAACCCGCTGGTGCTGTGGGACGAGGGGCGGGTGATCTCGGCGGGGAACTTCCACGGCCAGCCCTTGGCGCTAGCAGCCGATTATGCCGCCATTGCCATCGCCGAAGTGGCCAACATCTCTGAGCGGCGCATCGAGCAGATGCTCAACCCGGCGCTGTCGGGCCTGCCGGCCTTCTTGGCGACGCAAGGCGGCCTGCACTCGGGGTTAATGATCAGCCAGTACACCGCCGCCAGCCTAGTGAGCGAGAACAAGGTGCTGGCCCACCCGGCCTCGGTCGATTCGATTCCCACCAGCGCTAACCAAGAGGATCACGTCTCGATGGGCACCCACGCCTGCCGCAAAGCTCGAGAAGTGTTCGAGAACGTGCTGTGGGTGCTGGCCATCGAGGTCGCTTCGGCGGCACAGGCGCTCGATTTTCACGCCCCGCTGCGCCCCGGCAAGGGGGTAGACGCGGTCTATACCCGCATCCGCCAGGAGATTCCGCACCTGGATCGCGACCGCTACCTGCGGCCAGAGCTCGACAAGCTGCGCGAGCTGATCCGCAGCGGCGAGCTGGTTAGCGTTGCGGAACAGGCGGTGGGTACGCTTGGCTGATGGCTGTTAGCATGAGCCCCATCCCAGACTTTTGGTGAAGTGCGTAGCGGTTGCGGGGAATCCCCCCGGCTCGCCTTGGTGTCACCCTGAGCCCTTCGACAAGCTCAGGGCAGGCTCCGCGAAGGGGTCTCGGGTTCTTCGCTGGCGAGATTCTTCGTCGCTATGCTCCTCAGAATGACAGGGGGTTAAGGGGGCTTATTTAAGCACCGGGCATATCTTTAAGTACACTAAGTCATGCGTCATGGCGAACTCCCCTTCACCGGCCCGGCCACCTTTTTTAAGGCCCCTTACCGGCCGCTCAGCCAGGAGTGGCAGGCGGATGTCGGCCTACTTGGCCTACCCTACGACTTTGCGGTTGGCTTCCGGCCCGGCGCCCGGTTTGCTCCAGGCGCACTGCGCGAGGCTTCCGGACGCTACGCCCTCGGCCCGGCCGGTTACTTTGACCTTGAGAGTGAGCGCTACCGCTTGTCGGGCGTATCGCTGGTCGATGCCGGCGATGTCGATCCGGCTCAGCTCGAGCACCAGGAGACCTTTGCCCGCATTACCCAGGCCGCTCAGGAGCTGCGCCAGCGGGTGCGGCTGCCGGTCTTCGTGGGCGGCGACCATAGCGTCAGCTATCCGGTACTGCTGGCCTACCAGGAAATCGGTGAGCTGCACGTGGTGCAGTTTGATGCCCATCTTGACTTCAGCGACAGCCGCAACGCCACCCGCTACGCCAACTCCAGCCCTTTCCGCCGCGCGGCCGAGGCGCTGCCGGACCTACACATCACCACGCTGGGCTTGCGCGGGCTGCGCACCGACCCCGAGGCCTGGCAGGCCGCCCAGGAGCGCGGCCATACCCTGGTTACAGCGCGGCGCATCCGGCAGGACCTCGAGGGGGTCATCGCCCTGCTCCCCCAGGGCCAAAGCGTGTACCTGAGTTTCGATATCGACGCGCTTACCCCCAGCCTGGCCCCCGGCACCAGCAGCCCGGAGGTGGACGGCTTGACTTACGCCGAAGCTATCGCACTCCTAAGCGCCACCTTCAAGCGCAACGAGGTGATCGGCTGCGACTTAACTGAAGTTGCACCCAACCTCGACCCCAGCGGACTGACGGCGTTAGTGGCGGCGCGGTTGCTGGCCGAGATGCTGGCCCATTGGTCCGACAGGCGTTAGCGCACGGCCATCACCGGGCGCCCGGCCACATACACGCCGGCAATCGGCGCATGGCCCCAGTGATACAAAGGTGTTAGCGCTTGCGGCCCATCGACCACAACAAAGTCCGCCACCGCACCGGGGGTTAGCCGTCCCCAGCACACTTGGCCCAGTGCGTCAGCAGCATGGCGCGTCCCGGCTACGAGCGCCTCCTCCACCGACAGCCCACCCAGCGCCACGGTCAACTGCAAGGCCAAGAGCAGGCTAAATAGGGGGCTCGAGCCCGGGTTGTGATCGGTTGCTACTGCCACCTTAACGCCTAAGTCCCACATGGCTCGAGCCTCAGGGAAGGGTTTACGCAGCAGCAGCGCCGCTAGAGGCAGCAGCGTGCCGACGGTACCCGAGCCGGCCAGGGCTCGCCAATCTTGCTCGGTCGCCTGCTCCAGGTGGTCAGCAGAGAGGCCGCCTAATTCACAGATCAGCCGGGTCGCCCCGGTGTGGGTTAACTGCTCGGCGTGGCCCTTGATCGCCAGTCCGTGCCGGCGGGCAGCCTCGAATACTCTCCTACCCTCCGCCACGCTAAACGCCCCCTCGTCGATGAATACGTCCAGGGCCTCGGCCAGGCCGGTGCGGGCTACTTCCGGGATCAGCTCGGTGGTGAACATCTCCAGGTAGCCGTCGCGTTTAACGCCGCTGGGGATGACGTGCGCGAGCAGTGTGGCAGTAATCCGCTGCGGCCCGGCTTGGCGCAAGCGCCTGATCACCCGGAGCATCTTCAGCTCGTGCTCGAGGCTAAGCCCGTAGCCGGACTTGACCTCGAGCGCGGTCACGCCGCCCTGCAAGAGAACCCGGGCTCGAGCCTGTGCCAACTCGTACAGCTCGTCTTCGGAGGCCTGCTGGGTAGCGCTTACCGTCTGATGGATCCCGCTACCGGCCAGCAAAATCGCCTCGTAAGACTCGCCTCGTGCGCGCCTTAAGTACTCCTCTAGCCGGTCGCCAGCCCAAACTAGGTGGGTGTGGCTATCGACCAGACCGGGCAATACCCCGCGCTCACCCAGGCCGGTAGTGGGCCAGCCGCGATAGCTCTCGGGCAGCGCCGACTCAGGGCCGAGCCAGACTATCTCTCCCTCGCTGACTGCCAGCGCAGCCTGCGTCAGCCGCTCTGTCGGAGTATAGAGCTCGCTGATGCCGGTAAAGATGCTATTCACCGGGTAAGTCCAGCCCTCGCTCGCGCGCTACCTGCTGGGCCCGGGCGTAGCCGGCATCGGCGTGGCGCATCACCCCGGTGCCGGGATCGTTGAGCAGCACGCGGGCCAGGCGCTCATCCGCCTCGGCGCTGCCATCGGCCACGCTCACCTGCCCGGCGTGCAGGCTGTAGCCCATCCCCACGCCGCCGCCGTGGTGGAAGCTGACCCAGCCCGCGCCCGAGACGGCGTTCAAGGCAAAGTTGAGTAGCGGCCAGTCGGCCACCGCATCCGAGCTGTCCGGCATGGCCTCGGTCTCGCGGTACGGGCTGGCCACCGAGCCCGCATCCAGGTGATCGCGGCCGATCACTATCGGCGCCTTCAACACGCCGGCGCGCACCAGCTCGTTAAACAGCAGCCCCGCCCGGTCGCGCTCGCCATAACCGAGCCAGCAGATCCGCGCCGGTAACCCCTGGAAGGTAAAGGTCTTGACCCCCTCAGTCAGCCAGCGCCTTAATTCGGCATTATCCGGGAACAGCTCCAGGATGGCCTGATCGGTCCGGTAGATATCCTCAGGGTCGCCCGATAGCGCCACCCAGCGGAACGGCCCCCGCCCCTGACAGAACTGGTCGCGGATAAAAGCCGGGACGAAGCCGGGGTAGCTAAACGCATCCGCAAAGCCGCCGGCCTTGGCAAAGGCACGGAGGTTGTTGCCGTAGTCGAAGGCGATAGCGCCGCGCCGCTGAAGTTCGACGATGGCCGCGCAGTGCGCCACTATTGCGTCAAGAACACGCCGGTAGTAGGCTTGCGGATCGGCCTGGCGGGCTTTGGCGGCCTCTTCGTCCGCCCTTAGCGGCGGTATGTAGCCGTACATCGGATCGTGGGCGCTGGTCTGATCGGTGACAAGCTGCGGAGTCACGCCTAGCCGAACGAGTTCGGGGACGATCTCGGCGGCGTTGCCGAGCAGCCCGATCGATAAGGGCCGCCCGGCCTGTTGCGCAGCCGTAGCCTGTTTGAGCGCGTCATCAAGGCTAGCGGTCCAGGTATCGAGGTAGCCGGTTCTTTTGCGGCGTTCGATCCGCTGCCGGTCTACCTCAACGGCGATAATCACGCCGCCGTTTAAGGTCACAGCCAAAGGTTGCGCGCCGCCCATCCCGCCTAAGCCCGCAGTGACCGTCAGCGTGCCTGTTAAGCTCCCGCCAAAGTGCTTCCTGGCCGCCGCTGCGAAGGCCTCAAAGGTCCCTTGCAAGATCCCTTGCGTGCCGATATAGATCCACGAACCGGCCGTCATCTGGCCGTACATCATCAGGCCTAGCTGCTCGAGCCGGTCGAACTCCTGCCAGCTAGCCCAAGCCGGCACTAAGTTGCTGTTGGCGATAATCACCCGCGGCGCTAGCGGGAAGGTCTTGAACACGCCGACCGCTTTGCCGGACTGGACCAACAGCGTCTGGTCGTTCTCCAGCCGCTCCAGCGTCTCGAGGATACGCTGGAGGTGCTGCCACGAGCGTGCCGCCTTGCCCCGCCCGCCGTAGACGATAAGCTCCTCAGGCTTTTCGGCTACCTCAGGGTCGAGATTATTTAACAGCATCCGCTTAGCGGCCTCCTGAATCCAGCCCCTGGCAGTACGGGTGGCGCCGCGCGGGGCGCGCAGAGGGGGGGTAAGGGTCATAAAGGGCTCCTTTAGAGTTCTGAGGCACAGTATAAGGGTTGCGCTGCACCCATAATGGAGGCAATGAGGGCGAACCTTCTCCCCTGGCAGGTATGACCCATGATACCCGCACCCCAGCGGCGTTGTCGCCTTTACTGCCACGGCTGAACCCTACGCGGCTTATCCTGCCAGTCATGTCCTACCCTGCTGAGATCGATCACCGCCAGTTCCGCAACGCGCTAGGCCGTTTTGCTACCGGCATCACCGTTGTCACCATCCCGCACGACGGTGAGGTACACGGCATCACGGTCAACGCCTTTATGTCGGTGTCGCTCGAGCCTCCCTTGGTGGTAATCTCCATCGACAACCAGGCTCGAGCCCACCAGTTCCTATTAAGCAGCACCCACTACGGGGTCAGTGTGCTGAATGAGCGCCAAATCCACGACAGCAATCGCTTTGCCGGGCGCCCGGCCGAAGGCCGCGCTCAGTTCGTTACCAAAGAGGGCTTTCCGCTCTTGGCAGGGGCGCTGGCCCACCTCATCTGCCGCATCACTGAGCGCCATGCCGTCGGCGACCACACCCTGTTTGTCGGTCAGGTCGAATACTTGGCCTGGCAGAACGACCGGCCGCTGTTGTATTTTGCCGGTGAGTACGCACAGCTCAAAGAGTATTCATAACCCAAC
>JAGXSJ010000086.1 GCA_018333895.1 Truepera sp.
ACTCAAGCAGCTACGCTGGCCAAGGCTAAAGCTACCACGCACCAAAGGAGGACTTCAGTGGCAGAAGTCGTACTAGACAAGGTTTTCAAGCGCTTCGGTAACGTCACGGCGGTCAAAGACTTTAACCTTCAGATTCATGATGAGGAGTTCATGGTCTTTGTCGGCCCATCCGGTTGCGGCAAGACCACCACGCTGCGGATGATTGCCGGGCTGGAAGAGATTACCGAGGGCACGATCAAGATCGGCGAGCGGGTGGTCAACGACGTGCCGCCCAAGGATCGCGACATCGCCATGGTCTTCCAGAACTACGCGCTGTATCCGCACATGAACGTCTACCAGAACATGTCGTTCGGCCTGAGGTTGCGCAAAACGCCCAAGGCTGAGATCGACCGCCGGGTGCGTGAAGCGGCACAGATGCTCCAGATTGAGCACCTGCTAGAGCGCCGCCCGCGCGAGCTGTCGGGCGGGCAGCGCCAGCGCGTAGCACTTGGCCGCGCCATCGTGCGCGAGCCCAAGGTGTTCTTGATGGACGAGCCGCTGAGCAACCTCGACGCTAAGCTGCGCGTCGAGATGCGCGCCAGCATCGCGAAGCTCCACCGCCGCCTAGGTGTCACTACTGTCTACGTGACCCACGACCAGGTCGAAGCCATGACCATGGGTACCCGTATCGTGGTCATGAAAGACGGCCTGGTTCAGCAGGTCGATAGCCCAATCAACCTCTATGACAAGCCGATTAACAAGTTCGTAGCGGGCTTCATGGGCTCGCCGGCCATGAACTTCCTGGTCGGTACGGTACAAGATGGCCGCATCAAGGGGACTAACTTCGATATTAAGCCGGACGCCGAGCTAGCCAGGAAGCTGCAAAAGCATAGCGGCAAGAAGGTCTACTTCGGCATCCGCCCCGAGAACCTAGGCTTGCGCGGCGACACTAGCATTCCCGAGCAGGACAACACCATCAAAGCAACCATCGAAGTGGTTGAACCGCTTGGTGCCGAAACCATCCTAATCGCCTCGGTAGACGGCGACCAGACGCTAGTAGCCCGCGTTGATGCCCACGCTCGGGTAGTGGCCGGAGACCGAGTCGAGCTGTTGGCCGATCCCGCCAAGATGCAGGCGTTTACTCTCGAAGACGAGCGGAACATCCGCTTCGATTAGCCTCCTTCGCCATCAGGCCCGATGCTGTGCATCGGGCTTTTTTGTTGCCATTTCGCTGTGTTCGGCAACGCCGTTGCCAGTCGCTGCGAATGAGCCTCGGAAAGCTATCAGGGCTGCTCTTGGGCCAGCGCAGTATCGAAGTAAAGCAGTCGGTAGACCTGGTAATTGTGCATCACAATCTGCAGGTACTCGCGGGTTTCAAAGGCGTCTATGAAGCGATAAAGCTCGTTCCTATCGCCGTTTACTACCTCACCCTGATAGAGCCGCGAGATGTAGCCCTGGCCGCGGTTGTAAGCCGCTACCACCAGTTCAAGATCACCATCGAAGCGGTCGATTAGTCGGCGCAGGTAGTAAACGCCGTAACGGATATTGGTCGCGGTGTCGAAGGGATCGCCGGGAGCTTCGCGCAGCATCTCGGCTAACCAAGTCCAGGTCGAAGGTATGACCTGCATTAAGCCTTGTGCGTCAGCAACTGATATGGCCCGGGGATAAAACGCTGACTCCTGGCGCATTACCGCCCAGATCAAGGCGGGTTCGACCTGCCAAGCCGCCGCCTCGCGCTCAACTAGCGCCGCATAGGCTCGCGGGTAGGCCAGCTGCCAGGTACGGCGCTCCAGGCTCCTAGGCTGCCACTGCCGCGCGGCGCGCGCGCTCTGCCGGTACTCGCCCAAGGTTTGCAGCGTCTCTCCTAGTGCGACAATGCTTGCCTCATCGGCAGCCTTGCGCAGGGCAAAGAGCAGCTCACCGACGGCTGCCTCGTGGTCGCCCACGCGCATCAGCGCCCGCGCCAACGCCACAACCTCGAGTTCGGGGGTAGTCAGGGTATCGACCAGCGCAGGTTTGATGGACTTACCGCGCAAGGCCCCGAAGAACGAGTGTTCGGGCAGCAAGTCCAGCGCCTGGTCTGCTATCTTGGCTTGGCCCAGCCGCTCGGCCAAGACCAGGGCGCGATGGGCGGCGTCGTCAGCAAAGGCTGAGCCTCCCACGGCCAGGTCGAGGTAGATCGGCAGGGCGTCGCGGCTGCGACCCCGCCCTTCAAGTAGATCGGTCGCCAGCCAGAGGTGTCGCGGCTCACCGCTCTGGCGCAACAGGGTAACGGCGTGGTCGAGGTCGCCTGCTCGGTTGGCCAGGAGTGCTAAGCCGTGGAGGGCACTTGGGCCGGAAAGCTCACTAAAGGCCCGCTCGGCCTCAGCGTTGCGCCCCAGCGCAAAGAGCGACCAGGCCCGGCCAAATAGCGCGGTAGCATTGCTGGGCTCTTCGTTAAGCCAGCGCTGATAGGCGTCAAGCGCTCGAGCATGCTCCCCGATAGCGCGGTAGGCAGGTGCTTCGATAGACGGGGCCGACCATCCGTCAAGAGCGCTTAAGGCGTTGCGATGCTGTCGCGCTCGCAGGAATATGTTAGCCAGCACCAGCGGGCGGGTCTCCAGCCGCCGCAAGGCGGTAAAGGCTGCGGCTGCGGGGAGAGCTGCGGCGTAGTGATCGATGGCCGCTGATACCAAGCCGGCCTCTTCGGCCAGGCGGGCCTGTTCCAGCAGCAGCTCACGGGTAGCCAGGCGGGCCAGCGGGTCGTTGATCCGCACCGCCATGGCCCGCTCGAAGTAGGCATAGCGCTCGCCGGCAGGGAGCTGCGGGCTGCGAGCTAGCGTCAGTAGGGTGCGGTACTCCAGGTAACTGCCGGCGACCTCCTCCAAGAGCGCCTGCAGCGCCGCCAAGTCGTTGGCTAGCAACGCCGTGCGATAGAGCCCGTAGCGGTGCAGTAGCGGATCGCGCTGGTAAGGGTCGCTCACTACCGCGTAGACGGTGGGGATAGGGATGGCGATACCGCGGGCCGGCGGGCTCAAGGGGCTCTGGATAAACAGCCAAGCCAGCACAGCTAGGGCCAGGCTCACGCTAAGTATAAGGCGCGGTAACGACATATCAGCAGTCTACTGGCCCTCGATCTAATAAAGCTGAGAGGCTAGCGCCGGGTTGAGCCATATGGTACAGTGGCATGGGAAGAGAAGTGAGAGCGACTTGGGAGTCGTGAGGGCGCTTGGAATGGGAGCCAGGCGTCCTTATTTTTGCGATAAAGCCGTCAGCTCCAAAAGCGGCGTGAGCGTAGTTGCCAACACATCCGGATGAGCCGAGGCTAAGGTAGCAGCATCGTGCGTGCCCCAGCTCACGGCGTAGGTTTTTAAGCCCGCAGCCTTGCCGGCCGCGATGTCCGAAACAGTGTCGCCCACCATCCACAAACCATCGCCGCCTACCGCTGCCAGCGCGCGCAAGATCACGTCCGGCGCGGGCTTATGTGGAAAGCCGTCAGTCCCTTGGATATGATCGATGAGCGCAACGAGGCCGAGAGCGGTCAAGAGGCGCGTGGCCATAAAGCTCTGTTTGGTGGTAGCCACCGCAGTCTTGAAACCAGCTTGCCGTAACTGCGCCAGCAGCTCGAGCACGCCCGGGTACGGCCGCGTCTGGTCGGTGAAGTGCTGGGGGTAATGCTCGCGGTAGCAGGCGCATAGTGCTGCTACCTGCTCAGCTGGCGCAAAGCTGGCGTACATCTCCTCTAACGGCTTGCCAATCTCGGCCCTGACCGCGGTAGCGTCTGGCACGGGCAAGCCTAGCTTAGCGAAACCGTAGCGAAAACTGTTGCTGATATCGGGCAACGAGTCGACCAGCGTGCCGTCGAGGTCGAACACTATGGTTTTTGGTCGCATGGCGGCAGTATGACACAGCGGTCCTTAGCGGCATCTCATGCGTGGCTACGGTAAGTTGACCAAGTGAGGCTTTTGGTTCTCGTAATGCTGTTAAGCGGCCTCGCGCAAGCGCAGCTCAAGGCTTCGCCCAACCATTGCGAGCGCTGGAGCGAGCCCGTTACTGTCGGCCTGCTCGATACGGCCCTGCTCCCGGAAGCCAGCGGCTTAGCGGTGTCGCGCTTGGTCGAGGGGCGCCTCTATCACATCAACGATTCGGACGACGGACCATATCTCTACCTCACCGACACCTCGGGGGGTGCGACCCGTCAGGTACGCATCGAGCGCTTCACCCCGAGCGATACCGAGGCGCTGGCGATCGGTCCTTGCGACGACGGCCAGCCCTGCCTGTTCGTGGGCGATATCGGTGATAACAACGCTGTGCGCGACGAGATCCGCCTGGTGGTACTGCGCGAGCGTGACATCGTCGCCGACCGCGTTGTCCCCTACCGGCAGCTTCGCCTGCGCTACCCTGACGGCCCGCGCGACGCTGAGGCGCTGGCGGTCGATCCCGCAGGGAACATCTATCTCCTCAGCAAGGAGGGGAACCCCTGGCGGCTGCGCGCCGAGCCAGCGCGGCTCTACCGGCTGGCAGCCGGCTGGAAGACCAGCACCGACGCCGTGCAGACGCTAGAATTTCTGGGGGTGGTCGACCTCCCGGCCTTGGGGCGGGGTCGCAGCAGCCTCCTCGGCTGGCTGGCTACCGGCATGGACTTAAGCCCTGATGGTGAGCGGCTGCTGGTTCTGACCTACGAGCACGCCCTAGAGTTCATCTTCGCAGCGGCCTTAAAACCGGTCGATGAGCTGGTCGAAGGGATCGATTACCGACCCATCCCGCTGCGGCGGCTGCCGCAACAAGAGGCCATCGCCTACAGCCTTGACGGGCGGAGCTTTTACTACAGCACCGAACTGCGCATACCCTTCAGCACAGCGGAGCTGGTCCGGCTTGACTGTCACTGACCAACGCATTCGATATGCGCGGTATGCCCTAACGCCCGCGCCAACCGGCCGTCGCTGGTAAGCAGCGGGAGGTTCAACCCTTCGGCCAGTGCGACGTAGGCCGCGTCATAGGCAGTAAGGGTGTGGCGTAAGGCCCAGATGCGCTCGCCCAGAGCGGCGTGCGAGTAGCGCGTCAACCGCAAGGAAGTCAACACCTGGCGCGCCTGCGCCACCCGCTGTGCCGAGACGATCCCCCGTCGCTCGTAGCGGCGCAGCGTGTGCAGCACCTCGAGGTCGAGCAGGTGCGGGGCGTGCAAGCTGAGAGTGGGTCGTCTCAGCCGTTGCTGCAGTTGGCCGGCGTTCGGCTCAATACCCAGCAACAGATCGACGGTGGCCGAGGCATCGATCACGACGCCTTGGCCGCTATTCGGCATCGCGATGTCGGCGGATGACGGTGGCCGGGTCCTCGTCCACAACGACCGGCTCCAGGCGCCGTACCAACTCCAACCACTCCGGCACGGTAGGCTTCTCGGCAATCGCCTCGACTTCGGCCAAGAGATAATCCGACAGCGTCATGCCGAGACTAGCCGCCCGTGCCTTGAGCTTACGGTGCAGGGCATCGGGGACATGGCGGATCTGAATCATCTTGAACATGTCAGTCACATGCTAGCATGTGGCACTCATGTTGTGGTACTCCACGCTAGCCAGAGCCTACAGCCGCAAGTAAGCCACCGTCACGCCGTGTCCGCCTTCAAAGGGGACGGCGTCTTCAAAGCGCGTCACCAGCCGCTCCCCCTTGAGGTACTGCCGCACCGCGTCGCGCAGCGCTCCAGTCCCCTTGCCGTGGAGGATGCGCACCGACTCTACCTTGAGCGCGTGCGCCTCGCGGATAAAGTCGCGGATCTGCTCAATAGCCGCCTCGGCTCGCTCACCACGCACGTTCAGCTCGTTGTCGAAGCGGGTCGGGAGCACTACCGCCGAGGCTGAGGCCACTGCCTTGGAGGCGCCTAGCACCGTAACGCTACGCCGCGGCACGGTAACCTTGATTAGCCCTAGCCGCACCACCACCTCCTGACCGCGCCGCTCTACCACTAACCCCTTGGCACCGTATTCGGGGACCAGCACCTCAGTGCCAGGGAGCAGTTCCTCTGGTGCCTGTTGAGGTTGGTCGGGCGCACCGCGCACCGTGCGCCGCAGCGCCTGTAGCTCGGCCAAGGCTTTGCCGCGCTGCTGCTGATCGCTGGTTGCGGTGCGCTTGAGCGCCTTAGCCCGCAACAAAGTCTCTTGCAGCAGCTCGTCGGCCTTCTCGGCGGCGGCGGCTAAAACCTCCTGCTCGCGCTGGCGCAGCATGGCGATCTGGGCCCGCAGCAGCTCAGCCTCCTCAAGCGTCTGACGGTGGGCCGCTTGCAGCTCGCTCCGTTCGGCTAGGAGCTTCTCCTGCTCGCGCTCGAGCGCCTCTAGGAGCGCCTCTAAACCCACCCCTTCGGGCCCCAGGATCTCGCGGGCTCGAGCCAGCAGAGCGTCAGGCAGACCCAAGCGCTCGGCAATCGCTAAGGCGTAGCTGCGCCCCGGCTGCCCCACTACCAGCTCGAAGCGCGGCCTTAGCTCCGCTACGTCGAACTGCATGGCGGCGTTCTCTACCCTTGGCGTCTGCGCGGCGAAGACCTTAATGGGCGCCAGGTGGGTGGTCACTAGCCCTCGCGCCCCGCTAGCCAAGAGCTGCTCCAATACCGCTTGCGACAAGGCCGCCCCCTCGGTCGGGTCGGTCCCTGAGCCCAGCTCATCGATCAGCACCAACACGCTCTCGTCGGCCTGCTCGACGATGGCCCGGAGGTTCTTAAGGTGCCCGGCATAGGTGCTGAGGCTAGCCTCGATCGACTGCTCGTCGCCGATATCGGTCAGTAAGGAGTCAAAGAACGGCACCGTGGGGGGCGGCTCACTGGCCGCCGCTACGAACAGCCCGCTGTGGGCCATCAAGACCGCCAGCCCTAGAGTCTTCAGGGCTACGGTCTTACCCCCAGCGTTGGGTCCGGTGATAATCAGCAGCCGCCGCTCCGCAGCGAGCCGCAGCGTGTTCGGCACGCAGTCCTTAATCAGCGGGTGGCGCGCCGCCGCTAGCCGCACCTCCCCTTGGTCGTTTAAACTCGGCTGCACCAACCGCCAGTCGCGGGCTAGCCGGGCGCTGGCGGCGATCAGATCCAGCTCAGCCAAAACCTCCAAGGTCGGCGCTAGTCCCGGCTCAAAAGCCAGGCGTTGCCCTATGGCAATCAGGATGCGCCGCACCTCGTCGCGCTCCTCGAACTCCAATAGCGCTAGCTCGTTGTTTAGCGGCACGATCGACTGCGGCTCGATAAACACCGTGGCGCCCGAGTCTGAGGTGTCGATGACGATCCCCGGCACCCGCCCCTGATGGCTGGTCTTGATGGGGATCACGTAACGGTCGCGCCTGAGGGTGATGATCGGGTCTTGAACCGCCTCAGCGTAGCGGGCGAGCAGCTCGCCTAAGCGCTCGCGGATGCGCCCGCGCAAGGGCGCTAGCCGCCGCCGGATGTCGCGCAGCTTAGGAGTGGCATCGTCGCGCACGCTGCCATCGTGATCGAGCTGTTCGCGCACCAGCCTGAGCACTCCGTCAAAACTGCTCATTAACCTGGCCAGCGCTGAGAGAGCCGGTCGCTCGGAGGCCAGGATGGCCCGCTTGATGGTCCCTGCGGCGTCCATGGTGTAGGCGATGCTAAACAGCTCTGGGCCCTCGAGTATCCGCCCATCCATAACGAGCTGCACTAGCTCGCGGATATCTTCCACGCCGCCCAGCGACAATGGCCCCTGCAGCGCCTCGGCCAGCCGCTGCCAGGCCGTCTCAAGCTCGACCCGGCCTAAGTTGGGCAATAGCGCTAGCGCCCTTTCCGTCCCCAGCCGCAAGGCGGTCCGCTCGGCTAGCGCCTGGCGGACGCGGTCGAAGTCGAGCTTGCTAAGCGCGGCGGGAGAGGCCTTCATAAGTTGACAGTATACGCGCTGCTCAGAATCTCCGGCGGCGCGGGCGGAAGGTCATCACCAGCCACACCGCCAAGGGCAACAGCACCAACCCGGCGCCGACCATCACCGCTACCAGGTGGTTGCGCAGGGCGATGGCTGCGACATCGTCGGGGATATGCAACAGCAGGTAACGGGCCAGCGCCGTGAGCGAGACCAGCGTCCCTTCGACGTGCGGGAGGGTTGGGGCAGCGGATTGGGCTAGCGCCTGCTCGAGCGCTGCCAACAGCAGCGTCCCCGGTACCGCAGCCATGAGCAGCACCAGCCCGAGGTTAATGACGCGGCTCAAACCGTTGCTAAAGAAGACCAGCAACCCACCGAGCAGTAGTGCCAGCGCCGCCAGCAGCCAGCTAAGGCGTAGCCAATGGCCGTGCTGGCTAGCGGTAAAGGCGCTAAACGGCTCGAGCGCCGCGCCGATGCGCAACCTAGCGTCAGGCTCGGTAATAGTCGCCAGCGCTTCAGTGAGGCCCCGGTGGTAGATAGCCTCCGAGACCCGCTGTAGCACCAGCGCATTAGCCTCAGCGGGCGGCAGGTCGGCTAGCTCCGGCCCCAACCAGGGCACCGGGGCAGCAGTGGCCTCTTGGGCCGCCGCCTCCCGGGCCTGCGTCAGCCGCCGCGCGATGGCGGGCTCCTCGGCGATTAGCGTCGTGGCGAGAAACGCGCCCAGCGCCTGCCTGATCTCGCCTTGCGCCGTGTCGTTCAGGCGCTGGAGCAGGTTGGCGTTGCCAACCAGCGCCTGGGCGGCGGGCAGCCCTTGGGTCAGCAGCACCTCATTGAGGCGGCGCACCACTAACACCCCGATATCGCGATTAGTTAAGGGCTCGAGCTCTGCGGGCTCAACTAACACGAACACCCCGACGATCGGCTGCACCGGCTGGCCAGGGCGATTAGCTCGCTGCTGGCGCCAGTCCGCCAGCCTTGAGCCGTCGGCCAGTCCGGCAGGGAGCAGGGCCGCTTCGAGGTAGATCCGGCTCAGGTCGCTGACAAAGTCGGCACTGAGCTGCTGAGCCAGTTGTGGATTAGCCACCCGGGTTAGCGTCCCTTGCAGCCCCTCGCGCAGAAGCAAAGCAGCCAGTGCATCGGCAACTCGCAAGCGGGCGCTTTCTGGGGTCAGACCGTCAAGCTCCTCAGCCGCAGCGAAGACCGCCACACCGGTCACTAGCTCGAGCGGCTCGCCGGGTGACACTTGCGTCGGCAGCTCCACCGCCGGCAGGGTGGCGGCCTCCAGCCCGTCGGGAAACAGGGCCAAGGCCAGCGCTTTCTGCAAGACAGCCCGCCCAGGGCCGGGCGAGCTCAACTGGGTCAGCGTGACCATGAGCAGTAGTGCCATCAGTACCGGCACGAGCAACAGACCGCTAAGCCACTTGCCATCCTGATACCAGGTGGGAGGGCTGTCATAGCTTCGGTAAGCCATAGGCTATTCTAGCCCACTGCGGTAAGGCCTCCCAGGGGCACCACCGCACCCCCGGCTTGCGAAGCGTAGCAGGCTAGCGCCACTCGCAGCGCCTGATAGCCGTCCTGCCAGGTCACCGGCGGCGGAGCACCCAGGCGCACGCTAGCGATAAACGCCGCCAGCATCGCCCGGTTGGGGTTGCCCCCCCAATTCACCCAGCTCGGCTGGCGCGAGGCGTGAGGGCTATAAAGCGTGAGGTGCTGCGCGAAGGCGTCTATGGCTACCGCCCCTCGTTCGCCTACCACCTCCAACTTGAGCTGTCCCCAGCGCGGGTAGCTGCTAGGGCGGCTCCAGCTGGCGTCGATGCTGGCAAAGACGCCGTTTGAGAGCGTGACGCTAGCCAGGCAGGCGGTATCGACGGCGACCGACTCCGGCAGGAAGGGGTTGCCCACTTCGGCATAGACCGCCGTGATCTCGCTAGCTAAGAGCCAGCGGTAGAGATCGGCTAGGTGGACGATATGGTCCATCACCGCGCCGCCACCGGCCAGTTCCGGGTCGACAAACCAGGCGCGATGGCGGCTCGGGCACTCGGCATGGTTGATGCCGTTGATCCCATAGACGCGCCCCAGCTCACCCTGCTTAAGCATCGCCTTGAGCGCTTGCAGCGAGGCGTCAAAACGCATCGGGAAGGCGGTCATGAAGCTAACGCCGTGGCGCTCGCAGGCTTCCCGCATTGAGAGTGCGTCCGCTAAGGTGGTCGCGATGGGCTTCTCGCACAGCACATGGGCGCCCGCTGCCGCTGCCTGCTCGACCGCCGCGCGGTGCTTGGCGTTCTCCGAACAGATGATCACCGCATCCGGCCGCTCGGCTAGCAGTGCGGCGTCCGAACCGAGCCAAGGGATGTCGGTCCGGGCCGCCGTGGCCTGGGCGCGCTCGGTATCGTCATCGGAGAAGCCGATGAGCCTGACATCAGGCAGCTCTGGCAGCAAGGCGAGATAGCCATCGGCATGAACGTGGGCCAGACTGAGGATACCGACCTTCATAGCGTCACCACCAGCCCCGTCTGGAGCGACTCACGTGCCGCTAGCGCGATGCGCAGCGCCTCCAGGCTGTCTTGTGGCGTCACGGCAAACGGTTCACCGGTCTTGATAGCCCGGTAGACGTGTTTAAGCTGGCTGGTGTAGGGGTCTTCGGGCAAGGGGGCTAGCGGCAACCCCGCCCCTTCGCTGCGCTCAGGGCAGGCCGCTTCGCTGCGCTCAGGGCAGGCAGCCGCCTGAGCAGCGCTCGGCTGCAAGAAGGTGCGGATAGTGGCCGTGTCGTCCGAACTCCACTCGATCAGCCCTTCGCTCCCAGCTAGGTCGAAGCCGGTGCGGAACACCCCCGGCGGGTTGGCCCAAGCCCCCTCGACGATGGCCATGGCACCGGAAGCGAAGCGCAAGGTGACCAGGGCGTAGTCGCCTGAGGAGTCAGGCGCAAGCGCTCGAGCCGACTGGGCGTAAACCCGTATCACCGGGCCGGCCAGCCAGCGGGCGTAATCGAAGTCGTGAATCATCATGTCCACCACCATGCCGCCCGAGCGCGCCTCATCCAAGAACCAGTTATCGACCTCTTTGCGCGGCTGATAGGCGGCGCGCCTAAGCCGCAACACCCCTAAGGCTCCGAGCTGCCCGGCCGCCACTAGCTGCTGCGCTGCCCGGTACTGCGGAAAGAAGCGGACCACCATGGCGATAAATAGCCTGACCCCGGCCCGCTCGCAAGTGGCGATCATCGCTTCGCCTTCAGCCATGGTCAGCGCTGGCGGCTTTTCGCACACCACGTGCTTGCCGGCCTCCGCCGCCTGCGCCGTCATGGCGGGGTGCAGATTGGTAGGCACGCACAGATCGACGACATCGACCGCCTTAAGCAGCTCGTCATAGCGCTCGAACACTTTGGCGCTATAACGGTGGGCTAGCTCCGGCCCATCGCGTAGGCTGTAGACGCCTACCAGCTTGGCGCCGGTCTGCGCCCAGGCCGCAGCATGCATCACCCCCATCGTTCCCGCTCCGACAATACCGACGCGCATCACCCCTCCTACGGCGCAGGGGCGCCGTCTAGGGCCCACTGAGCGTAAAGGTCCACAAAGGTAAAGCTCGAGTTAGCCAGTCCGGCCTGCGCCAGCACGAAGTTAAGAAAGTCGCGCACATCGTCAGCCGTGCTGTCGCGGAACAGCGCCCCGCCTTGCTTGCCCGCGAAGCGGCCCACCGTGACCTCGGGCAGCGCCTCTTGCGCCACCGCCGCCGTTAGGCGCAGCTCTTGCAGCAGCGCTTCGACCAGGCGAAGATCAGGCTCGCTGCGCGCTAAATCAGCCGCCGTGTAGATCGCCACCTCAGCAGCAAGCGTGCGCAGCACGATCCCCCGGCTAAGCAGGCGGCGCAGCAGCGACGGGCTGCCGGTCACCTCCAGGGGAACGGTGGCGCTAGCGAACTGCTCGGCTAGCCCGCTCACGCTGAGGCTGAGCCGGTACCTGCCGGGGGCTAAGGTCGCCGGAAGGTCCAGGGCGATATCGCCGATTACGAAGGCCACTGCGCCCCGGGGGATGCTTACCGTTTGCGACAAAGCTGCTAGGTCAGCGCCCTGGAGACTCAGGGTCACCATTACCTGAGCGGGCAGCTCAAAGCCGGGGGTGGAGAGCTCGAAGCGGGCCGCTAGGCGGTCCCCAGGCTGGAAAGTAGCGGTGACGGGGCCACGAGCACCGAGGTTGAGCGTGATATCCGAAGTAATCTCCAGAGGCGGCGGCGGAGCGCGCAGCACAGCGATACGCTGCCGTGCCTGCGCAGCAAAGGGCTCCACTCCACCGCGCGCCAGATACTGCTCAAACTGAGCGGCGGCCTCCTCGCGGCGCCCCTCGGCCTCATATAGCGTAGCGAGCGCGAAGTGGACCCCGATCTGATTCGGAAAGAGTTCTAGCGCATTTTCAAGATCGACGATGGCCTCATCTTCCACACCGGGGTCGATGGCTAGGGCGTGCTGGTAAGCCTCCATCGCTTCGCCCAGGCGAGCTGTTACCGCCTGCACGAGGCCGAGGTTATACCAGGCTACGTACTGCTGGTCATTCAGTTCCAGGGCGCGCAGCGAAGCACGCTCGCTGCGCGCCAAAAAGCCGAGCAGGTAGTAGGCCCAGCCCAGGTTGGTCCAGTACAGGTCGCTCTCGGGCGCTAAGCTTACCGCTACCACCAGCGCCTGGGCCGCGGCCAGCGCGTCGTCTTGGTCAAAGGCGATGAACGAGCGCCGCTCGAAGGGGTAGGTCATAAAGGGCGCGACGCGGCTCCACAGTGCCAGGGCCTCTATTTCCAGAGCGGTCTCGCCGAGCTGCTGCGCGGCAAGCTGCGCGCCGAGCAGCGCACTCCGCTCTGGTATATCAACTAGCTCAGTGAGGTCTTGATACGCGCTCTCAACCCGGTTGACCGCCCGGTAGACAGCCCTAGCTGCCAGGCCATACGGGTAGCGCGCCGCCTGCTCGAAAGCCGCCCTGGCCCCAGGGTGGTCGTTGATGCTGGCTCTGAGGGTGGCTACCCAGAGCTGAGCCAGCGGCCACAAGGCTTCGCCCAACCATTCCTTCTCGGCTGCCAGCGCCTCAAAAGCTGCGATAGCGCGCAGGTTATCCAGCGGTGACCGGGTCAACTCCAGTGCCGCCCACAGCAGCGGATCGGCTACCTCACCGCCCGCTAAATAAGCTTGCAGGTTGTCAAGCAGCGCCTGCCAGTGTACTTCGGCCTCCTCGGCGGCGACTGCTTGCGTTAGCCGCTCCAGCGCCTCGGCGGTAAAGCCGCCGCTTAACAGCGCCAGCGCCTGCACATAGTCACCATAAGCGGTTAGCAGGTCGATAGCGGTGTTAGCAGTATCTACCTGTAGATCGAACTCACGGTTGAGTATTCCCAGCACCTGGACTGCCAGGCGCCCCGGCTCGCCCTGTGGGGCGCGCAGGAGGTGCCTGGTCACCCGCTCAGGGGTGGCTAGGTAGAGCTCGAGCCTCAGCCGCTCGCCGGTAAGCGTCACCGACCCGGTTAGCGCGATATCCACCCCTAGCGTCTCACGCACCATCGCAGCGCCGTCAAAACCGGCTACCTCGAAGCGCTCGTTCAGGAAGGCCAGCGGGTTGAAAAAACCTTCCTCGGCCACTAGCGGCGGTACCAACACCGGCGTGGGGAAGACTCCGATCACCAGGGCGTCATCAACCAACCCCTCCGCCACCCGATCAGCCACCGCCGTCCCTAAGATGACATCCGGGCCGCTAAAGGGATAGACAGCAACGCTCGTGATACCTTGTGCCCAGCCCAGCGGCCACAGCAGCAGCAGACCAAGACTAATCAGTAGCGTGCGCATCACTACCTCCGTTGACGGTAGGCTATCACGCTTCAGGTGAGAAGGGGTACCGCAGGCCACAGCACGGCAGGGGCGTGACCTGGTAGCCTTTTTACCCGTGCCCAGCTAACCACACTTGCTGTAACCGCACGCCTCACACTTACGGCACCCCTCCTCAAAGCGCAGCGGGCCGCCGCAATCAGGGCATTTAGCGCCGCGCTGCAACACGTTCTCGACCCCGGCGGTCTCCAGCGCCACCGCGATCAGATCGGCCTTGCTCATCACCATGCGGCCCTGATAGGTGCCGTACATGCCGCCGTTGATGCCGCGCAAGGTCTTGACGATGGCCTCGGCCGGCACGCCGTATTGCAGGGCGATACTGACCATCCGGCCTAGCGCCTCGCTGTCGGCATTAGCCTCATCGCCGGCCTTGCCGCTGACGATGAAGACCTCGGTCGGCAGGCCATCTTGCTTGTTGACGGTGACATAAAAGCCGCGCTTTTCGCCGGTCGGTAAGGTGAGCTTAACGGCGTCAGTAAAACCGGTAAGGCGGGGGGGGCGGTCAAAGAGCGGTTCGCCTGGAAGGCGCTCGGTCATAGGGCGGGGGGATTTGGTGGCAATGGTCGTGTCAGCATCCCCTTTAACGCTCTCGGTGCTGGTGGACAGAACTTGGAAGTCGCGGCTGCCGTCGCGGTAGACGGTGATCCCCTTGCAGCCGGTCTCGAAGGCCAGGCTGTAGGCATCAAAGACATCTTGCACCGTAGCTTGATTGGGCATGTTGATCGTCTTGCTGATCGAGTTTGCCACCATCTTACCGCCGCCATCGAAGGTGGTCTGCACCACCCCTTGCATCTTGACGTGATCTTCTGGGGCGATGTCATGAGCGCAGACCAGCACCGACCTAACCTTGCTCGGGATGAAGGCAAGCCCTTGCACGCTGCCGTGGTTAGCCGCTACTGCCGCCACCACCTTGTCCCAATCCCAAGCACCGTCCTGGTTGTAGTCGGGGTGCGGTAGGTGTTGCTTTAGCAGCTCCTGAAACAGCGGATGGATCAGGCTCTGGTATTCGCTGCCGACACGGCGATAGATAAACGGCGCAAAGACCGGCTCGATGCCGCTGCTGACGCCCATCAGCATGCTGGTGGTGCCGGTCGGCGCTACGGTGAGCAGGGCCACGTTGCGACGGGGTGCTCCGAGCGTACTCTTTGCGACCTCCGGAAACGCCCCTCGTTCCTTAGCCAGCGCCTCACTGGCCGCAGTAGCCTGATCGCGCAGTTCGCCGATCACCCGCGCCACCGCCTGCCGACCCGCCTCCGAATCGTAGCGATAGCCCATCATAATCAGGGCATCGGCTAAGCCCATGATGCCGAGCCCTAAGCGGCGCAGCCGCATCGACATCTCGCGGTTATCCTCCAGAGCGAACTTGTTGACTTCAAGCACATTGTCGAGGAAGCGGACGCAGGTCGCCACGTCCTGGCGGAATTCGTCCCAGGCGAAGCCATCGGTGCCGGTGTTGGGGGTACTTACGTACCGAGCGAGGTTGATGGCGCCCAAGTCGCAGGGCTCACCAGGAAACAAGGGTATCTCGCCGCAGGGATTGGTGGCCTTGATGTCGCCATAGGCCGCTCGCATCGGGTTGTACTCGTTGATCCGGTCGATGAAGATGAGCCCTGGCTCGCCGGTCTGCCAGGCGTGGCCAGCGATACCGTACAACGTGTCGCTCATGGTCTTGGAGCGCCGCATGAAGTCGTCGCTGACGAGCACGCTAATGTTGAAGGTGCTGATGTCGCCTTCGGCCTTCTCGCGGTCTAAGTCCTTGGCGGTGATGAAGTCTTCGATGTCGGGGTGGGTGATCGACATCGTTGCCATCCCAGCGCCACGTCTCGAACCGCCTTGCCTGATCACTCTCAGCGTCGGGGCGTAGACATAGCGCAACGTCGCCACCGGCCCAGCGTACTCAGCGCCACCTAGCGAGGCCCAGTAGGCGAAGTTGTCAAATACCTCTACTGCAAAGCTGCTGGGGCCCGAGCTGGTGCCGCCGGAGCCGTTGACCGGCGTCCCTTCGGGGCGCAGCTCGCTCAGCGACAGCAGGATGTTCTCGCCACCCATCAGCTGGGTGGCCATCTCTGCGGCGTACTGCCAGATGCTTTCAACCGAATCCCCCACCATCAGCGTCGTGGCAGCGGGGGCTGTCTCGGCCTCCACGAACTGCGCGTAGCGGTAGCCGCGCGTGACATACTTGCCATGCACCAGATCCAGGTAGGTACCGGTCTTGAGCTTGTCATAGTCGGGGTGGCTGGGCGCGATGGTGAGGTAGAGCTTGCCCGCCTGCTTGGGGTACGGGCGCTTGGGTAGCAGCGGGTCAAGGTTTAAGCCATTACCGCCGCCGACTTTAGTCACTAGAGCTAGCTTGGTGGCGAGGCGGAGCACCCAGGCATCCGTCCCCTCCATCTCGGGAGAGCCGTCCTGGACAAAACAATTTAACACGTTACCGTGGCTCGTCGCCGCACCGGCCAATACCCGGCCACCGGGGCAGAAACGCTTGCCCACCATCAGCTCATAGAACTGCTCGGTGTAGTAGTCCCGCTCCTGCACCTCGGGGCTGGCTACCCAGGCCGCTACCCGGCGGAACAGATCGTCGATGGTCTGGTCGGAAGGCTGGAAGTATTGGCGCTTAGCAATGGCTACCGCGTGGGGATCAAAGTTTGCCAGCGTGGCAGCCGGCGTCGGAACCTTACCCATGACCTCTCCTTTTGCCTAACAACAATATCGCGAAGTTTAATCCATATCTGGCGCTTAGTCAAGAGCTTGCTACTATATCTTGCACTAGCATAGATAGGCACCCTCGAGTTGCCAAACGGCACGCTTACTCGGTAGACTAGGCTGCATTGATCCAGCTTATCACTACTAGTTGTAGTATGCAAGTTGATTGCAAATACCAGATAATGTATCCCATTAGAAAGTGACTAGCTGTGCGGTAGACTCAGCTCATGCTCGAAGAGCTAACGGGAGCGGTTCAGCTCTTGCAGCGCGACCCAGTGCTCGGCTACAGCCTACTGGCAAGCCTCTTGCTGGCTGCCGTGTCGCTCAGCTCAGGGTTAGCGCGGCTCGACTTTGTGGTGCTGGCTAAAGCCTCCGTGTTGCTGCGGATGGCTTTCCTGGTGGGGCTAGCCGCAGCCCTGCGTTACCTTGGCGAGACAGTCGACGGCCTGCTCTGGCAAAGCGCCATGACTGGGGCGTGGCACCTTCCGCTCTACCTGCTGGCGCTTGGCTACGGACCGAGCGTCGGGCTGGCAGCGGCCGGGCTAATGGCCGTTATAACTGCCCCTAGCGGCTGGGGTGAGGCGCTGTTGGCACTTCAGCTCCTAATTTTAGGCTGGCTAGCTATCTATCCCAGCCCTCGTCACTACCGCTGGGCCGGACCGCTCAACGTTGCCCTGGCTTATGGGTTGACCTGGATAACCGGCGGCGTCGCTCTGACCTACGCCACCACCGGTGCGGTGCAACTCGGCGTCTTCGCCGAGCAGCAGCCGGTGATCGGCCTAGCGCTGGCAATGGTTGCGCTGCTGGGGTTCGGGCCCAGCTTTTATCGAACCTTTTTTGCCGCCTCGCGCCTGGTGCCTCCGGTAGCAGTGCGGTCCCGGACCCGGCACCCCACCTATGTGCCCCCACCACCGCTAACGCGGCGGCGCACTCCCAAACGCCAGCTTACACCTCCCCGCTTCGACGAGTGAAGCGGATTACGAGCGGATTGCTGAAGTTGCGTCAACGACTCTACGCCGTTGCTACCTTAAAAGTGATAGTTAAAACCGACCGCCCCGCCGAAGGTCGGAATGACGCTTGGGCGACCGATGCCGATGCCGGCCCCAAGCGAGATTTCAGCAAAGACCCCCAGCGGATCGAGCCCTAGATCGGTGAAGCGGAACTCGCCGCCGAGCAGCCCGTGAATACTAACCAAGGCGCCGCCGCCACCGAAGTCGATGGCCGGGCCACCGCCCACATACACGGTAAATGGACGCTCGACCGCCACCACGTTCAGCGCATCGACCCCTACACCAAAGCTGACGTTGCCGCCGCGCACCTGTAAGTTGGCGCTGACTCGCAGGTCAAACCCGTTAGCAAGGGCGTTTTCAACGCCGTAATGGAGCGTGACGCCGAGCGGGTAGCCGCTGCGGAGACCGAACCAGCTCTGGGCCTGGACCGTGCTGAGCACGAGGGCGATTAGGATCAAGCCGATAATACGCTTCATATCTTCCTCTCTCACGTTGCTGCTGCCCCCCTAATTGTTGCGGCTTTGAGCGGGCCGCAGAGTGAACGATTACACTAGGCGGCGGCGGATGCTGCTGCTGATTACGTCTACTATGACAATAAAGGCGATGATGACCAGCAGGATCATGGCGATCTCTTCCCAGCGGCGGAACTGGATGCGCTGAATCAACAGGCCGCCGATGCCCCCTGCCCCGACTAGCCCCAGGATCGACGCGGCACGCAGGTTGATCTCAAAGCGGTAGAGCACGTTGCTGGCGAACTCCGGCAGCACCTGCGGCACCACCGCATAGCTGAAGGTGTGGATTGGACCGGCGCCGGTAGCGCGCAGCGCTTCACCCGGACCAGGATCGATCGACTCGATGATGTCGGAGAACATCTTGCCCAAAAAGCCGACTGAGTTGATTCCTAATGCCATGATCCCCGCCACCGCGCCAGGGCCAACCGCTGCCACAAAGATGATGGCAAAGAGCAGTTCTGGGAAGACGCGAATCGCTGCCAGCAGGCCTCGCCCCGGCAGCGCGAAGCGGTTGCCGCCCACCAGGTTGGCCGCCGAGATAAAGGCTACCGGTACTGCCAGCACACCGGCAATGACCGTACCGATCACCGCCATATACATGGTCTCCATCATGGCGGCGAAGGCGCGTGAAAAGATGGCGGCATCAGGGTTAGTCAGGCCGCGCCAGAGCGGCGGGAGGTTGCGCTCGAGCCCGCTTAGGATCCGCTCCCAACTGACGTTGCCTAAGGTTAAAAGGCAGGCGGCGGTAATACCAAGAATCGCCAACACCAGCAGGTACTGCCAGAGCTTAGTGCGCCGGGCCTGGGGGGGCAGCGGCGGGACGACAACCGGTGTGGCGGTGCGCACGCGGCTAGCCATCAGGTCAACCTCGCGCGGATGTAGGCCGAAATGCTGTCGATGATAATCACCACCACAAAGATCACCATCAGCAGCACCGCAATCCGCTGGTACTGGAAGAGCGCCACGTAGCGGTTAAGCAAAAAGCCGATCCCCCCGGCGCCGACAAAGCCCAGCACCGTCGAGGCGCGCACATTTACCTCAAAGATGTAGATGATGTAAGACAACAGGCTAGCCGCTACTTGCGGCACCGCGCCGTAGACGATCACCTGGGTGCCGCTAGCGCCCGCTGCCTTGAGCGCTTCGATGGGACCAGGGTCGATGGCCTCAACGTATTCACTCCCTAGTTTGGCTAGGATCGACAGCGTAAAGATAGTGATAGCCACTACACCCGGCAAGGGGCCGAACGAGAGGATAGCTACCAGCACTGCGGCGTAGAGCAGATCGGGGATGGAGCGCATGACTGTCATCAGGGTGCGGGAGAACCACATCAGTACGGGATGCGGACTGGTGTTGCGCGATGACCAGAACAGCCAGGGAGTGCCTAGCAAAACTCCGAACAGCGTCCCCAGCCAGGCCATCTGCAAAGTCTCAATGAGCGGACGCCAGATCTGCGGCAGGGCGCGTTGCCAGTCGGGCGGCCAGAAGTTGCCGAAGAAAAGGACGAAATCGACCAGACTCCCCCACATATCGTCGATGCGGAAGTTGGTTTCACGGAGCGAGATAATCAGTAGCCCGGCAATGACTGCCCACGTCGACCAGCTCAGCAGCCGGGGCAGTAGCGGGAGCTGTGGTACTGCGCTAGGCAGCGCCACGGAGATCTTTCTCCTTGTCGATAGGGCGCCCGTAAATCTCTTCAAAAACTTCGTTAGTGGCAGCTTCGGGCGCGCCGTCGAAGACGATCAAGCCGTCCCGCATGCCGATGATGCGGTCGGCGTAGTCGCGGGCCAGATCGATGAAATGGAGGTTGACCAGGGTGGTGATGCCGTCCTCACGGGCGATGCGCTTGAGGTCGCTCAAGACCGCATGGGAAGTAGGCGGATCGAGGCTGGCCACCGGCTCGTCGGCCAGCATCACCTTGGGCTGCTGGGCCAGCGCTCGAGCGATGCCGACCCGCTGCTGCTGGCCACCCGAGAGCGCGTCGGCGCGGGCGAAGGCCTTCTCCGGGATGCCGACCCGG
>JAGXSJ010000087.1 GCA_018333895.1 Truepera sp.
AAGATGGGTGCGGCGGGGCGGCCATCGCCGCTGACGGTACGGTAGGTAGCACCCGGCGGCGGCATCTTCACAAATCCTGGCGTCTCGGGCTCTGGTGCAACCTTCTTGCGTAACAGCGGCTCGGCGGATGGAAAGTCTCCAGCAGTGCGCAGCTCTGGCCGATCTGGGCGAGCAGCAGCTAGTGGTTCGCGTTCAGATGGCTGGGGACGCGCCACCACCGGCGGCTGACTGAACGGCGTAGCGAGCAGGTCGTCGCTAAGCGACAGCTCGAGATCGAACTGATCGAAGGCGGTAGTGGGTGCGGTAGTGGGTATGGTGGTCTTGGGAGGCGGCCAGGCGGCGATGGCCTGATACAGTTCATTGGCCAGCGGGCGCGCCTCGGGCTCACCCAGACACCGGCTCAGCAGGTTACCGGCCTCAGCAGGGAGATGAGGGCCGCACAGAAATAGCAGTGACTTGGCCCACGAAAAGACATCGCCGGCGTAGCTAGGGCTGGGCTCGGGCGGGCTGTAGCTCGAGCGTTGAGGTATCCAGCGCACGCCATAACCTTCGATAAGATGGTGCTGACCGGCTCGCAAGAATCGCTCAGGACGCAAGTCGCCGTGTACCACACCCGCTTCGGCAGCGTCGCGCAGGGCCCTGGCGCTATCTAGCAGCAGCGGGAGGACACCGTCGGCTTCGACCGGTTGGCGTAACGGCTGGTATTGGCGCGAATAGGCTACCACCAGCTGACCCTCTTTACCGTCGTAGCTGCTAGCTAGGATGCCCGGAATGTTGTCTGAGGCCAGGTCGCCCACGCCTAGCAAGGGCTTACCGGGGAAAGTGTAGAGCAGCACCGGCAGGCCGGTGAGCGGGTCGAGGCCTTGATGGGTAGTAACCGGGCCATGTTGGGCATAGATGGCTTGGGTCTGATAGCGCACCACTGACACCTATTCAGTCTAACGTGTTATAGCCTATCGCGTTACACTCTATCGCGAAAGGCGGGCTATTGCTAACCGCGCTCTCCCCTATTGGGCCTCCCACGTAGAGCGTTATATGTTCTGGACGCCAATGATAGCTGTCCATCGGCTCCGCAACCGGGATAAGGCCCCGCTAAACCTCTGCCAGTTACCGGTACCAGGGTGGCCGGTCATCTGACATGCTATTTTGTGGGGCATGGCTAATGCGCTCACCGAAGCCGCCGTGATCGAAGCTCTGCGCGGCGTTAACGACCCGGAGTTACACCAGGACTTAGTCAGCTTGGGCATGGTCAACAAGGTAGTAGTCTCGGGTGGACTGATTGAGCTAACTATCGACCTTACCACGCCGGCCTGTCCACTCAAGGGCCAGATCGAGGCCGATATCAAGGCGGCTCTGCACAAACTTGCCGGTGTCGAGGCGGTGCGTATCACCTTCGGGTCACAGGTGCGCAGCACCACGCAAAACGCCGTGCCGGGCGTCAAGAATATCGTGGCGGTCGGTTCGGGTAAGGGCGGGGTTGGCAAATCGACCGTCGCTGCCAACTTGGCTGCCAGCCTGGCGCTAGAGGGTGCTCAAGTAGGGCTGCTTGATGCCGATATCTACGGCCCCAGCCAGGCTAAGATGTTCGCACTCGACGGCCAGCGCCTAATGGCGGACGGCGCCAAAAACATCATCCCCCTGCGCAACTACGGCGTCAAGCTGATCTCCATTGCCAACTTAGTTGAGGACGGTCAGGCGCTCACCTGGCGCGGCCCGATTCTGCACGGCACGCTCACGCAGATGCTCCAGCAGACGGTGTGGGGCGAGCTTGATTATCTCATCGTGGATCTGCCGCCAGGCACCGGCGACGTGCAGCTCTCCTTGTCTCAGCTCGTCCCGCTTACCGGCGCCGTGCTAGTGACCACCCCTCAGGAGGTGGCGCTGTTGGACGTGCGGCGCGCTTACACCATGTTGCGCAAGATTCATGTGCCGGTCTTGGGCGTGATCGAGAATATGGCTTACTACCAGCTTCCGGACGGCACCCGAGATTACATCTTCGGGCAGGGCGGGGCGGCTCGGCTAGCGGCTAAGGAGCACCTGATCATATTAGGTGAGATTCCCATCACCCGCCGCCTGCGCGAGAGCGGCGATAGCGGCAAGCCGATCGTGCTAGCCGATCCTGACAGCCCTGAAGCGCTGGCGCTGCGCCGCGCCGCGCGCATGCTGGCTGGGCAGATCAGCATTCAGAGCCGGATGACGTTGCCGGTAGTGTAGGTTTAAGCTGAGGTAGGGCCTAGCAGACAGTAGCTGTGTGAGATTGTCTCTGCCCCCTCGCGGGATAACCAGGTGTTAGGCGGTCTTTAACGACGAGGCATGGCCTCAATGAGTGCCCGTAACGCTTTATTAACTGACTCTGGCGTGGTAAAGACGCGAGCAACATCCTCGTCAAGCACAACAACAGTTCGCTTTGATTGGGCTGAGACAAAGCGGTTCGGCTTTGCTTTCTGATAGTCGAACTCGTACTCTGGAAGTAAATCGTCCTGTTTAGGGGAGGGCATTTGCTTCATATGCTTTACGCTCCTTTCGGGTTGCTAATCGAGCGCTGATAATGCGAATAGCGGGAGCTCGTTCAGTGAAGCTGACAAGCAAAAGTCGATTCATGTGCGAATGACCTACGATGATTTCGCGTCGCTCGTCTGTCGAGCGCCTCTCGTCGTCAAAGATGACCGCTAGAGGGTTATCGAAGACCGTTTTGGCTTCCTCAAAGCCGACCTGGTGTTTGACTAGGTTCGAGGCTGCCTTCGCTTCGCTCCATTCGAACTCCACAACAACGATTATAGCCAAGCGGCGGGCAAGCGGTGTGGTATACTATTGGGGCGTTAGGCAGGAGGTGGCTTAAGCCTGCCGCCCAGAGAGCCCGAGTGTGGCGCTGAGAGCTCGGTTGCGTGCCGCTTAAGCCAAGGTCGCCTGCTCCGGTGCTAAGGCATCGCGCCGAGGAAGAAAGGCCCAGGCCGAGTAGACCCTCCGGTTCTCGCCCCGACAGCGCGAGACAATGAGCGCCTCCTGGATACCAGTGAGGAACTGCGGTGGTACCGCGGGACTGGTGGTTAGTAACAGGTCTCGTCCGCAACAGTGCGGGCGCTTTTTTTGCGCCCTTGGAGGTAGCTATGGCTTTGGCCAAGCAGTACAACCCGGTTGACATTGAGGCCAAGTGGGCGCGGCGCTGGGCTTTAAGCCCTTTTACCGCCGATCCACATTCGCCTAAGCCCCCCTTTTGCATCGTCATCCCGCCGCCTAATGTGACCGGCAACTTGCACTTAGGGCACGCCTTCGACAACACCATCATCGATACCCTGATCCGCTTCAAGCGGATGCAAGGCTTTGAAGCGCTCTATCAGCCCGGCACCGACCACGCCGGCATCTCCACCCAGGTGCAGGTTGAGCGGGCGTTGCAGGGGGAGGGCTTAAGCAAAGCCGACCTAGGGCGCGAAGCGTTCCTGGCGCGGCTGTGGCAGTGGAAAGAGACCTATGGCAACATCATCCTCGAGCAGCTCCACCGCTTGGGAGTCTCCGCCGACTGGACCCGCACCCGTTTCACCATGGACGAAGGGCTGTCGCGAGCGGTGCGGCGCCAGTTCGTGCAGCTCTACCACCAGGGCCTGGCCTATCGCGGCGAGCGGATCGTCCACTGGGACCCCTTAAGCCAGACCGTACTATCAGATCTCGAAGTTGACCGCGAGGAGCGCCCCGGCAAGCTCTACACCCTGGCCTATCCGAGTAGCCAGGGCGGCGCTATCGCGGTGGCTACCGTCCGCCCCGAGACGATCTTTGGTGACGTGGCGGTAGCGGTGCATCCCGAGGACGAGCGCTATGCTCACCTAATCGGCATCCTGGTGCGCATCCCGCTGACCGAGCGCTGGGTGCCGATCATTGCTGACACGGCGGTCGAGCGCGAGTTCGGCACCGGGGCGCTCAAGATCACTCCGGCCCACGACCCCGCCGACTTTGAGATCGGCTGTCGGCACGGCCTGCCGCGCCCTAGCGTGATCGACTTAGAGGCCAGGCTTATCGGCGAGCTAGTGCCGGAGGCGTTCCGCGGGCTGCCACGCTTCGCCGCCCGCGAGGCGGTAGTAGCGGCGCTGGCGGCCGAAGGACTGCTGCTGGAAGCGCGGCCCCACACTGTGGCCTTGGGGCTGTCGCAGCGGACCGGCGAGCCGGTCGAGCCGCTCTTGTCCAAACAGTGGTTCATCGACATGAAAGCTATGGCCGCGCGGGTGCTGCGCGCCCTGGATGAGGACGAGATGGCCATCATCCCCGAGCGCTGGGAGAAGGTAAACCGCGACTGGCTGGCTAATATCCGCGACTGGTGTGTGTCGCGGCAGATCTGGTGGGGGCACCGCATTCCCGCCTGGTACGATGACGAGGGTAACAGCTACGTCCCTGACCTCAGCCAGCCCGATCTCGACTGCGATCAGGACCCGCGCTATGCCGGGCTTAAGCTCCGCCAGGACCCGGACGTTTTCGATACCTGGTTTAGCAGCAACCTCTGGCCCTTCTCCACGCTAGGCTGGCCGGATACCGCCGACCCGTTTTACCAGAAGTTCTACCCGACCAGCGTACTGGTTACCGGCTACGACATCCTCTTCTTCTGGGTAGCGCGGATGCAGCTGGCCGGCTACCACTTCACCGGACAGAGGCCGTTTGCCAAGGTGCTGTTGCACGGCTTGGTGCTCGACGCCGAAGGGCAGAAGATGTCCAAGTCCAAGGGGAACGGTATCGACCCGCTCGAAGTGATCGACCGGTACGGTGCCGACGCCTTGCGCTTCGCTACCGCCTACGCCTCGACCGGCGGCCAGGATGTGCGATGGGATGATCGCCGGGTGGAGATGGGACGTAACTTTAATAACAAGCTCTGGAACGCCGCCCGCTTGGCTTTCATGAACCTGGGTGAAGAAGAGCCGGGCCGCCCCGTATCGCTGCCCGACCGCTGGATAATAAGTCGCCTGCAACGCGCTATCGGCGAGATTACGGCCCAGCTCGAGGCCTTCGACCTGGGTACCGCTAGCCGTACTGCATACGAGTTCGTCTGGTCGGAGTTCTGCGACTGGTACTTAGAGGCCGCTAAGCCTGCCCTGCGCGACGGCAACCGGCGCACCCGGAGCGTGCTGCGCACGGTTTTGACCGACATTCTGAAGCTGCTCCACCCGACAATTCCCTTTATCACCTCCGAGCTTTATGAGGCGCTCGGCTTTGAGGCGCAGCTCGGCTGGGCAACCTGGCCCACGGTCGATCCGGCCCTAGTCGATGCCGAGGCGGAACGGGCCTTTACCCAACTGCAAAACGCCGTCGCTGCGGTGCGGGAGCTGCGCCATCAGGCGGGAGTGGCTCCGCAGCAGGCGGTGGCGGTGCAGGTGCAGGGGCCGGCGGCGCCAACCATCAGCGCCAATGCGGAACTACTGACAGCACTGGCCAAAGCTACCGTGGCCGAGGGTGAGGTTCCGGCGGCCTCGCTAGTGCAGGTGGCACCGGAGCTTACCTTAAGCCTGCCGCTAGCGGGCCTGGTAGACCTTGCTGAGTGGCGTGCCCGGCAAGAAAAACGTCTCAGCGAGCTGCTGCGTGAGGTGGCGCGGAGCGAGCAGAAACTAGCTAACGCCAAGTTCGTTACTAGCGCCCCGGCTGAGATAGTTACCGAGGAGCGACGCCGCCTGAGCGAGGCGCAAGAGCTGCTAGCCGAGCTACGCGCCAGCCTCAGCCGCTTCTAGTTTGGCGAGGAACGGAGGCTAAGCCCTGGCCGACCTCGCGGCGGTAGACGACCTGCTCACCGCCGGAGAGCTCGCTCCAGCTCACCTGGTCGTCAAGCGTAATTACCTTGACCGGGCAGGAGGTGATACAGGCGTTACAACCGTTGCAGCGTTCCGGAGCCAGCAGCAGCGCCGCGCCACCCCCCTCGCTGGGGGGGTCGAACTCGCGCCGGAAGGCCTTGGTCGGGCAGACGTTGGTGCAGACCGGGCACATGATGCAGCCCTCAGCAATGCGCGGCAGCCGCCAGGGCACCAGCGTGTCGGGCTGCGGTGCCGCTGCGCTAAGCAGCCTGAGCTGCTTGCGCAGCTCGTTAGGGAGCAGGGTCTCCTTCGGTCCTTGGCTGAACTGCTCGAGCGGCGCCACCAGGTCCGAGGCGGTGTGCTGGGCGCTACGCCAGCCCCCCCTGAGCAGCTCGCGGCGGCTTAAGGTCTTGGGGTTATCGGTAGTGTCGTATTTCTGTGCTACCTGGACCGAAACCTTAAGCGCCACCCCCTGCAGTGCGGCTAGTGCCTGGGCAGCCTTGGCGGTGCGGTCAAGAGCTTCGATCACCGCCGGTGCCCCGATCTTGCAGCTTGCACAGTCGTTCCTGACCAACGTGACAACGCCTTGGCGGTCAGCTAAGCGCACCAGATCGCTAGGTTGCAGGCGCGCCAGACACTGCACGCTCTGGGCGCTCCCAGTCACCTGCGAGCATTTCAGGGGCGCGCCCGGCTGAAACGCTACGCTGGCCTCCAGCGCCTGCGAGGGGCAGGCTTCGACGCACAAGCCGCAGCCGGTGCAGTCGATGTCGTCGATGGCGACCTGCCGCGTGATGGTAATGGCCCTATGCGGGCAGATATCGTGACAGATAGTGCAGCCGCCCACCGCGCGTTTGACTACCAGGCAGTGCTCGGGGGTGTAGCTCGGCTGGAGGTTGGTGGCCTTGACGATGAAGTTTAGCAGCCGATCGAACATCCTGCTAGAACCCGTAGACCTCGTGCCGCTTCTCAGAGAGCTTCTTATGGTAGCCGGTCTCAGCCAAGAAGTGATCGAAGGCCTCGAAATCGATCTGCTGCTTGTTATCTGAAAGCGCAATGGCGGGGTTGGGGTGGACCTCGATCATGATCCCATCAGCGCCACTGGCTAAGCCCGCTTTGGTCAGCGGCACCAGCAGGTCGGGCCGCCCACCCGAGTGCGTCACATCGACCATCACCGGCAGGTGAGTCTCCAGTTTGGCCAGCGCTACCGCCGAGACATCCAGGGTGTTGCGGGTGTAGCGTTCAAAGGTGCGGATGCCGCGTTCGCAGAGGATGACGCTCTGGTTCCCCTCGCTCAGCAGGTACTCCGCGGCCATCACCCACTCCTCGATAGTGGCCGCTAGGCCGCGCTTTAACAGCACCGGCTTGGTAGTGCGGCCCACCGCTCGCAACATGGTGAAGTTCTGCATGTTGCGGGCGCCTATTTGCAGCACGTCGGCATACTCGACAAAGAGCGGCAGATCGCGCGGGTCCATGATCTCGGTGATGAACTGAAGCCCAAACTTGTCGCAGGCGGTGCGGCCGATTTTAAGGCCATCCTCACCCAAGCCCTGAAAGGAGTAGGGGTCGGTGCGGGGCTTATAGGCGCCGCCCCGGAACAGCTTGACGCCCCGGCTAGCTATGAACATGGCAGTGGCTTCGGTCTGCTCGCGCGACTCGATCGAGCACGGCCCGGCTACCAAGACCGGCGCGTGCTTGCCGCCGATCGGGATGTCGCCAACCATCACCACGGTATCGGCGCGATGTACCTGGCGCGAGGTCAGGTAATGGACCTTATCAGCTTCTTGCTCGAGCTGCATGCTGGCTTGGAAGATAGTCTTAAAGAGGCTCTTGATAGTAGCGTTGCTAAACGGCCCGCGGTTGGCGGCCGTAAGAATTTCCAGCATCTGGATTTCGCGCAGCGGGTCGTAATGCGATAGCCCTAGTTGGGTCTGGATCTCGCCGATGGCCTCAGCCAGCCGTGCCCGCTCTGAGAGCAGCATAAGCAGGCGCAGATTAATATCGTCAATTTGGGCTCGTAAACTCTGGATCTTTGCTTCCACGTTCCACCTTCCGCTGGGAGAGCCGCACCACCAGGATGCTGACTTCATAGAGTACCACCAGCGGAACGCCGACGAGTGCAAAGTTAAACGGGTCGCCGGTCGGGGTAATGATCGCGGCAATAAGCAAGCCGGCGACAATGGCGTAGCGCCGGTACTGCCGCAGCCAGGCAGCCTGGACCAGGCCCAGCCGGGCCAGTAAAAAGCCCAGCACCGGCATCTCGAAGATGATGCCGAAGACCGCCATATACAAGAGCATCTTGCTGATGAAGTCGCCAATGGAGAGGACCGCCGCCGCCGCGTCGCCTAAAAAGGCCAGCAGGATGGGCAGGGCAAACGGCAGCACCAGAAAGCGCGCGAAAACCACCCCGGCTGCAAAAGCCAGTGTGGTCAGCACAATAAACGGCACCGCCCAGCGCCGCTCCTCGGGGTACAGCCCGGGGGCGATAAAGCCCCACACCTGGCTACCGATGACCGGCGAGGCGATGACTAAGCCGAAGAAGGCCGAAATCTGCATGCTGACCACGAACGGCTCGAGGATCGAGAAGTAGTGGAGGGTCAGGTTGCCCGGCAGCGGGGCTTGGAGCCAGTTTAGCAGTTCAAAACGGAAGTAAAAGGCTACCCCCGCGCCCACCACCCAAGCGATCAGGGCGATAAACAGCCGCTTGCGCAGCTCCTCAAGATGCTCGAGCAGGGTCATGCTTCATGCCCGGTGTAGGGCGGTATGAGCTTAAGTCCGGAGCTTTTCGCGCTCGGCGCGGAGCTGCTCGACCTCAGTGCGGAGTTTCTCGCGTTCGGCTTCGAGCTCTTGAGTCGCAACCCGGTTAGCCGCGTTCGCCCGGCTCGGTTGTGGGCGCGGCTCGGCCCCCAACTCCTCTTCGGTTTCGAGGGCGATATCGCTGCGCATGTCGCGGACACCCTTGCGAAACTCCCGTACCGACTGGCCGATACTCTTGGCCAGCTCGGGCAGGCGGCGGGCGCCAAAGAGCAGCAACACTACCACCAGAATGATTAGGATCTCCCAGGTTCCCAAAGGGCCAATGCGCATAACAACCTCCTGGGTCAAAGCTTAGCACAATTGGGTCGAGGCTCATGTTCTTAAGCCTCGGGGCTCCTCTACGCAAGCTCTAACCCACCACACAGTCGGTGCGGTATTACCAGCCCTGTGCCTGGCTAAAGACGGGCCAGGTAATCGGTCAGCCAGCGGTAGCTGCGGCGGACGGTCAGCAGGGGGTCAAGCGGCTTGTCGTGCTCGACAATCAGCCACTCAGCGCCGGCGGCGATAGTGGCTGGGATGAGCGCAGGCCAGTCCATCAGGCCGTAGCCTACGTCGGCCCAGCCGTCCTGATCGAGGTTGTGCCCTTCTGGAGCGATATCCTTGAGGTGCGCCCGCGGGCAGCGCCCGGCAAAGCGCTTAAGCAGTGCCAGCGGGTCGCGCCCGCCGCGCACCATCCAGGCTAGGTCAGGCTCGAGCCCTAGCGCCGCGCCCTCAAGCAACCAGTCGAGGGCCAGCCGCCCTTCGATCTCAACCATCTCAAAGTCATGGTTGTGGTACAGGAGGGTCAGCCCGTGCTCGCGGCAGCGCTGAGCAAGACCAGCTAGCTCGCTTCCCAGAGCCTGCCACCCGGCGGCGTTGCCAGGGCGCTCGGCCAGCCACGGCACCACCAGGGTGCGGTTTCCTAGGGCAGTCTGGAAGGCGATGACACCTTTAAGGTCAGTGCGTAAGGCCGCCAGGCTAACGTGGCTGGAGACTACCCTGAGGTCGTGCTTAGCCAGCAGCTCGTGCCAGCTTCTTAGGTCCTGGCCATAGTCGCCGGCGGTCTCCACGGCACGGTAACCCGCCGCCGCTACTGCGCCTAGCAGCACGTCAAGATCGTGAGCCAGACTGCGAACGGTGTAAAGCTGCAAAGCGATACCGGGTTTAGTCATCAAGTTCTCCTTCCAACAGGCCAAGGGGGAGGGGGGCGGGGCGAGATACGGTGCTGGTGAGGGTCTGCGCCTGGCCGCTGTGGGCCACCGCCAAGATAGCCAGCATCACCTCCAGCACGTGATAGGCAAGGTCACCGCTGGCGCGGTGGGGACGGCCCGTGCGCATAGCCTGGGCCAGATCGGCGGCGCCCAAGCCGCGCCAGTTGCCGGTGCGGTAGCCGTGGCTGATCGGTAGCTCGCTCCAGGACTCGGCACCCCAGCGGCGCAGCCGTACCGGCCCACCGAAGGTGTTGGGGTCGGGGGCGCTCAAGGTCCCCTCGCTGCCGTAGACCTCTAGCCGCGGCAGCTCCGAGGCGGCCACATCAAAGGTGGTGATCAGCGTGCTGATGGCCCCACCTTGGTGCTCGAGCACCCCTACTACGTGGGTTTCGACCTCAACCGGGATGATAGTGCCGTAGAGCTCCTTAGAGGTTGCGCGCCGCGTCTCAAAGCTGCGCCTGGCCATACTGACTACCCGGCGCACCGGACCCAGGAGGTTGATGATGGCCGTCAGATAGTAAGGCGCCATATCCAGCAGCGGCCCGCCGCCGGGCTGATAGAAGAAGAACGGATTGGGGTGCCACGACTCCGGCCCGCGGCTCATCATAAACGCCGTGGCCGCTACCGGCGTACCGAGCCAGCCATCATCCACCAGCTTGCGGCAGGTCTGCAAGCCGCCACCCAGAAAGGTGTCTGGCGCACAGCCGAGCCGCAGTCCGCGCTCTCGCGCCAGCGCCACCAGCGCCTCGCCGTGAGCCAGCTCGGTTGCTAACGGCTTTTCGCTGTAGACTTGCTTGCCGGCTTCCAGGGCGCGGCGGCTCACCTCAGCGTGGGCCATAGGCACCGTCAGGTTAATGACTAGCTCGATGCCTGGGTCGGCTAGCAGCGCTTCCGGGGTCAGGGCGCTGAGGCCAAACTCGGCGGCCTTGTGCTGAGCGCGGGCCGCGTCGAGGTCGGCGACCGCTGTGACCGTTAAGCTAGCAAAGCGCCGACAGGCGTTAAGGTATGCGTTACTGATGTTGCCGCAACCGATGATACCGACGCGAACAGGGTCCATGGCCATCACTGTAACCGATGCCGGTGCGCCGGACTAGGGACTATACGCCCGGCCGCCGCGGGATAGACTCAAGCCATGCCCGAGGACCCCCTGGCCCGCAGGGTCTACTTACCATCCCTAACCGGTGCGCCCCTACCGACGCAGCACTCGTCACGGGCGCAGGTGCGAGCGGCTCAGCTAGTACGGTTCATTTATCAGCTTCATCAGTCAGGGGAGTGCCGCTTGGGAGCGCTTGAGGGGCTTAAGCTGCTAGTTATCAATCACGACGACTGGCGGCGGCTGTTTAGCTACCCTTACGGCCTCCCCTTTACCCGTACCCACCCCGGCGGCGTCCGGGTGATAGCCGCAGCAGACTACCCGCCGCGACTGCTGTCGCGCTGGGACCCTATTTTGCTCCGCGCTGCCCTTAAGGGTCACGCGCCGCCCGGCCCAGTAGAGGAGTTCCTGGATCTGCTGGTCGGGCACGAATGGGGGCACGGCGCGGCCAACCTGTCGGGCCTGCGCAGCCGCGTCAAGTGGTTTGACGAGTTCATGGCCACCTATCTGTTTTTAGCAGCCTTACAGGAGGTCGATGCCGACCTGTTGGAGCGCTTTCGGCGCTGGGCCGAACTGCACATAGCGGGCAGCGCTGTGGCGCGGGCCGACCTGGGTGCCTTCGAATACCCGCTGGTGCGCCTGGGCTTTGATAACCTGCTCTGGTTTCAAGGGGTGTTCACGAGCGGCGCTGCTGACCTGCTCCAGCGGCGCGGTTGGGACTTCCCGCTGGCGATGCGCCAGCGCCTAAAGACCCCAGGCCGCAGCACGCTAGCTAGGGCGCTGATCGAGGTCGAGCCTGAGTTCAAGGCTTGGTTTGCCGTGTTTGCTGGTGGGGATCGGTCATTTTTGCCTGTTTGAGCGGGCTAAAGCTCCCAAAACTCCAGCTCCGACGCCCTAAAGCCCGGCACGGCCCGCTCCCCGAAGGTGACTAGCCCGTCGCGGTCAGGCGGCTCTAGGTAGTAGCGGAAGTTGGCCAGGTAGCGCTGCACGATGCCTACCGGCAGGTCGAGCTTGTGCGCTTCGGCGGCGGCTACCGCGGCCAGATGCCCCAGACCGCGCTCGCGGGCGCTTCTGAGTTCGGCAACGAGCCGCGGGCTAGGAGGGCTGTTCCGGCGCGAAGCCCATACTGCGAAAGTAAACGGCAGGTGGGTAAGGGCATACCAGGCCTCGCCCAGGTCGGTCACTAAGGGTTGACGGCCGTCGATACTCCGGCGCAGCACGGCCTCGGTCAGAGCGCTATCACCGATCAACAGAGCCGCCTCATGGTGCTGAAGCATGGCCGGGAGGTAGGGCTCGCAGGGGAGCAGCTCGGCGCTGAGGTTGCGCTCGTTAAGCAACACCCGTAGCAGCTCGACGCTGGTAGCCGAGTGGGTGGTAACGGCGATGCGGGCACCGTCAAGCTCTTGCCAGGGGCACCAGTGGAAGAGCATCACACTGTAAACGGGCCCCAGGGTGGCGATGGAGAAGTCGGGCAGCGCCCTTAACTGGTGGCGGTGCTGCAAGAACTCGTAACTGGAGATCAAGGTAAGGTCGATCTCGCCTGCTAGCAGCTTCCGGTTAAGCTCGGTCGGCACGCCGCGCACGAAGCTCGCGGTCTCCCAAGGCTGAAGCCCCCAGTGGAGCGGCGCGACGTTGGTATAAGCGACAATGCCCAAGCGCTCGAGCCTGCGAGAAGCCGGGAATAAGCTTGAAGATTCAGGATGTGGCGTCTCCTCCCACCTTAAAGCTGGAACCTCGGATGGCGACTCGCCTTTAGGCATAGACCTTCAATTCGCGATAGAGCGCGTCGCGCTTGACCGGAGTGCGCCCGGCATCCTTGATCAGACCGATCAGCTCGCCCTCGGTTAGGCCCTGCTCGGTCACAGCGCCTGAGGCATGAGCGATGCGTTCATCTTTGATGGTGCCGTCGATGTCGGAGACGCCGGCGGACAGGCTGACCTGGGTCAACTCGGGAGTGATCATCACCCAGTAGCCCTTGATGTGGGGGAAGTTATCTAGCAGTAGCCTGGCTACCGCCAGGTTGCGCAGGTCGTCTAGGCCGGTGGTGAACTCGCTCTGGTTAAGCTCGCGGGCCAGCGGGTTGTTGTCGGGCTGAAAAGCCAGCGGGATGAACGAAAAGAATCCCGGCGAATCGTCTTGCAAGGCTCGCAAGCGCAGCATATGATCTACCCGATCCTCAAGGCTCTCGACATGCCCGTAGAGCATGGTGGCATTAGTCGGGATGCCTAGTTCGTGAGCGGTGCGGTGAATCTCCAGCCAACCTTCGGCGGTGACCTTGTTACGGGCGATTCTGCGCCGCACGGGCTCGGCGAAGATCTCAGCGCCGCCGCCCGGCATGGCGACTAAGCCGGCCTCCTTAAGTTGGCTTAAAATCTCGCGGTAGCTCTGCTTGGTGAGCTTATGGAAGTGGTGAATCTCGGCAGCGGTCCAGGCTTTGACCTGCACTCCGGGGTAGCGGGTGGTAAGGCCGGAGACCAGGTCGAGGTAGTACTGCCAGCCGCGCTTGGGGTGATGGCCGCTGGCGATGTGGATTTCGGTCAGCTCGGGATGGTAGTGCCTATCGACAAAGGCCCAGACATCCTCAAGATCGTAGTCCCACACGCCCTCTTCGCCGAAGTGGCGGGCAAAGCCGCAAAAGGTGCAGCCCACATAGCAGATATTAGTCTGCGAGAGGCGCAGCGAGTGGACGAAGTAGGCCTTGTCACCGACTTGGCGTGCGCGCACGAGGTCGGCCAGGCGCATCAGCGTGGGGATATCCGTGGTCTGATAGAGCGCGAGCCCTTCCGCAAAACTCAGGCGCTCGCCCGAAAGCACTTTGTCAGCGATGGGCGCAAGTCGTTGGTCACGCGGCTTAGGCGTAGCTATCGCGCTAGCGATCATGCAGCGAGTATAACAACCATACCCGCACCCAAGTGCGAGGCATCATGCAGTCATGGCGAGGCCAGACTCCCCGCCACCACTCCGTACTCCAAGGCGGGCTCGTCCGGAGCCACAAAGATATTAATCGCCCTATTCATGGCGGGGCCCATCAGGTCGGCTATTACTGCCGTTACGGTGGTGCGCCCGGCCACCGGCTCGGCCAAAGTGACGCGCACCGCCGCTCCGCAGCCGTAGGTGGCCATCAGGTCGGGGCTTACCGCCACATGCTGCCAGGGTTGCAGCGGGATGTTACAGGCCCCTACACCGTTAGCAAAGGCGAAGGTAACGCGGCTTAGGGCCACTTCGCCGACCGGTAGCGGTGGGCGCTGCACGGCGGCAGCATCTGGGGCCGTAGGGGTTGGCACCACGGGGGGTAAGGGGCTTGCGTGGGGTGACTGCGGTGCCCCACCCGGCGGCAGCGGCTGCACCGCTTCGAGAGCCGGTGCCGTAGGGGCGGCTGCCGCCGGAGGCGCGGCCACCTCGGCAGGGCGCGGGCGACCAACCCCAAAAGCCAGCACCAGGATAGCTAGCAGGATGATACCTAACAGGGCTAGCAGGATGGTATCGATCAGCCGCCCGGACATGGTTCTAGCCTAGCTGAGTAAAAGATGAGAGGGGTGATACTGAGGTGTAGCGAATCGGCGCAAGGCGTAATATGCTGCATCTATCATGAATCGTTTCATGGCAGGCACCTTGTGGATCTTGCTCTACCTGGTAGTGGTGCTCGCACCGCTGTTCCTGATGATGGTTAGCCCGACCCCGCCGGGGCGGAGCTTCTGGGTGGAGTTTTCAGTTGCGCTGGGGTTTGTCGGGTTGACGCAGATAGGGGTCCAGTTCTTGCTGATCGCGCGCTACCGGAGGATCACGGCGCCGTACGGTATCGACATCATCTTACAGTACCACCGCCAGATCGCCCTGATGGCGCTGGTGCTGCTCCTGGCCCATCCGGCCATCCTGATGATCTATAATCCCGCGCTGCTGGAGCTGTTAAACCCGTTCGGTGGCACCTGGGCCAGCCGCTTCGGCCTAGCATCGACTGTGGCGCTAGTGCTATTGGTGGTGCTGTCGCTGTTCCGGCAGCAACTCGGGCTCAACTACGAACGGTGGCGGTTGACCCATACGCTGCTCGGCATCGCCGCGCTGGTCTTTGCCCATGCGCACGTGTCGCTGGCCGGGGAGTACCTGAACACCTTCTGGAAGCAGGTGCTGTGGAAGGTCTTCGGCGCCGCGATGCTCTCGTCGCTGGTCTACTTGCGCCTGATCAAGCCGGCGCTGCAACAGCGGAAGCGCTACCGCGTGGTCGAGGTCAAAGAGGAGCGAGTCGACAATTTCACCTTGGCGCTCGAGCCGGTCGGCCACCAGGGCCTGCGCTTTGCGCCGGGTCAGTTCGCCTGGCTGAAGCTCGGTAAGACCCCCTACACCATCGCAGAGCACCCCTTCTCGTTCTCGTCGAGCGCCGAAAGCGCGGGCCGTCTCGAGTTCGGTATCAAGGCGCTCGGCGACTTCACCCGCAACCTCAAGAACGTACCCGTCGGTACCGACGCCTATCTCGACGGGCCGCACGGGGCGTTCTCCATCGACCTGATCCCGGCGGCGGGCTACGTGCTAATCGCGGGCGGCATCGGCATCACCCCGATGCTCAGCTTCCTCAAAACCATGGCCGATCGCGAGGATGTGCGCCCGGTGCTGCTTATCTACGGTGACAAACGCTGGGAGAGCATGGCCTACCGCGAAGAGCTCGACGCGCTTACCGAGAGGCTGAACTTGAAGATCGTCTACGTGCTCGAGCAACCGCCGGAGGATTGGCGCGGCGAGACCGGTTTCATCACCACCGAGTTGCTGGCCCGTAACCTGCCGCAGGAGAAGATCAAACGCGAATTCTTCGTGTGTGGGCCACCTGTCATGATGGACGCAGTGCAACAGGCGCTGATAGAGCTCGGCGTGCCGCTCGAGCACATCCACACCGAGCGCTTTAGTCTGGTTTAGGAGGTTTTGGTGCGCAATCTCTACGCTTATCGTGCCACCTACCTGATCGCCGCGCTGATCGTGGCAGCGGCGGCATTGTTCGCCTGGCTGCGCAGCCAGGAGCGCGTGGTCGTGCCAGAAGAAGCTGGTCACGAGAGTCTTTATGAAATGCCCGCCCATGGTCTGTTGCCCGATAGCGTAAGTTACGATAGTTTAAAATTAGACGCAACCGCACGGGTTCTTGCTGGGAATTTCTGAATGCCCTCTAGAGGTGAAGCGCCCGCCCGTCTACCGCCAGGGCCGCCTCCTTAAGCACTTCGGCCAGCGTCGGGTGGGCATGGCTGGCCCTAGCGATATCCTCGCTGCTGGCGCCAAAGGCCATCGCCACCGCCGCCTCGGCGATCAGGTCGCCGGCTCTGGCACCGATGATATGCACCCCTAACACCCGATCGGTCTCGGCAGCGGCCAGGATCTTAGCTTTGCCCTCGGTCTGCCCAAGCGCCCGGGCGCGACCGTTAGCCTGATAAGGGAAGACCCCTTTGCGGTAGCGGATCCCTGCCTCCTTGAGCTGTTCCTCAGTCTTGCCTACTGAGGCCAGCTCGGGTTCGGTGTAGACCACCGCCGGGATGCTGTTGTAGTCCACATGGCCGTAACCGCCGACGAAAGCCTCCACACAGGCTATACCCTCCTCCTCGGCCTCGTGCGCCAGCATCGCTCCGCCGATGGCGTCGCCGATGGCGTAAATACCGGCCACACTGGTCTGATAGCGCCCGTCGACCACAATCCGTCCCTGCTGATCGACCTTGACACCCACGTTAGCTAACCCCAGGCCCTCGGTATTGGGCACCCGCCCTACCGCTACCAACACGCGGTCGGCGTGGAGAGCTTCCGACCCCGCCACCGTCACCACAGCCTTGCCGTTTTCGACATGAGCCCCGGTGACGCGGCTCCCGAGCCTAAAGGTCAGCCCCTGCTTAGTGAAGATCTTCTGCGCCTCGTTAGCGATCTCGCCATCCAGGGTCGGCAGGATGCGCTCCAAGTACTCCACAACGGTGACCTTGGCCCCCAAGCGGTTCCAGACCGAGCCTAGCTCGAGCCCGATGATACCGGCGCCGATCACCACCAGGTGCTCGGGGACCGTCGGGTAGCTAAGCGCCTCGGTACTGGTGCCGATAATCTCACCATCTACCTTAATACCAGGTAGGCTAGCGGGCTTGCTGCCGGTAGCGATCAGGATACGCTTAGCCTCAAGCTCGCTGTTGCCCTCTGGCGCCTGCACCACGACCTTGCCTGGCGCACGGAGCTCGCCCCGGCCCTGGTAGTGGCGGATGCGGTGCTTCTTAAACAGGTAATTAAGGCCGTCGGTGTTAGCTTTGACCACCGCCTCCTTGCGCTGCATCATAGCGGCTAAGTCAAAGGTCACGCCTGTGACCTTAACACCGTGCTTGGCCAGGTCCTCCTTGGCCTCGCGGTACTTCTCGCTCGACTCTAGGAGTGCCTTGCTGGGGATGCAACCGATCCGCAAACAAGTGCCGCCCAAAGTTGCGTGCTCATCGACACAGGCCACCGTGAGCCCCAACTGCGCCGCACGAATAGCGGCTACGTAGCCACCCGGCCCCGCGCCAATCACCAGCAGATCGACCATAGTTACCCTCCTTCATGACTTTATAACGCCCGTCCTGGTCAGGTTGTCATGAGAGCATAAAAAGCGGGCCCTAGGGCCCGCATAAGCAAAGCGGTTGTCGGTTCAGGCGGAGATGAAGCGCTCGCGGGCCGCCATCACACAGGCCAGCGCAATCGAGTTGAGCTTAGTCTCAGCGCTATCGGCGCGGCTAGTCAGCACCATCGGTGCAGCCGCCCCGGCGATCACGCCGGCTACCTGCACCTGCGCGAAGTATACCAGCGCCTTGTAAAAGACGTTGCCAACATCGATGTTATCCACAATCAAGATGTCGGCCTCGCCAGCCACTTCGGAGTTGATGTTCTTAAGACGCGCGGCGGTGGCATCCACAGCGTTATCCAGCGCCAGCGGCCCGTCGATGATGGCCCCCTTGATCTGGCCGCGGTCGGCCATCTTGGCGATAATGGCGTCGTCCACGCTGGTCTGTTGATTGGGATCGACCAGCTCGACCGCTGCCAGCATCGCCACCTTGGGTTTGTCGATACCCAGCAGGTGGGCAGTGTGAATGGCGTTCTTGACAATTTCGATCTTGAACGCCAGGTCGGGCTTGATATTCAACGCCCCATCGCTCATGAAAAAGAGCCGGTTAAAGAGCGGCGACTCATATACCAGCACGTGCGAGAGCTTACCCGGCCCGCGCAAACCGTACTCCTTGTTAAGCACCTCTTTCATTAAGGTCGCGGTCTGAATCTGGCCCTTCATCAGGACGTCGCAGGTCCCGCTGGAGATGGCCTTGACGGCCAACAGGCCGGCCTCCTCCTTGGACTGGGTGTGTACGATGGTAACCTGGTCCAGCGTTAGGCCGAACTCCTTGAGCAAGCTGGCGATGGCGCTCGAGTTACCAAACAGGTAGGGTTCGATCCAGCCAGCCTTGGTCGCGTCGGCTACCGCCTCGATGACGTGGGCCTCGGCGGCACTAGCCACTGCTAGCTTGCGCTTACCTTCACGCTTAGCAGCCAGTCGCGCTAGGTTGTGAATGTCGGCCATGCTGGTGCAGGGATTGATGTGCTCTAGGGCTCGGGTTTCAGCAACAGTCTCCATAGGTCTCTAGTGTAGCCCATGTCGCTTGCTTGCTTAATGGTGCGTTTGTCCCTGGTCAAAGCAGGCTCACCAAGCTTGTCGCAAGGGGAGGGTATACTAAGCCCATGATCTGGCTTCTTGCCGCGGTGCTCATCGCTGCTGATCAGCTTGCCAAACTATGGGTAGCCACTAATATCCCGCTGGGTGGACCAGGGTTTATTCTCGGTTTAGGCTTTCATCTCACCCATACACAAAACACTGGCGCTGCCTTTGGCATCTTGCAGAGCTTCGCGCTGCCGCTAGGCATCTTCTCGGCGGTGGTGGCGGTAGCCATTCTGGTCTATCTGAAGCGCCATGCTAGCAACCTTCCGGTCTGGCAGGCAGGGGCGCTAGTGCTAATTTTTAGCGGTGCGGTGGGCAACATGATCGACCGCTTGCGGCTTGGCTATGTGGTTGACTTAATCCACTTCTCAGTGCCGGGGTTTGATTTCCCAGTCTTCAATATCGCCGATGCCTGTGTAGTGATAGGAGCTGGGTTGCTGATCTTAGCCGGCTTCCGCAAGACCCCTCAGGCATCCCGGGGCCAGACCGAGCTAAAAGGCTCGAGCGATAGCTAGCGCTGTAACAACAGGAAGCGCGGGCGGTCCAGCAGGTCGGGCCGGAGCTGCCTGTCCGCCCAGTTGGTGGCACTAGCTAGCGCTGTCTCGGCGTTGCGCGGATCGAGTTCGGCCAGCAGCCAGGCGCCGGGCTTGAGCAGGGCATGAGCCTGAGGCAGCAGCCGCTTAAAGTGCTGCAAGCCGTCCTGACCAGCAAAAATGGCTAGTGGTGGGTCGGCCTGGACCTCAGGGCTGAGACTGTCCCGGTCCCCCTCGGGTAGATAAGGGAGGTTAGCGGTCACGAGGTCGGCCTCCCGCGCAAAAGCCTCCACCTCAGGATGAGCTAACAGATCGGCCTGGACCAAAGTGACCGCATAGCCCAGCGCTGAGGCGTTGGCAGCGGCTACTTCCAGCGCCGCGTGAGACAAATCGGTGGCCATCACCAACGCATCCGGAAGTTCGTGCTTGAGGGCCAGGGCGATAGCGCCACAACCGGTCCCTACGTCCAGTACCCGTGGCGTCGCTAGGATGCTGAGCTGCTCTAAGGCGATTTCGACTAACTGTTCGGTCTCCGGGCGAGGGATCAGCACAGCAGGGGTAACGCGCAGCGTCAAGCCATAAAACGGCGCCAAGCCCAGGATGTGTTGCAGGGGCTCACGGCGTTCGCGCCGGGCCAGCCAGCCCTCCAGCGTGCGGGCGTCCGCCTCATCCACGGACTCGCCCCCCACGAGCCCCAACTTAGCCCGCGAGACACCCAACAGGTGCGTCAGCAGCCAGGCCGCTTCCGCTTCGGGAGAGGCGATCCCGGCCCGGGCCAGCCGTGCCGTTAGCTCCTGGCGCAGTTCATGAACCGTCACCCCCTCATGCTACACGATTGCGGCACCCACTCCTGCATCAAGCTCCGGCGATTCTGTTATATTAGCTGGCACAAAGACCCTGACCCTACCACAACTCGTTTTCATAGCGTGCAGGGTTGGAGATGGTTAGCGAGTGATGAGGAGGCAGGTCAGTGGACGCCAAAGCAATCGTGGTCACATCCGGCAAGGGCGGAGTTGGCAAAACCACCACCACCGCCAATGTGGGCGCGGCCTTAGCGCAACTCGGTGAGAAAGTTGCGGTAGTCGATACCGACGTCGGACTGCGCAACCTGGATGTGGTGATGGGGCTCGAGGGCCGGGTGGTCTTCGACCTGATCGACGTGTTTGAGGGGAAGTGCCGCCTGCGGCAGGCACTGATTCGCGACAAGCGGGTAGAGAACTTGCACCTGCTAGCCGCTTCGCAAACGCGCGACAAGAGCGCTCTGTCGCAAGCGCGCATGCAGGAGACCGTCACCGCGCTGCTCGAAGAGGAGGGCTTCGACCGGGTGTTAATCGACAGTCCGGCGGGCATCGAGATGGGTTTCCAGACTGCTGCTAGCGCGGCCCAGGGGGCGCTAGTGGTGGTTAACCCAGAGGTGTCGAGCGTGCGCGACGCCGACCGGATCATCGGGCTGTTGGAGGCGCGGGAGATCCGGGAGGTCAGGTTGATTATTAACCGCCTGCGGCCCGAGATGGTCAAGCGTGGCGATATGCTCGAAGTCGATGACGTGCTGGAGATCTTAGGGGTCAAGCTGATCGGCATCGTTCCCGAAGATGAGAAGATTCTGGTCTCCACCAACCTGGGCAACCCGATTGCTATTAGCGACCCGAGCCGTAACGGTGCCGGCCTGGCGTTTAGGCATATCGCCCAGCGCCTGCGCGGCGAGGAGGTGCCGCAGATCAGCTACGAGCCGCCAGGCGGCCTCTTCTCCAGCCTGCGGCGGCTGTTTGGGGGAAGCTGATGTTCGGGCTTTTTAGGCGCAAAAAGAGCAAAGACCACCTCAAAGAGCGCCTTAAGCTGGTGCTCTCTTACGACCGCGCCAAGCTCTCGCCAGGCAAGATGGAACAGCTCAAGAACGACCTGTTAGAGGTAATTACTCGCTACTTCCCCATGGATGGGCGGGACACCGATGTGAGGCTCGAGCAGCACGGCGACCGGATGGTGTTAATCGCCAACCTACCGATGCGACAGGAGGCCTAGAGAGTCAGAAATTCCCAGCAAGAACCGTGTGGTTGCGTCCTGTAGGGGCGACCGGCCGGTCGCCCCTACTCAAACGATGGGTTGTAGCTATTTTTCGAATGCGCTCTAGCGCGAGAGGTAGCGCGTTAGCGGCGGCAGCAGGCTGGCGGCGATTATTAACTTGAGCACGTCGCCGGGGATGAAGGGATAAAGCCCCCACTGGAGCGCGGTAGGCCAGTCGGGGGCGAACTGCGCCAGCCAGATCAGGCCGGGCAGGTAGATGACTAGGTTGCCGAGCAGCATCGCCGCCATCGTCCCCTTAGCGCTTTGCGTCCAGCCGCGCTGCGCCAGGTAGCCCACCAGAGCTGCGGCCAGCACGAAACCCGCCAGATAGCCTGCGGTCATGCCGGTAAGGTGCGACCACCCCGCCGCCCCACCGGCGAATACTCCCAGGCCCGCCCCGCCTAACACTAACAGCAGATACAGCAACATGCTCAGGCTGTCGAGCGGGTACGGACGGGGGGTAGCGGGTAAGTGCCGACTGGCCCCTACCGGTATACTGGGCGGCATGGCGGAGATGCCCATAGTCTCGGAGTGGGTTACCAACGTCGATATCGTCTTTCCGCACCATGCTAACCCACTGGGCACGCTCTTCGGTGGGCGCGTGCTGGCGCTAATGGACATCGCCGGGGGCATTGCGGCGGTGCGTTTCTGCCGCCTGCCGGTGGTAACCGCCTCGACCGAACCGGTCGACTTTCACAACCCCATCCTGGTCGGTGAGATTATCGAACTCAAGAGCCGGGTGGCCTGGGTGGGACGGAGCAGCATGATCGTCCGTTGTGAGGTCTTTGGCGAGAACCCCTTATCTGGCGAGCGGCGACTATGCACCGTTGGCCACCTCAACTTTGTGGCCATCGGCGGAGATGGCAAGCCCACCCCCGTGCCACGGCTGCGGGTAGCGACCGCGCTCGAGCAGCAGCACTGGCAAATCGCTGCGCAGGTCCGTGAGGCCAGCTTGTTACGGCGCCAGCAGCGGGGCGATGGCCCTTGACCAAGGTGGGATCAAGGTGAGGTAGTAGACCACTACCCGCTTGTCGAGCCGCTGGTTCTGGCCGTAGGCCGCACGCGCGTTCAGGCCACTAGTCAATCGGGTGCTTGAGGATCGGTTTGCGGGCCGCGGCGACTTCATCGAGGCGCCGCACCGGGGTCTGGTAGGGCGCGTTCGGCAGATACTCGGGGTCGGCCTGGGCGCGAGCTAGGATCGCTTGCAGCACCGCGGTGTAGGCGTCCAAGGTCTCCAGCGACTCGGTCTCGGTCGGCTCGACCATCATCGCTTCCTTGACGATCAGCGGGAAGTAGACGGTCATCGGATGCACGCCGTAGTCAAGCAGCGCCTTGGCGATGTCGATGGTGCGCAGCCCATCGGGGGGTTGCGCCACAAACTCGTGCATATTGAGGCGGTCAAAGGCGATGCGCAAACCCGCCTCTTTGAGCTTGACGCGCAGGTAGTTGGCGTTGAGCACCGCTAGCGCCGAGACGCGCTTAAGCCCGTCAAGCCCCAGCGCCCGGATGTAGGTATAGGCCCGCACCAGGTTGCCGAAGTTGCCATAAAAGCTGCGCAGCCGCCCGATGGTGCGGGGGATATCGTAATTAAAGGCAAAGCCCGCCTCGGCCTTGGTCACCGTCGGCACGGGCAAATACTCTGCCAAGTGCGCCTTCACGCCAACCGGACCGGTGCCGGGGCCGCCACCGCCGTGCGGGGTGGTAAAGGTCTTGTGCAGGTTCAGATGCACTACGTCAAAGCCCATGTCGCCGGGGCGAGCACGGCCCACGATGGCATTAAGGTTGGCGCCGTCGTAGTAGAGCTGCGCTCCGGCCTCGTGCGCTAAGCGGCTGATCTCCAAAATCCTGGTCTCGAAGATGCCGAGGGTATTGGGGTTGGTCAGCATCACCGCCGCCACGTGCGGCCCGAGCGCCGCCTTAAAGGCCGCCAGATCGACCTCGCCGTCAGGGCCGGTAGGCAGCTCTTGCACCTCATAGCCGACCATTCCGGCGGTGGCCGGATTGGTGCCATGCGCGCCGTCGGGCACGATTACCACTCGGCGCTGAGCGCCTTCGCCATTAGCGTGGTGATAGGCGCGGATCATCAAGATGCCGGCCAACTCGCCGTGCGCCCCTGCCGCCGGCTGCAAGGTGATGGCGTCCATGCCGGTGATGGCCATCAGGTGGTTTTGCAGGTTATAGAGGAGCTCGAGCGCCCCCTGGATGGTAGCCGGGTCTTGGTAAGGGTGCAGGTCGCTAAAGAGCTTGGCCGCCTCCTCGTTGACCTTGGGGTTGTACTTCATAGTGCACGAGCCCAAGGGGTAGAAGTTGCCGTCGATGGAGAACTGCCGGTGCGCCAGCTGGGTATAGTGCCGCACCAAGTCGAGCTCTGATACTTCAGGCAGGCGTGGCGGCTCATGGCGCAGGTTCTCTGCCCCCAACAGCGCGACCAGGTCTACCTTTGGTGCAGCGGGCGGCTGCGCGGCGCGGCGGCCCGGCTGGCCGCGCTCGTAGATCACCGGGAAATCAGTCATGGGCAGCCTCCAGCGGGCGGGCTCGAGCCCGTATCTCGCGCAAGGCCGTTACTAAGGCCGCGATGTCCTGGTCGGAGGTAAGCTCACTAGCACTAAGCAGCACAGCATTGCCCAGCCCGTATTCCGGCGGCACCGGCACCCCGGCGTGGATGTCGCGCTCGGCCAGCAGTCGGCGGAACACGGTGGCATTAAGCGGCACCGGCAGCGCAAACTCGTTGAAAAACGGCTTGTCGGTCAGGGCAGCCAGGCCCGCCGTGCGCAAGGCGTCAGCCAACTGATGGGCCCGCGCCACGCTGGCCGTGGCCAGTTCGCGCAACCCCGCGGGCCCCAAGGCGGCCAGGTTCACAGCAGCCATCAGCGCCGTGAGCTGATGGTTCGAGCAGATATTCGACTTGGCCTTGCTGCGGCGGATGTGCTGCTCACGGGCTTGCAACGTCAATACGAAGGCCCGCTGGCCATCAACGTCCTGGGTCTGCCCTACCAGGCGACCGGGGAGCTGGCGTATTAAGGCCTCCGTGACCACCATGAAGCCGAAGCTCGGCCCGCCTAGGTTGAGCGGGTTGCCGATGGTCTGGCCGTCACCCACGGCGATATCGGCGCCAACTTCACCAGGTGACTTGAGCAGCGCTAGGCTGAGCGGCTCGACCGCGGCGACAAATAGTGCACCCGCCGCGTGGGCGGTCTCGGCCAGAGCCGCTATCGGCTCCAAGTAGCCCAGGTAGTTGGGGTTCTGAACGATGAGGCAAGCCACGTCCTGCCCCACTGCCGTCACCGGCGTGGTTAGCTCGGCTAGGGTGACGGTAGCGATCTCGGCCTCTATGGCGTGTAGGTAGGTGGCCAAAACCTCGCGTGACTCCGGGTGAACCCCCCGGCTTACTAGCACCTTACGGCGGCCGGTCTGGCGCAGGGCCAAGAGTGCCGCCTCCGCTACCGCCGAAGCGCCGTCGTACATGCTGGCGTTGGAGACCGGCAAGCCGGTGAGTTCCGCCATCATGGTCTGATACTCGAAGGTGGCTTGCAACACCCCTTGCGCCACTTCGGGCTGATAGGGGGTATAGGCGGTGACGAACTCGCTCTGCATAGCCAAGTGCGCCGTCACGGCAGGGATGAAGTGGCGCTGCGCCCCGCCGCCCAGGAAGTTCGGACCTTCAGCGCAATTCTTGGCCGCCAAGGCCCGCAGGTGCGCCAACAAAGCGACCTCATCAAGGCCCGCCGGTAGGTCGATTGGGGGCGACCTGAGCGCCTCCGGCAGATCGGCAAAGAGCGCCGCTAGCGAGTCCACGCCGATGACCTTAAGCGCCCTGGCGATATCCTTGTCGGTGTGGGGGGTGTAGTCCATCAGCTCTCCGTAGCCACCTGCCGGTAGCTCTCAGCGTCGAGCAGGTGGGCTAGCTCAGCGGGATTGCTCAGGTGGATCTTCAAGAGCCAGCCCTCGCCGTAAGGCGCACTGTTGATCGCCTCGGGGGCGTCGAGCAGCGCCTGGTTGACCGCAGTGATCTCGCCCGAGACCGGGGCGTAGATATCCGAAGCGGTCTTGACCGATTCGACCACGGCCACCGACTCGCCCGCCTTGACGCGGCGACCGACCTGCGGCAGTTCAACAAACACCACGTCGCCGAGCTGATCCTGAGCGAAGTCGCTGATACCTACGGTTACCACTTCGCCTTCCAGGCGGGCCCATTCATGGCTGGCGGCATATTTAAGATCGGTAGGGATGTTCATCATCGCTCCTTTAGCTTAAGAGACTGAGGGGTGGTAAAAGGGGGGTTTGACAACAGTTGCTGGGAGCTGTTGACCTCGCACCTCGACCGTCAGCAGGGTGCCCTGCTCGCTCAAAGGCGCTTCTAACCAGGCCATGGCGATGCTCTCACGGGTGAGCGGCGAAATGGTTCCCGAGGTGACCCAGCCCACCACGCGATCCCCCTTAGTGACGTGATAGCCTTGCCGGGCAATCCCGCGCTGCAAAAGCTTAAGGCCGACCAGCCAGTGGCGGCAGGGCGCGTCCCACATCGCCGCGCGACCGTAGAACTCCTTATCCTTGACCACCCAGGCGTAGTCGCTACAGAGGGGATTGGTATCGGCGGCAAACTCATGGCCAAAGAGCGGAAACCCTGCTTCAAGCCGAAGCGTGTCGCGCGCACCCAAGCCGCACGGCACCGCACCTGCGGCTATCAGGGCCTTGAAGATCGCCACGGAGTCATTAGGGCGGGCAAAAATCTCAAACCCCTCCTCGCCGGTATAGCCGGTGCGGGCCAGAGTTACCGGGTACTCGCCAAGGCGTGCTGGCAAGGTGCGGTTCTTCTTGACCGCTAGCAGATCGCCCTCGACCAGGCGGCTTAAGAGCAAGAGCGAGGTCGGCCCCTGCACTGCGATCAGCACCCAGGCCATCGACTCGTCAACAAGCTCTAACTCGTAAGGGGCGGCCAGCACCTGCAGGTGCGCCCATACCGCTGTACTATTGGCGGCGTTGCAGACCACCAGGTAGTCAGCCTCAGCCTGCCGGTAGATATAAAGGTCATCGATTAGGCCGCCGCGATCGTTGGGCAGCATCGAGTACTGCCCTGCGCCGACCTTGAGCTTGGCCGGGTCGTTAAGGGTGGCGTAGCTAAGAAACTCGGTCGCCTGAAGGCCGCGCACACAGATCTTACCCATGTGACTGACATCGAACAGACCACAGGCCTCACGCACCGCCAGGTGCTCCTGATTGATACCGGTGGGGTACTGGAGGGGCATCTCCCAGCCAGCAAACTCCACCATGCGCGCTCCAAGCGCCAAGTGTACTTGGTACAGCGGGGTCCGCTTCATAATCAGCACGATAACACGCCCCTCTCGCACATTGACATGGCAAAGTAGCCAATCCCTATCCGGGTCGCCCCTTCACCAGACATGGACTTAAAGCCCCAGCTCTAGCCGTGAGCAGTGTCAATCTATCCGATATACCAGCAGGTTGAGTATAACCCTTTGCAGCCCCTTCCGATAAGTATTATACTGAAGCTGGTGAGGCTGGCGAACGGCGAGGAGGAAATGAATGAGTCTCGATTACGTCAAGTTTACCCCTGGGTTTGAGAAATTCATGCCCAAAGAGTACCGCGATCTGGTTGAGCACGGGCCTTTCGGGAAAAAGGTCGGGGTTCCCCAAATGGGGACCTTCAAGGAGCTGCTGGAAGAGCACCCGATGTGCGCCGGCTGTGCCATGACGCTCTTCATCAGGCTGGCGGTTATAGCCTTCCCCAACCCCGAAGATACTATTACCGTAGGGACGGCCGGTTGCGGACGCCTAGCCCTCTCGCAAGCCGCCATCCCCTTTGTCTACGGCAATTACGGCGATACCAACGGGGTAGCAAGCGGACTCTCCCGAGGGCTTCGCTTGCGGTTTGGCGATAGACCCAAGGATGTAGTGGTGATGGCCGGCGACGGAGGCCTGGCCGACATCGGATTTTCCCAGGTGCTCCACTCCTGGCTCCGTAAGGAGCGGTTTACCACCATTATGCTGGACAATGAGATCTATGGCAATACCGGAGGTCAGGAGAGCGGCATGACTAACCGCGGAGTGGTACTCAAGATGGCGCCGTTGGGAAAGAAGTTCGACAAAACCAATATGGTTGAAATGGCCAAGGTCGCTGGCTGCGCTTATGTCGCTAGGGTGGTGCCGAGCAAGCCGAGCAGGGTTGCCAGTACCATCAAGAAGGCCGTGCTGATCGCCCGCGAAGTCGGACCGACCTATATCCAAGCCTACACTTCGTGTAACATTGAGTACGGGATTGCTACCGACAAGGTCTTGGAGGATGCCAAGAACGTCGAGGACGAGCGCTACCAGTTCTCGGAGTACATCACCGAAGAGGCCAAGCAATACCTGGCGCAACAGCACGAATACAAGGAGTATCAGGTTAAGCCATCGGTAAATAAGCCGCTGGAAGTCGGTGCTTAACAAGCACAAGGAGGTTTGTCATAGCTAAGCGGTTCAATATCAGAATGGCGGGTGTGGGCGGGCAGGGCGTGGTCACCGCCTCGCACATTTTGAGTACGGCAGTCATTAACGCCGGCGGCGAGAGCACCATCGTCCCCTTTTATGGCTCAGAGAAACGCATGGCCCCGGTAGAGAGCTATGTGCGGGTCTCGGACGAGCCGATTTACGAGGTTGGGGAGATTACCTTCCCTCACATCATCATCATCTTCCATCCGCAAGTTATAACGCACGGCAAGTCCTACACCATGCCGTTCTACTTCGGCCTAAAAGAGGATGGGGTGGCGCTAATCAATCACGAAGGGCCGATGAAGCTATCAAGAGATTATGCCCGCGAACTAGCGGAGCGCCGCGCGAAGCTTTTCTATCTGCCGGCCACAAGAATATCGTTGGAAGTCTCGGGGATGGACTTAGCCACCAATATGGCCTTGATGGGAGCGATTGGCTGCATCACCGGCTTGACCAATCTGGACGCTTTGAGCCAGGCAGTGCAGGATAGGTTCCTGGGCAAAGGTTTCGTGGTCTCTGGTGGAACGGCGGCACTGGACAGCGTGGTGGAGAGGAAATTTAAAAAGAAGCAGGAACTGATCGATAAAAATATCGCGGTGATAGAGGCTGCTTGGAAGTTCGCAGCCGATCACGGCTGGGGTGAAATCTCTAAGTCAGCCAATCCAGTCGAGGCTGTCGCCATGATTAAGACCTGATTTTTGAAAAAGAGGAGTCTATGTACCTGGTAGCCGACATAAACGTCGAAATTTGTGCGCAAACCGGTTGTAAGCTCTGTATGCAGTTTTGCCCCGAGCCGAATACCATCCTCTATAACGATCGGTTGGGTAAGTACGGAGCGGCCTATGTGGTGGTAGATCGCTGCAAAGGTTGCGGCCAGTGTACTTGGGTCTGTGACAATATGTCCAAAAACCATGCTATTAAAATGGTGATGATCGATCAACTGTCCGTGACTGCGCTCACCGAAAACGTGCTGTACGGTGAGAGGTCCACTACCGTCTTGCCCACTCCAACAACTCCAACGACATAAGCGCGAGCAGACAGAGGCATGCCGATGATAGAGCAGACGCGAGAAAAGATTATCGTCCCCGGACCGGCGGGATACCATCCACCGTCCGCGGCGCAGCTGGGTGTTACCTTGCCTGAACCAGGCCAGGGCTTGTGGTACGGACACCATGAGGATGAAGAAGTGGTGATGCGAGAAATTGCTTACCAGATGCTGACCAGGCCTAATGCCACCATTTTCCCTGGTCCTCTGGCGCTCTGGGCCTGGAACCAACACGCAGTAGACAGGGCCAGAGCGGTTCTGGAGATCGCAGCACAGATTCCTAACGTAATGATTATCCCCATGCCCGACTACCGCCCGAAGTACCCCAAGATCGATCCCGAGGAGGTAATTAATCCCAACCATCCAAACCTGACGATTTGGGGCAACAGGATTGAAGCCTGCATCTTCGTGGGTGTGCATTGCCACTATGCCAATCTCACGCTGAAGATGATTCGGGCCGGGACTAGCTGTTGCACTATCGCGCTGTGCGCCGAACAGGGGCATGAAGACGCCATGCTAAGCATCCGCGATGCCAACGCGACCAAACTGCTTCGGTTGGCTCAGGTCGTGAAGCGGGTACGCGAAGAGATGGGCCTAGAGTTACCTGAAAACGGCGAGAACGTCCGCTTTACCGGTACTCAGTCCAGGATACACGGCGGCAAGACTCACACCAATCCCCTCGAGTTCATGTCGCTTTCAGCCGATCTGGCCGGGGCTGCGGCTTACGGACACCGGCCGGAAGGTATGGAGAGCGAATCCTAGAGGCTATGTATATGAAATCTCCGCAATCCGAAGTCAAAACCAGCGGCCCCAGCGTTGGCGAAACAGCTCCACACTCCCCCGAAGACGCCAAAGACCCTCACGCTGAAGCCAAGAAGCAGCGCGTAGTCACACCGGAATACCTGTTTTTAGAAGCGCCGCGAACTCGCGAATTCATCACCGGCAGCGAAGCCGCCAAGGAGGCGGTGCGCCGTTCGAATGTGGATTTTTCGGTGGCCTACCCCATCTCGCCGCAAAGTGAGACCATGCAGCTAGTCGGTGTGCTGTACGGTGAGGGCTACGTCAAGGAATACTATCGCGGCGAGGAGGAGTACGGCGTAATGTCGGCTATCGCTGGCGCCTCTCGAGCCGGGGTGCGCTGCTTTACCGCCACCGCCGGACCCGGCACCTTGCGTAGCATCGAGGCTATCGCCTCGTGGCCCGGCCATCGGCTGCCAGCCGTAATTTTGTTTACCTGCCGGGTGGTCAACGCCCCACTGGCGATTCAGCCAGACAACATCGAAATTAGCTATCTCTTGAACTGCGGGATGATTCTCTTCCACGCCGAAAATCAGCAGGATATGTTCGATTTTCTTATGAAGAGCTTCATCATCAGCGAGATGAACGACGTTACCCTACCGGTCGGCGTGGCCTGTGATGGCTTCTTTGTGACTCATGCCCGTGGCAATGTAGCGATGCCGGATCGGAGCCTCAAGCTTCCACCGCGCGATGCCTGGGGTGGTGCGGTTCCGGTACTAGACGCAGAGAACCCGCCAGCTCGGCTCTCCCGCGATGCGCCGGTACAGAAGTCCAACTTTATGGCTTATAACATTCATGCTGTCTGGCAGCAGGAGGTTTGGGCAGCGGTAGAACGCTCGCGCAAATACATCCACAGGTACTTAGATGGGCTGTGTGTGGCCGAAAACACTGAGGCGGCGGACGTCATCCTGATTGCGTCTGGCAGTGCCGTGGCCCAGTCCCGCGAGGCGATCAGGCTGTGCCATGAGAAGGGTATAAAAGTCGGCCTAATCAAGATCCGCTCACTGCGCCCCTTCCCCATCAACGAACTTCGGCAGCTTTGCGCTAATGCCAAGCTGATCGTGATTCCGGAGTTCAACTACTTAGGCTGGCTGGCCAAGGAGGTCGCGGCGGCGATTTACGGGCACTCCAAAGCCAAAATTATCGCCGGACCCCACGTCTACGGCGGTCAGTCCATGCCAGTGGAATTGATTGTGGATGAGGTCGAGTCGGCACTGACTGGCAAGCGATCCACCAATGTGCCGCTGTCTCAGATCATGGGCGGAGACGAAACCGACCCCGCTGCCCTGGACCACTTTTTGCGCAACATCTGATCATAGCACCTGCTCAGCAGCTCTTTAGCTATTAGCCCTAGCTAAAGGCTAATAGCTTACACCACAACTCATAAGGATCAACTCGGTTTGGGAGGCTCGATCGCCAACTTTTCCGCAGGGGCGTGCCTCGGCCATGTTACGCTGAAGTCGCCATGGTAGACACTAATCTGACGGTGATAGACCATCCGCTGATCCAGCACAAGCTTGCTATTTTGCGCGACAAAAACACCAACGTGCGTGATTTTCGGGCGCTCTGCACCGAGATCAGCATGTTGATGGCCTTCGAAGCCATGCGGAACCTACCCCTTGAGGAGGTGATGGTCGAAACACCCTTGGCGCTAGCCAAAGCCCGGCGGCTGGCAGGTAAAAAGTTGGCCCTGGTAGCCATCTTACGGGCCGGGTTGATCATGGTGGACGGGATTCTCAATTTGGTACCCACAGCGCGGGTCGGCCATATCGGTCTTTATCGCGACCCGAAGACGCTAAAACCGGTGCAGTACTACAGCAAGCTACCTGCTGACATAGCCGAGCGGGACGTGTTCGTGCTCGACCCGATGCTGGCTACCGGCGGGAGCGCCGCAGCGGCCATCCGCCTGCTTAAAGAGCAGGGGGCCAAAAGCATCCGGTTGCTGTGCATCATCGGGGCACCGGAGGGAAAAGCGGTAGTCCACCGCGAGCACCCTGAAGTAGAGATCTTGCTGGCGGCCCAAGACGAGCGCCTAAACGAGCACGGCTATATCATGCCGGGTCTGGGTGATGCCGGCGACCGCATCTATGGCACGCGCTAGGGTTCTCATGCCCAGAACATTTCTCGGCGTAAAATAGGTCGTGCGCGAGTATCTTTTCTCTTATCTGCCGATCGCTGCTGGCGCGTTCTGTGTAGCGCTTATCGGGGTAGCGCTGTTTGTACCGCAACTTCGGCGCTTTGCGCTGCGCATCGGGGCGGTGCAAGACGGAGGAAAACCACACGGCAGGGGCCTGCGCATGCACAGCGGCAAGGTGCCTAATATCGGCGGTATCGCTATCTTTGCCGGTTTCATCGTGGCGCTGCTGGTCGGCTCAGTGGTTGACAGCCTGTCCGGCCGCCACCTGCTCGAGCCTTATCGGGTGCAACTGCTGGCGATCGTGCTCGGCGCGGCGCTGATGACGCTGGTAGGGTTTATCGACGACCTCTGGGAGGTACCGCCCGCCATGCGCCTGGGGACGCAGTTCGTAGCAGCCGGGATTTTGGTCGTCAACGGTGTAAAGATCGACTTCATCACCAACTTTCTGGGCGATACTCCCTATATCTTTTTTGGCGAACCGCTGGCGATAGCGGTAACGATCTTATGGGTGGTGGGCTTTACCAACGCCTTTAACTTCATCGACGGGTTGGATGGCCTCTCTTCCGGCATCGCTACCATCGCCAGTTTTAGCCTTCTGGCGGTGGCCTTACAGCTTGATGACCGGGGGGCAGCGGTGCTGCTGCTCGCCGCGCTAGCCGGGGCAGCACTAGGCTTCTTGCGCCATAACTTCAACCCCGCCACCATTTATATGGGCGATTCGGGGGCCTACCTGCTCGGCTATACCCTGGCGGCGGTCAGCGTCTTGGGGGCGCTCAAGGTCACTGCGGCGGTAACAGTGGCGGCGCCGATTCTGATCCTGGCTCTGCCGGTGGTAAATATCACCCAGGTCACGCTGCGGCGCCTCTGGCGCGGCGCTAGCCCGGCGCTAGCCGCCAACGATCACCTGCACGACATGATTCGCGAGCGCAGCGGCTCTAAGCGCCTAACAGTCGTGATCTTGTGGTTAGTAACATTGCTACTCGGAGTAATGGGCATGATGATCTCACGCACGCCCCCGGAGCTGATGTACCTGACTATTGCGGCTACTGTGCTGCTGATTGCGGCAGTGAGCCTGATGCGCCTGCGCGACGCAGCCCGCGAGAGCGCCGCCGCTTGAAAGCCCGAGTGTGCGTGGCCTTCGGCACTCGCCCGGAGGCTTCCAAAATGGCGCCGGTGATCAAGGCGCTGCAACACCAGGGCAGCGTGACACCACTGGTACTGGTTACCGGACAACACCGCGAGCAGCTCGATATGATGCTTAAGCTCTTTGCCATCACGCCGGATGCCGACCTAGCAGTGATGACCGAGCGGCAGACGCTCCCCGAGCTGTTAGGCCGCTTGGTGCCGCACGCTGCCGCCGCCTTGCGCAAACTTAAGCCTGATTACGTGCTGGTGCACGGCGACACCATGAGCGCCTTTGCCGTGGCGCTGGCGGCATTTTTTGAGCAGCTTCCAGTAGCCCACGTCGAGGCTGGCTTGCGCTCCTTCAGCCTGGCCGAGCCTTTTCCAGAAGAGGCTAACCGCCGCCTCATCGACGTGCTGACCGACCTCGATCTGCCACCGACCCCGCTGGCCAAGGCCAACTTGCTCCGTGAGGGGAAGCACCCGGCGCGCATGGTGGTCACCGGGAACACGGCCGTGGACGCCGTGCGAGAGATCGCCCGGCACGCCGCCTTACCGAGCCATCTCCCCCCCGGACCCTACGTGACCGTGACCATGCACCGGCGCGAAAACCTGCCGGTCATGCGCGGCCTGGCCGAAGTGCTGGCAGCCGAAGCCCGGGCCCACCCGGAGCTGACCTTCGTCTATCCGGTCCACCTCAACCCAGCGGTGCGCGAGGCGGTGTGGGGGGTCTTGGAGGACGTGCCAAACTTTATCTTGGCTGAGCCTTGGGACTACGCCCCGCTGGTGGCGCTGATGCAGGCCTCAGAGTTGATCATTACCGATTCGGGAGGGATGCAGGAGGAAGGGGCGGCGCTCGGGGTGCCGGTGGCGGTGTTGCGCAATGTAACCGAGCGCCCTGAGGGGTTAGCAGCTGGCGTGCTCAGGCTGGCTGGTAACGAGCCAGAGCAGGCGAGGGCCGTGCTTGCCGAACTGCTCTCAGACGCCACCTTGCGCGCCAGTATGCGCCAGCGCCCCAACCCCTACGGTGACGGCCGGGCCGGCGAGCGGGTGGCGCAGGCGGTGGCCTGGCGGCTGGGCTTGGCAGCGCGGCCCCCCGACTGGCTCCCTAGCTGATCGGCACTTCGCTAAACATCCCGTGCCAGCCGCACTGCTGACAGCTTACCCGGCTGGCCTCATCCCACTCGGCGTCACTAAGGCGCTCGCTAACTACGCGCAGGCTGTTCTCGCTCAGGTCGAACACGATGCCATGCGTCAGTTCAGCCTGGCAGCACACATCTAGGGTGTAACTGCCACAGACGGGACAGAGCGACTGTAAGTGGGAGCGGTCGGTGGTGGCCACGTTCCAGGTTATAACAGGGCAGCTCTTACAAAATCATTACAGCTGGTTTGATCCTGCGGGTGCTCGCAGGACTACCAATCGTCGTCCAGGGCGTCTTGGCAGCGATGATGCCGGCGCTTAGCCGACTCAGTATTTATGACAACTGCTGCAGGTGCCAGCACTACCCCCAACCCTAGCAAGAATGCGGATTTTCACGGCTTACCACCGGCAAGCTCTGCTATACTCACGACTATGTTGGAGCCGTCGCTCGAGCTCTACGGAGACTCCTACAGCAAGGTAGACGCCCTGTTAAGCGAGCTACTGGCACGCAGCCACGCTCGCTACGCCATGATTGTGGACCTCAAGGGGTTCGTGCTGATGCACGCCAGAGCCCTCTGGGCCCCTAGGCCGCCGTCACTCGATTCGCTGGCTACGCTGGTCGCTTCAAACTATTCGGCCAACGAGGCCATCGCTAAGCTGCTGGGCGAGTCAGGCTTTAAGGAGATGGTCCAGCAAGGCT
>JAGXSJ010000088.1 GCA_018333895.1 Truepera sp.
TCTATCCTGCGGTTTACTCGCAGGACGCCTTTGCAGAGATGATACCTGCGCTAAGGCGACTCAGTATTTGTGAAAACCGCTGTGAGCTAGCGCGAAAAGAGGAGTGAGTACGAAGCATGGCGTTTAGGATGATTAGTCTGTTAACAACGCGGTATACTCCAGGTATGATTAGGATCAATGTCTATGCCACCTTGCGCCCCATCATCGGGACGAAGAGTGTAGAGATACCGAGCGGCCATCTGATGACGGTAGGTGAGGTGTTAGAGGCGCTCTTTGCTCGCTATCCTGATATCAAGGCGAATATCGTCGATGAACAGGGCGCCTTGCAAGATTATGTGTCATTATTTGTTGCAGGGCGAGATGTTCGCTACCTGAGCGGGCTAGAGACACCGCTAACGGCTGGGCAAGCTATCGACATCTTCCCGCCGGTAGCTGGCGGCTAGTGACAAAGCTGGTTTTTGGCGGCGTGCCACTCTGGTTGATGCGCAAGTATCTGAAAAGTCTGGGAGCCTCGGCTGTGGCTGAAAATACCTTCGTCTTCCCTGACGCTGAGGTGATGCTGAGCGAAGTTGAGCCGTTGTGTGTCGGCTCTCTGACCGTTGGCCGCCTTGAGGTCGGTGTCCGGGCCAGCAGCGCCGAGCGCGAGGCGACTCTGGTAGCGGCTATTCGTCTCAAGGCGCTGCGCGGAGGCGGCTAACGCCTGCCTGGCTTCGATCCCCACCGACTCCCGGCTACTGATTTTCGGGAGAATTGCCGATCAACTACCGTTCCCCGTCAGCGAAGCCTTGTCTTGAGCGCAGCGCTTGCACTGAGCCTGCGAAGTGAAGGGGCCGCGGCGAAGCCGTCACTTGAAGCTGGCCTCGAACACCTCGATGATCCGCTTTTCAAATATCAGGTAAAGAAGCAGCAGCGGGAGTGTGGCGACCAGGGCAGCGGCACCGAGCAGCCCCCAGTCGAGGGGGTGGTTGCGCAGCAGATCGATCAGAAAGACCTGCACAGTTTGCAGCTCGCCTACGCCGGCCATCACCCGGGGGTAGAGCACCAGGTTCCAGTGGGCGGCAAAGCCCAGGATCCCCGCTGCGATTAGCTCAGGGCGCAAGAGGGGCGCTAGGATGCGCCAGATGATCACTGCCTCGCGCGCTCCGTCCAGCCGGGCAGCTTCGACCAGCTCCCAGGGGAGGCGGCGCAGCGATTGCAGCAGCAAGAAGATCACCATTGGACTGGCCAAAAAGGGGAGCACCAGCGCCCACAGGGTATCGAGCAGGCCGACGAGCTGCAACTGCCGGTAGAGCGGCACCATTAGCAGCTCAGCCGGGAGCGCTAACACTACCAGCACCAGCCCCAGCAGCGGCGCGCCGCTACGGATAGCGTAGGCCGCCATCAATCCGATGACCAGTTGGCCGAGCACGGTCAGGCCGCTAGCTAACAGCGAGACACCCATCGCCCGCCAGATCGGGGTCTCAGCCAGCGCTGCAAAGTTCTCCAGGCTGAAGCCCCAGGTAGCCAGGCTGGCCTGCAAGATAGCGGTAGCGGGCAGAAAGGCGGCATACAGCAGCCAGAGGATGGGGAGCGCCACGAACAGGCAGAACAGCGCCGTGACGATGCGGTATAAGATCATCGCCGCTCTCCTAGCAGGCGCGCCTGGAGAATGGCTACTACCAGCGTGACCAGCATGATCACCAGGGTCAGGGCCGCGCCGTAGCCGAGCTGAAAGCGCTCGAAGGCGACCTCATAGAGGTAGTAGCCCACCACCCGCGTGGTGCCGAACGGCGCACCCCGCGTCAGCAAGAATACCGCCGTGTAAGACTGGATCGCAAAGACCGTGCCGAGCACCACCAAGAACAGCATGGTGGGGCGCAAGAGCAGGCTGACGATGTAGCGCCGCACCTGAGCCTCGTTGGCACCATCGACGCGCGCCGCCTCCTTGACCTCTTCAGGAATCCCCTTGAGCGCCGCCGAGACCACCAGCACGCCGTAACCGGTACTCTGCCAGAGGGTAAAGAGGGCCACGTAGACGAGGCCCGCCCAGGGCTGCGTGTTCCAGGGCAGGGCCAGGCCGGTCAGCTCCGTAATGAGCCCGTAGTCGGGGTTGTAGAGCAAGAACCAGGCTATGGCCGAGCCGCCCACCGTGATCAGCCCTGGCAGGAACAGCAGCGCCTTGACGAAACGCTCGAGCCTGAGCCCGGCGATAGCTATCGCAATAGCGCGCGACAGCCACAAGAAGGCGGGTAACGTCAGCAGAGCAAAATAAAGCGTGGTTAAGAGGGCTTGCCAGAACTCGGCATCAGCCAGTAGCCGCCGGAAGTTAGCCAGCCCTACCGGGGTCGGCGGCGACAGCCCCGACCAGTCCCAGGTGGCATAGCGCACTACCGCCAAGAGCGGCAGCAGGCTAAACAACAACAAGATGAGCAGCGCCGGAGCGGCCTGCCACCAGGCGCGTGGCAACCTCATGGAAGCTTAAAAGAAGACGCGCACACCCAGGCTAAGCAGAGCCAGGTCGCTGCTGGCCAGTTCAACGGCGGCCATTCCTTCAAGCTCAAAGTAGTAGCGGAGCTGGGCGGCCCAAGCCAGCGACAGGCCGGTGTTGGCGGCATACCCTAGCCCCAGGTAGGCCGACACCGTCATGGGCAGATCCAGGCTAAACAGCAGGTCGGTGCCAACTAGCGGCCCCAGGTGAAAGTTAAAGCCCCGGTGGCTGCTGTAACCGAGGTCCGCCCCGAGCCCTAGCGCCAGCGGCGGCGTGGTGCCTACCGCCGGGAAGAGCAGCGCGCTGCCCGACAGCCGCAGGCCGAGGTCGTCGGTGAAGTTGCTGTAAATGGTCAGACCGGCCGAGGCGTCGATTATGTTCACCGGCAGGATAAACTCCGCGCCGGCGAGAGCCACCAGGCCGCGCCCAAAGCCCAGGTTGGCAAAGCCGGCGTTTTCAGGGAAGACCGAAGGAGAGGCCAGGCTTAGGCTGGCGGCCAACAGGATCACTATCAGTGCGATGCGTCTCACGCCTGATGCTACCAGAGTCCCCCTCATAACAGTGTCAGCTTCCAAGCTCGATTCTCAAACTCGGCTGCCACCACGAGGGCGTGCGCGACCGGATATATTGCGGCATGCAGAGGCGCATCCTTACCGCAGATGTTGTCTATAACGGGCTAGGGACGGCTCGAGCCGCCGGCGCGGTGGTTCTCCAGGGCGAGGGTGAGGCCGCGCAGATTATTGCCGTAGACAGCCTGGAGCGGATCAGACAGCGCTTCCCCGAGGCGCCAATTACGCGGGTGGGCTTCGCCCTCTCGCCGCCACCGGTCAACGCCCATACCCATCTTGACCTCTCAAGGCTGCCGTACTTTCGCGGCGATTATCTCTCCTTTATCCGCCATGTCATAAAGAGCCAGCAGCAGCGCGGTCTTGAGGCGGCACGTGACGGTTTGGCCGAGCTACGCCGGCACGGGGTGCGGGTGGTGGGTGACATCGTGGCCCGCGAAGAGGTGATGACCTTACTGTTAAGCGAGCCTGCTCTGTCCGGGGTAGCCTACTGGGAGGTGATCGGCCCCGACCCCGCTGAGGCCGAGCGGATCTTCAACGAAACGGTCGCCAAGGTGCGGGCGTTCCGGAGACTAGAGCGCCCCGGCGGGGTGCGGGTCGGCCTCTCGCCCCACACTCCGCATACGGTCAGCGCGCCGCTGCTGCAAAAACTCACCCAGTTCGCCCACACGGATGGGCTGCCGCTGCAGATCCACGTCGCCGAGACGCCCTTTGAAGCGGCCTTGCACCGAACCGGGATGGGGCCGCTGGCCGAGTTCATGCGCACGTTTGGGGCGTCGTGGCAGCCGTCAGGCTTATCGCCGGTCGGCTATCTGGCCAGCCTGGGGGTCCTTGAGGCTCGCCCGACTCTGGTACATATGGTTCACGTTGACGAAGAGGATGTGCGGGCGGTGCAGCGGGCAGGCTGCGCGGTAATCCACTGCCCCCGCTCGAACGAGGCCTTGGAGTGTGGCCGCTTCCCCTGGGAGCGGTATGCCAAGCACGGCGTCGATGTGGCACTGGGCACCGACTCTTTAGGCTCGGCGCCGGATCTCTCGCTCGAGGCCGAGCTTAGCGCCGCCGCCGCACTGCACGGCAGCAAGGCCAGCCCGCTGGCGCTGGTGCGCGCCGCGGTCAAAGGCGGCTACCGTGCGCTGGGGCTGCCCCCGCCCCGCATCAATCGTGGCGACAGCGCCTCAGGCCTCTATATCTGGCGCGGGTAGGCTAGTAGACATCGCTAAGTGCAACGCTGCCTTAGATTGCCCTAAGGAGGAAACATGGTTGAGTTTACCGATAACAACTTCAAGTCAGAGACCCAAGCAGGCCTGGTGCTGGTCGATTTCTGGGCGCCCTGGTGCGGCCCCTGCCGGATGGTTGGGCCGGTCATCGAGCAGTTGGCGCAAGAGTACGCCGGTCAGGTCAAGGTCGGCAAGTTAAATGTGGACGATAACCAGCAGACCGCCGTTGCCTTCCGGGTGATGAGCATCCCTACGGTGGTGCTGTTTAAAGATGGTCGGCCGGTCGAGACTATGGTCGGCGCTATGCCCAAGAGCAGCTACGAGGCGCGGCTGAGCAAGTATTTGAAGTCTTAACCCGATCTCGATACTGCATGAATCATCGCGAGGCGCCTATCGAGGCGCCTCGCACGTTCTTTAAGGGGTCTACCAAGCGACCCGGATCAAGGTGCGGCTAGAGAGGGTATCGCCGTCGAGGTGGCTGTAGCCGTCCGAGGTGCTGAGGTGCTCAGCAATGATCGCTAGTGCTTGAGGGAGGATCTCGGTTAAGTGCAGCAGGTCGGCAAACGGCGGCGGTTCGGCGGCAGCGTCCGTGGCTGTGGCCGGACTCACAGTGATGTCAAGGGTATAGGGGGCAGCGTCAAACGAGTAGCTTTGCAGCTCGAGCCAGTAGCTCGCTCCCTCACGCACAGTGAAGGACAGGGTAACAGCGCCGTCAAGCCGGTAGCCCACCTCGGTTTCGAGGTAGACGCTGCGGTTAGCGTCGGCCAGCGCTAGGTTGGCGTTGCCCGACAGCGTAACGGTGACGCGCTCACCGGGCGTTAAGCCGAGCAGTTCGTAGTAGGTCGTCATGGCGCCGTTACCGCCAAAGAGCACCCCCGTTGCCTCCTGGCCAAGCGCCAGCGGCTCAGGCTCGATACCGCTGAGGTCGATCGGATAGGGGGTGTACCAGGACAGGTCGTCCGGCTCGGCAGTAGCCGGAGCTACGGTGAGCCTAAAGCTGCCCGAGCCGTACTGGCCGTAGCTGCTAGCTTGCACCCAGTAGCCCCCCGCCGCCGGCACGAAGGTAATCTGCGAGGTGCTGGGATCGGGGAAGTCGTCGTTCTCGAAGATCACCTGCCCGCTCTCGGCGTCGATCAGGTAGAGGTAGGTGTCAAACTCAGGGCTGGTCATGGTGATAGTGACCGCCGTGCCCGGAGTCAGGCCGCTTAAGGCGTAGGTGATGGCGATAACCTCAGCTTCAGCAGCGAAGCTGCCGCTGTGCGTGGTCGGTGCCAGCAGTGGCGTAGCACTGCCCGAGGGGGAGAAGAAGCCGTATTCGCCACCGAGATCGCCTTGCGCCTCTTCAAGGCCGGCGCTGAGGGCAAAAGCCAGCGGTTGACCGAACAGCTCCAGCAGCTCGGCTAGGCCGGCTACTATCTCGCGGTCGTTGCTAAAACTAAGCGCGCTGACCGCTGCCGGGCGGCGGGCAGCAGCGGCGCCGTACTCGGAGTTATTAAGGAGGTTGGGGGCGCCACCATCGGTGTCGATCAGGGGGTGCAGCGCCCGGGCAGGCATGCCGACCATCAGGAAGTTGCCCAGGTAAGCCACACCGATATCGGCATTTAGCGAGAATCTGTGCCGGGTAATCTCGACGCCTTGGTAACTATAGCTCTCGCTAGCCACCTGGAGGGCGCTTTGCGGCAGCTCCGCCTCGCTAGCAAACATTTCGGCTAGCGGCGCTAAGGCGTTCCCTAGCATTGCTAGCCCGGCTTGCGCCGCCTCTGGGCTGGCTACCGGGAAGAGCCAGGCTTGCGCGGGCTGGTACAGGAGGGTGCGTAGGTCGCGCCCTAAGGGCTCGAGCCCGATCAGATAAACCTCTTCGCCGAGCCAGTTAAAGAGCGCTGCGTCCAGCTCCAACCCCAGCATCTCCAAGGCAAGCTGCCTGAGATCGAGCGGCTCGCCGACTAGCGGCTCTAGCTCGCTGAGCCAGCTCTGCAAGTAGTCAAAGACGCGCCGCAGCGGGAGGCTAAAAGCCTGCACGCTGAGGCTCTCTTGCGGCGCCATCAGGGGCGTAGCAACAGCGCAGTCGCGGCAGAGCAGCAACTCAGCCAAAGCGGCGTCGCCGCCTGCTGGGTTAACCGCTACCAGCGACTCGATTTCGATCCCTTCGGCGGTCAGCGCCAGGTGCCCGGCCACGCCGCCTAGGGTTCGCAAGGCGGCCAAGCCACGCTGGGTCAGGAGTTCCAGCTCCGGCTCGTTACCGATCATCCCCACCAGACCCGTTAGGGCCTCAGCTAGAGCGGCGGTATTGAGGCTCAGGCCGAAGCCGCCCTCACCAAGTAGCGCCAGGCTCCGCTGATAGAGGTCGGTAGTGGCCAGGCTCGGCTCGCTAGCCCCCTTGGCGCGGCGAATCACACCGCGCAGCACGTCGGGGTTGCTGCTTAGCGCCATCACCCCATCGATCTCGGCTACCAGTAGCGGCAGGTCGCCGCCGTCGCCAAGCAGATACATCGTTACGCCGTCTTGCTCGAAGGTCGTGACCTCGGTCATGGTCGATGCGCAGGCGATAACGGCGGCCTGGGCGGCTCTGGCTTGCTCGAGCTGCGCGCCGCTGTAGCGGGCTAGCGCAGTGACTACCGGCATGGGGTTGAAGGCGCTGACGCTAACGGTAAGCAGCGCCTCGTCGCCGAGCAGGTCGAGGCCGTCGAGCGCGGTTGGCAGTTCCGGGCAGGCCGCTGCCAGCTCGTCCAGCGGACCGCCCCCGGCGGCGAGCGGACCGAGCAGCTCGCCGATTTCGCTGCCGCCCAGCGTTTCGGTTAGTTGCTGCAAGGTGTTGCCGGCACGCTCCCAATCGAGGTCTTGCAGACTGCTCATGAGCGTCTCGGGGACCGCGGGAAGCCTGCTGGCGCTGACGGTCACAACGCTGTCGGCGGGGGCCAGCGCGGCAAGCGGCTGAGCCGAGGCCGGGCTCAGCATCAAGGTAAGGGCTAACAGGCCGAGTAGACGGTACATGGGTTACCTCCTAAAGCTAAAGGGCCACATTCACAGGGAGTATAAGCCCGGCTCAGGGGGCGGCCCGGTGATTAGGTCACGCGCCTTAGGCTTAGCGCAAGGTAGAGAGTGTTTGATCCGAACCCAATCTTTCCAACCGGTAAGCACCGCTTAGAATCGCCTGCCACCAGCCGCGGTTAGCCAAGTACCACCGCACGGTCTCGCGGAGCCCAGTCTCAAAGGGGACGTTGGCTTGCCAGCCCTACTCCCGTTCGGCTTTGCCGGGGTGAGTCTGCATGAGCTTGCTAGGCTGTCCCTGCTCGAGCCAGCCTGTCCACGAACGCTTTATGTTCAGCGCTGTCAAGCCCCTGCTGCAACACCGCAAGCACCTGGGCCACGTTGCCCGCCAGAAGGGCCGCCACCGCCAACCGCAACCCCGGAAAGACCTGGCTGTGCAGGACCCCCGCCTCGTCGGGCAGTAACGAAACGTAGTCGGTGTCTCGTAGCTGAAACCAGTCTAGGCGCTTTTCATACATCTGCCACACCAGATACTCCTGCACGCTGCTGCGCCGGTAGACCTTGAGTTTGTCGTGCAGATCAGGCGACGCCTTTACGTCCGGTCTCATCCGGCCTTGCGCTCAGCTCCGCATAACAGCGGGCACTAGCGCTAGCTCACGCGCCGTGCCACCACCCCCGCCGGTGTCACGAACCAGGCTACCCCCTCGACGTGGATGGAGGTGAAGCGGATGGTGTAGCTGCTCGCTCCAAACTCCTCGACCAACCAGCGCACACCGGAGGGGAGCCGCAGGTCGGCCAGAGCGTTGGTGGTGTACTCGCCGGTCTCCAGATAGACCAGTTGCATGCGGTGCCAGGCCGCGGTGGCGATCCGCTCGAGCTCGAGCGCCTCAGGGCTATTTAGCTGCAACGGCGCGACGCGGGGCGCGCACGCGGCCAACAGCAGCACAGCAGCCAGCGACCAGAGGATGGTCTGTTTCATACCTGCATCATAGCCCCCGCGCGGTGAGGGTGTGGTGAACTTCCTGTCGCGCCAGGCCAACAGGACAGCGTTTAAGCCGTTACAATAGGCTGATTGGTTCCAAGGCTTCGCCCGACTTTTTGATTCGAGCAAAGGAGACCACGTGAGCCTCAACTCGTTTAAGACTAGAGCTACCTTAGCGATTGGCAGCCAGCAAGCTACCTACTACCGCCTCAGCAAGCTACAAGAGGATGGGCTAGGCAATATCGACAGGCTGCCCTTTTCGATCAAGGTGCTGCTTGAAGCGTTGCTGCGCCATGAAGACGGTTATGTTGTGCGCAGCGAAGATATCCGCCGCCTGGCCGCCTATGACCCTAAGCGCCCCGCTCAGGTCGAGATCCCCTTCAAGCCGGCCCGCGTCATACTGCAAGATTTTACCGGCGTGCCGGCGGTGGTCGATCTAGCGGCGCTGCGCAGCGCCATGAAGCGCCTGGGGGGCGATCCTGAAAAGATCAACCCGCTGATCCCGGTCGATCTGGTCATCGACCACTCGGTGCAGGTCGATGAGTACGACAGCCCGCTGGCGCTAGTGACTAACGCCGCGCTCGAGTTCGAGCGCAACCGCGAGCGCTACGAGTTTTTGCGCTGGGGCCAGGCGGCGTTTCGCAACTTCAACGTGGTGCCGCCCGCCAGCGGCATCGTTCATCAGGTCAACCTCGAATATCTGGCTAAAGGGGTGCAGCAGCAGCTAGATACCGTATACCCCGACAGCCTGGTCGGCACCGACAGCCACACCACCATGATTAACGGCCTGGGGGTGCTCGGTTGGGGGGTCGGTGGCATCGAGGCCGAGGCGGTGATGCTCGGCCAGCCCTACTATCTGCTGACGCCTGAGGTAATCGGCTTTAAGCTGACCGGCCAGCTCCCCGAGGGTTCGACCGCTACCGACTTGGCGCTGGTCGTCACGCAAATACTGCGTCAGAAAGGGGTGGTTGACAAGTTTGTGGAGTTCTTCGGCCCAGGGCTGTCCAGCATGACCCTGGCCGACCGGGCCACGATCGCCAACATGGCCCCTGAGTACGGCGCCACCATGGGCTTCTTCCCGGTCGATGCCGAAACCCTGCGCTACTTGCAGCAGACCGGGCGCTTAGATGACGAAGTCGAGCTGGTCGAGCGCTACTGCCAGACACAAGGGCTGTTCCGCACCGACAACACGCCCGACCCGGAGTTCCAAGAGGTGCTCGAGCTTGACCTCAGCACCGTGCAACCGTCGCTGGCCGGCCCCAAGCGCCCGCAAGACCGCGTGCTGCTAACCGACATGAAGGCAAGCTGGCAGCGCGACGTGCGTGCGCCTATCGAGCAGCGGGGCTTTGCCCTGAGCGAGCAGGAGCTGGCCAGAACTGCCGCGCTAACCGTTGGCGGGCAGCACCATGAGCTTAAGCACGGCGACGTGGTGATCGCCTCCATTACTAGCTGCACCAATACTTCCAACCCCTCGGTGATGCTGGCGGCAGGTCTGGTAGCCAAGAAGGCGGCTGAGCGCGGACTCAAGGCCAAGCCGTGGGTCAAGACTAGCCTGGCCCCCGGCTCGAAGGTCGTCACCGAGTACCTCAAGGACACCGGACTACTGCCTTACCTCGAGCAGGTCGGCTTTTATGTGGTCGGTTACGGCTGCACTACCTGCATCGGCAACTCTGGGCCGCTGCTCGAGCCGGTAGTGGCGGCCATTAACGAGGCCGAGCTGGTAGTGGCCAGCGTCCTCTCGGGCAACCGTAACTTCGAAGGGCGGATCAACCCGCATGTTAAAGCTAACTACTTAGCCAGCCCGCCGCTAGTGGTGGCCTATGCCCTGGCCGGGACTGTAGACATCGACCTGCTGAACGAACCCCTTGGGCAAGATGCCCAGGGCCGGGAGGTCTTCCTTAAAGACATCTGGCCCACTTATGCCGACATCACCGCGCACCTAGCAGCGGCCATGAACCCCGAGACCTTCCGGCGGCTGTACGACGGTATCGAGCGCTCGAATGAGGCCTGGAACCGGATTCCAGTGCGCGGCGGGCAGCTCTTTGACTGGCAGCCGGACAGCACCTATATCCAAGAGCCCCCGTTCTTTATCGATATCAGCCCTGAGCCTGCGGGCATCAAGCCGATTGAGGGCGCGCGCGTGCTGGTGATGGTAGGCGACTCGGTGACGACCGACCACATCAGCCCGGCGGGCTCAATCGCCGTGAACAGCCCGGCGGGACAGTACCTGATCGCCAAGGGGGTCGAGCCTAAGGACTTTAACTCTTACGGGGCGCGGCGCGGCAACGACCAGGTGATGGTTCGCGGGACGTTCGCCAACATCCGCCTTAAGAACCGGCTGGCCCCCGGCACCGAAGGCGGCTATACCACCCACTTCCCGACTGGCGAGGTAACCAGCATCTTTGATGCCTCGCTGCGCTACCAGGCCGCCGGCACGCCGCTGTTGGTCCTTGGGGGTCGCGATTACGGCATGGGGAGCAGCCGCGACTGGGCCGCCAAGGGAACCTACCTGCTGGGGGTCAAGGCGGTGATCGCCCAGTCGTTTGAACGCATTCACCGGGGCAACTTGGTCGGCATGGGAGTGTTGCCGCTGACCTTCAAACCCGGCGACAGCGCTGAGAGCTTGGGGCTCTCCGGCCGCGAGCAGTTCACTATCCGTCTGGCCGAACCGCTGACACCGCAGCAGGAGGTTACGGTATCGGTGCGGCGCGAGGACGGCAGCCGTACCAGCTTCACCGCTATCTGCCGCCTTGATACCCCCATCGAGATCGACTACTATCGCCACGGCGGCATCTTGCCGACGGTGCTGCGCAGCCTGTGGCGGGAGAGCAAAGATGCCGCTGCGCTTTGACACCTACTACCGCTACGACGCGCTGACCGAAATCCTCAAGGGCATAGCCGAGGAGTACCCGCGGCTCGTTAACTTATCGAGCCTTGGCCGGAGCTTTGAAGGTCGGGAGGTCTGGCTCTTGACCGTGACCAACACCGCTACCGGCCCCGCCGAGGAGAAACCCGCTCTGTGGATCGACGGCAACCTCCACGCCAGCGAGGTCTCGCCCTCATCGGCATGCCTGTACTTTGTTAAGTTCTTACTTGAGCACTACGGCCAGCGTGACGACGTTACCCGCGCCCTCGATACTCGCGCCTTCTATCTCTGTCCGCGGGTCAATCCCGACGGGGCAGAGTGGGCGCTGGCCGCTAAGCCTAAGCTCATCCGCTCCTCGACGCGCCCCTACCCTTACGATGAGGAGCCGATCGAGGGGTTGGTGCAACAGGACATCGATGGCGACGGCCGGATGCTGATGATGCGGATCCCCGACGCCAACGGCCCCTGGAAGGTAAGCGAGGTTGAGCCGCGTCTCATGGTGCGCCGCGAGCCGACCGAGGCCGGCGGAGCGTACTACCGCCTGTTGCCTGAGGGCACCTTAGCGAACTACGATGGCGTAACCCTGACCGTACAAGCAAAAAAAGAAGGGCTCGACTTAAACCGCAACTTTCCGGCCAACTGGCGGCTCGAGGGTGAGCAGCGGGGGGCAGGGCCGTATCCGACTTCCGAGCCCGAGGTGCGCAACGTAGTTGATTTCATCGCCCGCCGACCCAACATCACCGGCGCGATCACCTTCCACACCTTCAGCGGGGTGCTGCTGCGCCCTTACAGCCACAAGCCCGACGACGAGTTCCCCGCCGAAGACCTGTGGACTTATAAGAAGATTGGCGACCGCGGGACCGCACTCACCGGCTACCCCAATATCAGCGTCTACCACGACTTTAAGTACCATCCCAAGGAGGTCATCACCGGCGCCTTTGACGATTGGGTTTTCGATCATTTAGGGAGATTCGCCTGGACGGTGGAGCTCTGGAGCCCGCAGCAGCAAGCCGGCATCAAGGATTACAAGTTCATCGACTGGTTCCGCGAACACCCCTTTACGGACGATCAGTTGCTCTTAAAGTGGTCGGATGAGGCCTTGGGGGGCAAGGGGTACCTGGACTGGTACGAGTACGAGCACCCCCAGCTCGGTAAGGTCGAACTAGGCGGGTGGGACGCCCTCTACGCCTGGAGCAATCCGCCGCTGCCGCTGCTGGAGGCCGAGCTAGCCAAGTTCCCTGAGTGGCTGTTGTGGCACGCGCTAATCTCGCCCCGGCTCGAGCTGCACAGCAGTCAGCTCGAGCCGCTGGGTGACGACAACTACCGGCTCCAGGTGGTGGTTCACAACACCGGCTGGCTGCCCACCTATATCACCAAGCATGCCCTGAACAAAAAGCAGGTCCGGGCGGTGGTAGCCGAGCTAAGCCTGCCCGCAGGGGCCACCCTCAAACTCGGCAAAAAGCGCAGCGAGCACGGTCAGCTCGAAGGCTTCGCCTATAAGCCCGCGGCGCCGACTGCCTGGAACTCGGCTGACTCCACCAGCGACCGGCTCAAACTGGAGTGGGTCGTTCACGCGCCCACTGGGGGGGCAGTAACGGTCACGGTGCGGCATGAGCGGGCGGGGGTAGTCAGGGTCGCAGAGCCCCTGCCCTAAGCCAGGCGCTCCCGCCGCAGCGTCTCTGGCACGCCAAAGGCAAATACCGCTGCCGCCACCACCCCGACTCCGGCCATGACCAGGGCAGCCGCCGGGAGGCTCAGGGCGTCGGCTATCGCCCCGACCGCCAACGGCGCACCGGTAGCGCCGCCGTCGCCGATTAGACGCCAGACCCCCAGGAACTCGCCAAGTTTATCGGCGGGGGCTAGATCGGAGCCGAGGGTCATCATGGTGCCTGAGCCCAGGCCGTTGCCAAAGCCGATCATTGCGGCGCACAGCAGCAGCGTCAGGGCGCTGGTGGTGATGGGCAGCAGGGCCATCGCCAGCCCTTGGATCAGAAAGCACGGCACAATGGCGTACTTGCGCCCCCAGCGGTCCATTAAGAGGCCCGCCGGGTAGAACATGCTCATATCGACTAGCGCCGCGAGGCTCATGATCAGGCCGATGGTGGCTAGCTCGAGCCCCAAGATGTGTGCGCCGTAGAGTGGGATAATCACCTGGCGGCTGCTGCGAATCATCTGCGCCAGGAGCTGTCCGCCACCCGCCACGGTCAGCACCTGGCGGTGTTCCCTAACGATGCTTAGCCAGCGGCGGCGCGGCGCATTGAGGGAGGGTGCGGGCGCTCGGACCGCCTCGGTAAAGAGCAGCACCACCAAGAGCGCCACGCCAGCTAAAAGCGCGTAGCTCAAGAACGCGCCGTCAAACCCCCAGCGGGTGGCGATTACTCCGCCCAAGGCCGGACCGATAAAGAGCCCCACACGATGCACGCCGCCAAACAGGGCGATAGCCCGCCCCCGCTCGGTACTGCGCGTCGCTTCGGTGAGGTAGGCGTGTCGCGACAGGTTCCAGATGGCCGCCCCGACCCCCGCTACCAGGCGCAGCCCCAGCACCCCCCACAGGCTGGCCGTCCAGACCAGCGCCAGCGTCGAAGCTCCGACCAGGAGGATGCCGAGGCCCATAGCCTGCTTGCGTCCTAGGTAGCGCAGCAGCATCCCGGCGGGGAGGTTGCCCAGGAGCATGCCGATCGCCTCGCCAGCTAGAATCAGGCCGACTACCGCATAGGTGCTGCCGAAGGTGCCGGCGTAGATCGGCAGCACCGGGAGGAGCAGGCCGCTGCATACTGACAAGACCAGCGTCGGCAGGTAGACGGAGAGAGTAAGCGGGCGCAAGGCAGCAAGCAAGGTAGCTAGCAGTCTAACGCAAAGCGCCCGCATTAGGCGGGCGCTTTAATCCGAGACTGGCCCTTACACCGTATTTACACCGCATTAAGTCCCTAAGTCTTGCGCTAGCTCGGCTAAGAGCCTCACGCCAAAGCCGGTGCCGCCGACTGGGGTGTAGGCCGAAGCCTTGCTAGCTAGCGCCATCCCGGCGATATCCAGGTGTGCCCAAGGGTAGGCAGCAAACTCCTGCAAAAAGACTGCCGAGGTTGCCACCCCGCCGTAGCGCCCACCGCTGTTCTTCATATCGGCTACTTCCGAGTCGATGATCTTACGGTACTCGGGCCACAGCGGCAGCGGCCAGAGCCGTTCATGGCTCCGCTGGCCGGCGGCTAGCAGCCGCGTTTGCAGCACCTCGTCGTTGCTGAATAGTCCGGCGGCGATCCCTTCACCAAGCGCCACCACGCAGGACCCGGTTAAAGTGGCCAGATCGACCACCGCCTTAGGCCTATAGCGCTGGGCATACACCAGCGCATCGGCCAAGATCAGTCGCCCTTCGGCGTCGGTGCTGATAATCTCGATGGTCTTGCCGTTTTTGGCGCGGATCACGTCCGCCGGACGGAAGGCCTGCGCGTCGGGCATGTTCTCGGTGCAGGGGGCCAGGGCCACTACCCGAAGGGGAAGTTTAAGCTCGCCCAGCGCCTTCATAGCTCCGAGGACCGCCGCCGCCCCAGCCATGTCCGAAGTCATCTCCGCCATATCCTCAGGGTCCTTGAGCGAGATACCGCCGGTGTCGAAGGTAATCCCCTTACCGACTAGCACCAGGGGCGGCTCTGAAGAGGCGTGCGGGTTGTGCTCGAGCACGATGAACTTAGGCTCTTCACCGGCCCCCTTGGCCACCGCTAAAAAGGCCCCCATCTGCTCGGCGGCGGCCCAGGCACGGTCGCCAATAGTGAGGCCCAAACCGTAGTCGGCAGCGAGTTGCCGCGCGACCTCGGCGAGTTTGCTGGGCGTCGCCACATTGGGCGGCAGGTTGACCAGATCGCGGGCGAGATAGACCCCCTGGGCCACTGCCTCGGCCCGGCGCGCCCCAGCTTCGATCTGGGCGAGCTTGTTGCGATCGAACTCGACCAGGCTAAGCGTTTCGACCGGGGTGGGCTTATCGCTTTGCTTGGGAGCGTCGTAGCGATAGAGCGCTAAGAGCGCCCCTTCGACGGTCGCTTGCGCCGCGGCCTCGATGGGCAGCCCGCCGATACCGGCGCCGTGGACGATGGTGGCAAGATGCTTAGCGCCCAAGCCCTGCGCCTTTTTGACCGCCTCGGCGGAGGCCCGCCGCAGCGCTTCCAGATCGAGCTTCTGGCTTTCTCCCAGCCCGGTGATCAAGACCCGAGTGGCCGGGACGGCGCCACGCGGATAGATGACCGCCACCTCGCCGCTCTTCCCTTTGAGGTCTCCTTGCGCAATCAGCTCACTGATAGCACCGCCTAACGCCTGGTCGAGCGCGCCGGTCGCCCCTCCCGGCGCGGTGACTCCGGCCAGCAGGTTGACGATAAGGGCGTCGGCAGCAAAAGATTGAACGGCTCCCTGGACGATTCTAAGATTCACGGTTGCCTCCTTAAGTGAGGGTAACATGCGTGGTAGTATCCCTGCTGGCATGGCTTTAGGCGACATCGAGGTACGCATCCTGGGGTGCCTAATCGAAAAGGAGCGCACCACCCCCGACTACTATCCGCTTAGCACCAATGCGCTGGTGCTGGCCTGCAACCAGAAGAGCAACCGTGAGCCGGTGACCAGCTACAGCGAGCGCGCGGTAAACGAGGCGTTGCAGTCACTGCGTGATAAGGGGTTGTTGGCGACCGTGCGGGCCGACCATGAACGCGCCTTTAAGCACCGCCATCGGCTTCAGGAGCTACTTACCATCGACCAGGCAGGCTTGGCGCTGCTGGCCCTGCTCTTGTTGCGCGGCCCGCAGACCCCCGGCGAACTGCGCAGCCGGGCCGAGCGTTATGCTGCCCCTGGTGAGGTGGCAGCAACGCTGCAACGGCTGGCTGAACACCGCCCGCCTTTAGCCAAGAACTTGGGGCGCGGCCCTGGTCAGAGCCAGGACCGCTGGACGCACACGCTTGGCCAGGACGAAGAGAAGCAGAAACCGCGCGTCAGACAGAGCCTTAGCGAACTAGAGGCGTTGCGCGAAGAGGTGGAGAGTTTAAGGGCGCTGGTCGAGCGCCTCTACGCGCACCTCGGACTTGCGGCCAATGACGCGACGCGCTAAGGCTTCGGTTCAACACGGTTTGTTGACACTCTCACAGCTAAAACCGAGGGTTGCCGACTGAGGGGCCGGTCTTACATCCTCTCCCCAAGCGTTCGGGTTATCGCTAGCCTAGCTTCCGGTGTGCCCCACCGTAGCACCGTAATCCACCGAGGCTCCGGCCCGATGTCGGGATGACATCGCCACCAAGTTTTCTGACTTCGCCGACGGTTGTCACGCCCACTTGCCTATGAGGGATGAATGCTGCTACCGCTTCAAGCGTTACGCTGGCGGCACTTTCGACGGAAACGCCGGTGATGCCGCTCGGATGCGTTGCTGTGCCTCGGGCGATATCTTCAGGGCGATTGCGTCCACTTCTCACCACCAAAGCCTCATCGGGCAACCTTTGCGCCACCAGGCCACATTAACATTGCTGTGAGCGTTAGGTGAAAAAAGCGCTTAACTAGGAGTTGGCCAGCTCGAACCCGGAGATAGATTGGCTGTCCGGCTACTCCTTACGGCCCAGCGACCGGCCACGGTAACTGCCATCGCACAGCATGAACTGCCACTCGCTCTGCTCCCAGGCGCACTCGAGGCTAAACCCTTC
>JAGXSJ010000089.1 GCA_018333895.1 Truepera sp.
AAGCTGGCCGCGACCGGGCTGGTAAAGGCTGCCAGCGCCGCCTTGATATCCACGATCCGCACCTGAAAGTAAGAGGTGGGCTTGATAAACTCTTCTAGCTCTCTGGTTAGCGGCTCGTCGCCGGGGAGGGTAACGCGGACCCGCTCGTACTGGCCAAAGAGGTTCCCCCAGAAGGCCAGCAGGTTAAGGCGGCCCTGCGGCGAGGTAAAGGCGTAGTCGTAAATAATCGCTTCCTGCCGATCCGCCGCTTCGTCCGAGTGCGGCTGCAGCACGCAGTAGGCATCGGCGGCCAGGTAGAGGTGGCGCTCGCGCGTCTCCCAAGGGGCTCGGATCAGATTAGACCAGTCGGGGCGCACGGCCTCGTCGCGGCTGAGCGTGCCATTATAGCGCCGCGCCCAGGCGTGATAGATAGCCTGCACCTGGGCTAGCGTTGGCTCGAGCGCCACCCGCTTAAGCTGGGGACGGAGCCGAACGGTAAAGGCCTGGTAAAGGAGCTGACTGGGGAGACTGAAGGCCATCCCGTTAGCTACGCTCTGCCAGCCGTACTTGGCGTAATAGAAGGGATCAAAGGGGTACTCTAGGCACCAGCCAACCCCCTGCTGGTGGAGCCGCTGGAGGCCGTCAAGCAGCAGCGCCTTGACATGTCCGCGGCGCCGGTATTCGGGGGCAGTTAGCACCCCGGCCAACCCGACCATCTCGACCAATCGCCCGGCCAGATACATCGGCATAGGATAAAAGAACGCTGCGCTGGCCAGCTCAGCGCCCTCAAACGCGCCGTAACCATAAGGGAGCCGCGCCAACAGCCGCGCCCGGTGGCCAGGCTCACGGTAATCGGTAAAGTCCTGGTAGGCAGCCTGGCGGATATAGAGCCAGCGCTCTATGTCGGCTTCGCTTAGTGGGCGGATCATACTGTGCCTCCAAAGGGGAGATGAATGGGTCGCTCCACGCTGGTGCGCAACACCATGGTGGTCTGGGTGCGCTCCACCCCCTTGAGCATCCACAGCCGGTCCAAAAAGGCATCGAGCTCTTGCGTGCTGGCCACGCGCACCTTAGCGATATAGCTGTAGTTGCCGGCTACCGCGTGCAGCTCCTCGATCTCAGGCAGCGCCATGAGGCTCTCAACCAAGTTGGCCGCCGGATTGCGCGGCTGGGGGATGATGGCGACAAAGGCGCAGATCGGTAAGCCTAAGGCCGTAGGGTTCAAGACAGCCCGGTAGCCGAGGATCACTCCGGAGAGCTCGAGCTTGCGGATGCGCTCACCCACCGCAGGCGCCGAAAGCCCCACCGCTTTGGCGATAGTAGCGTGACTGGCCCGGCCATTCTCGCGCAAGATGGCCAGGATCTGCTGATCGACAGCATCGAAGGTCATGGTGGCTAAGAGCCTATCATGTGCGTTAACGCTACAATCACACCCATGGTCCAGATCTTCGGTACCGCCAAATCGCCAGGCACCCTGAAGGCGCTGCGGTTTTTCAAGGAGCGCGGCATCAAGCCGCAGTTGGTGGATCTGCAACGGCGCGCCATGGCCCCCGGCGAAATCGCCCGCTTCGTGCAAAAGTTCGGCCTTAGCGCGCTAATAGACACCGGCAGCAAGGCCTACGAGCGGGCCGGTTTGGCCTACCTGCGCCTCTCTGATGAGGCGCTGATTCAGCGGCTGCTTGACGAGCCCCAGCTCATGGTACAGCCGCTGCTGCGCCTGGGCGCCACCCTCACCATCGGCTGGGACGAGGCGGTGTGGCGGAACTGGTACCAGCACCAGCGTAGGGTAGGCTGAAGCGTGCGCATTCTCTTCATCGGCGACATCTTTGCCAAGCCCGGCCTGCTGGTCATGCAGCGCTTCTTGCAGGAGCACGGTCACTCTTACGACTTCATCATTGCCAACGGCGAGAACGCCGCTGATGGCTTCGGCATCACCCGCAAGCACTTTACCGCCATGCGCGAGGCCGGAGTAGATGTGGTCACACTCGGTAACCACACCTTCGACAATCGCGAGGTGTTCGAGATGATCAACGAGACACCGCGCCTATTGCGACCCCTTAACTATCCACCCGGCGTTCCAGGGCTGGGCGCGGCCAGCTTTATCGCCCGCAGCGGCGAGCGGATCACCGTGATGCAGGCTATGGGGAGGATCTTTATGGATACCTTAGATTGCCCCTTTCGGGCGCTAGACGAGGCGCTCAACACCCTGTCGGTCGGCGAGCCGGTGGTGGTGGAGTTCCATGCCGAAGCCACCAGCGAGAAAAAAGTGATGCTTTATCACCTGCAAGGGCGGGTAGCGGCACTGATCGGCACGCATACCCATGTGCAGACCGCCGACGAGCAGATCGTTAAGGGGACGGCCTACATCACCGACGCCGGTATGACCGGTGCCCAGGACTCGGCCATCGGCTTAGCCTTCGAGGAAGTGCATAAGCGCTTCACCACCCAGCTCAAGCAGCGCTATAAACCGGCGGAGCGCCTCGGCACCCTGTGCGGCGTGGCGCTGACTATTCAGGGCAGCAAGGCGCGGCAGATCGAGCGTATTCAGTGGCGGGAGGGTGCATGAAACGGCTAGACTTACCCTTAGCTGGCAGGGATGAGGGCTTTGCGCACCTCAAGGCCGATGTCGACTTCTTGGGCCGGGCGCTCGGCACTATTCTCAAAGAGCTCGAGGGTGAGCGCTTCTTCGACCTAGTTGAGCAGGTGCGTTCCCTGACCAAGCGCCTCCGGGGCGAGCCGGACAACACCACCCTGCAAGATGAGATCAAGGCGCTGCTAAGCGGGCTCAGCCTCGGCGAAGCCGAGCGGCTGCTGCGGGCTTTTACTGTCTACTTCCAGCTCATCAACCTGGCTGAGGAGATCCACCGGGTGCGCGTCAACCGGCTGCGCGAGAGCCGAGCCACCCTGGAGGCGCCGCGGCGCGAATCGGTAGAGGCGGCTATTAAGGCGCTGCGCGACCAGGGTCTTAGTTACCATCAAGCGCGGCGCTTTATCGAAGGGCTCGATATCCAGTTGACCATGACCGCTCACCCGACCGAGGTCAAGCGCTATACCGTTCGGCTTAAGCTCGAGCGCATCGCGGCAACCTTGCGCCAACTGGGCGAGCATGAGCTGTCACCACAACTGCACCAGAGCTTAGAACTAGAGATCCTAGCCGAAATCGCCACTTTGTGGCAGACCCGCGAGCTTTTCCACCATAAGCCCACCGTGCTTGACGAGGTCAAGGCGGCGCTGTACTACTACCGGCGCTCGCTCCTCGACGCGGTGCCCCGCTTGATGCTCGATCTGGAGCGGGCGCTGGCCATGTACTACCCCGAAGCGGAACATGCGGCCCTGCCGCCGGTAGTAAAGTTCCGCTCCTGGATCGGGGGCGACCGCGACGGCAACCCTTATGTCAGCCCTGAGGTGACGCAAGCAGCCTATGAGCACCAATCACGGCTGGCGCTAACCCGGCACTTGGCCGATCTCGACAGTCTGGCACAACGTCTCTCGCAGTGGGAAGAGCGGATTACACTGCCCCAGACATTCCTTAATGAGCTGGCCCACCACGAACTATCGCATAGCAGCCCCCAGCGCTTTGCCCACGAGCCGTACCGGCGCTTCTTATCAACACTGCAACAGGCGCTCAGCCAAGAGTTGACTACTCATGCCGGACAGCACGCCGAGGGCTACTGCCGCGACCTGGCCCTTTTGGAGGAGGCGCTGGTGCAGGGTCAAGGGCGCCGCGCTGCTGAAGCGTTCGTGCGGCCGGTACGCTACCGTGCTGAAGCGTTCGGCTTCCATCTGGCGGCCCTTGATCTGCGCGAACACTCACGTGTTCATGAGCGCGTCACCGCCGACCTGCTGAGCTATGCCGAGGTCTGTCCTGACTACGCTGCGCTAGACGAAGAGGCGCGCATCGCCGTGCTGAGCTTAGAGCTGGCCTCACCCCGCCCGCTGGCCCATCCCGACGCCCCGCTTAAACCTGAGACGCAACAGGCGCTGGCCTTCCTGGCAGTCTTTAAACAGGTGCAGCAGCGCTACGGCAAAGACGCCACCGGCGCCTACGTGGTGTCGATGACCGAGGGGGTCTCCGACGTTCTGGAAGTGCTGCTGCTCGCCAAGCAGGCCGGGCTCTATGAGCTTGACGCTACGCCGCTGTTTGAGACGGTGGCCGACTTAGAGCGCGCACCCAACGTCATGGCGCGCCTCTTGAGCCTAGCGCCCTACCGCGAGCATGTGCGCCGTCGCGGGGTGCAAGAGGTGATGATCGGCTACTCCGACTCCAACAAGGACGCCGGTTTTCTGGCAGCCAACTGGGCGCTCTACCAAGCCCAGGAGGGGGTAGCGGCGGTATGCCGCCAGGCCGGGGTGCCACTGCGGCTGTTCCATGGCCGCGGCACCAGCATCGGGCGGGGCGGCGGCCCGGCCGGCCAGGCCATTTTGGCGCAACCGCCGGGCTCTTTGGGCGGCCGGATGCGCATGACCGAGCAGGGCGAGGCGCTCTCCGAGCGCTACAGCGATCCCGATCTGGCGCACCGCCACCTCGAGCAGGTCGCTCATGCCTTCATCATCTCCTCGGCCCGCGACGCCCAGGCACCGCCAACTCTCCCCGAAAAACACCGTGAGGCCCTTAACCGCGCCGCCACAGTAGGCCGTCAGCACTACCGGGCGCTGCTCGAGACACCCGGCTTTCTCGACTTCTATCACACGGTAACGCCGATTGAGGAGATCAGCCGCCTCAATATCGGCTCGCGCCCGGCCCGGCGCCAAGGGGAACGGTCGCTGGCTAATCTGCGCGCCATCCCCTGGGTCTTCTCCTGGACCCAGTGCCGCGCCAACCTCCCCGGCTGGTATGGACTGGGTAGCGGCCTGATGGTGTTGGAGCCGGAGCTGCTGCAAGAGCTGTACCGCGGCTGGCCGTTCTTTAAGACCCTCATCGACCTAGCCCAGGCGAGCCTAGCCAAGTCGGATCTGGGCATCATGGCGAGCTACCTCGAGCTGGTACCGCAGCCGCTCGGCGAGCGCTTCTGGCCCTTGATTACCGCTGAGTATGCCCGGAGCGTAGAACTGGTCACGCAAGCTACGGGCCGGGCGCTGCTCGACCACGATCCGACCCTGGCCCGCGCTATTGAGCTGCGCAATCCCTACGTCGATCCGATCTCGTACTTGCAGGTCGAACTGCTGCGCCGCCGCCGCGCACTGACTACCGAGAGCCCGGAGCGCCAAGCGCTAGACGAGGCGGTGATGGTTAGTCTGATCGGGATCGCTTCCGGGGTACGTACCACGGGCTAGGCAAGCACGGTCTGAGGTTACCCAGGGCTTGGTATACAGCATATTCGGTGCTGCTGGGACTACTGGAGCAAGGTAGAGTGCTTACTTGAGATGAACACTCTGGTAGACGTCAACATCATCGGTGCGGGACCGGTCGGCCTGTTTGCCGGCTTTTATACTGGGCAGCGCGGGCTCAGCGTGCGCTTGATCGATCCGCTACCCGAGCCGGGCGGCCAGCTCATTGCGCTCTACCCGGAAAAATACGTCTACGATGTGGCCGGGTTTCCCAAGGTGATGGCTAAGGAGCTAGTGCATAGCCTGCGCCAGCAGACCAGCCAGTTCCATCCTGAGTACGTGCTGGAGGCCACGGCGGTGTCGCTTAAACACCAAGACGGGCACTTTGAGGTCACGACCGACACCGGCCAGACCTATCCCTCACGCGCCATCATCATCGCCACCGGCATCGGCGCCTTTACTCCGCGCAAACTGAACGCGCCTGGTGTCGCTAAGTTCGAGGGGCGCGGTGTGGCTTACAGCATTAAGAACCTCTCGCACTACCGCGGCAAACGCGTGCTGATCATGGGCGGGGGCGATAGCGCCGCCGACTGGTTCATGATGCTCAAGGATGTCGCTGCCTCGGTCACCCTAATCCACCGCCGTGAGGCGTTCCGGGCCCACCCCGCTACCGTGGAGCTGATGAAAAAAGCAGTGGCTAAGGGCGAGGGGCGCATCCTCACCCCGTATGAGCTCAAGGAGCTGCGCGGTGACAGTTGGGTGCGTGAGGCGGTGATCTTTCAGAATCAGACCAAGACCGAAGTGCCGCTAGTTGTTGACGAGGTGGTGTCGATGCTCGGCTATATCTCTAGGCTCGGCCCTATTGCCGAGTGGGGGCTGGCCCTGCACAACAAGCAGATTCGAGTAGGGACGGACATGCAGACCAGCACGCCGGGCATCTTCGCCTGCGGCGACGTAGCCTACTACGAAGGGAAGGTTAAACTCATCGCCACCGGCTTTGGCGAGGCGGCGATTGCAGCCAACTATGCCGCTCATTATGTGAACCCGGAGCTAAGCGTAACTCCAGGGCACTCGTCAGACCTGCAGCGACCGCTCTGACTCTGGTAATCGGGCGCTGAACCTGCTATATATCCTTGGGTGCGGGTGCTGTTTGGGTATCCGTAAATGTGTTGTGAACGGAGGGTAGGCGCACGGTTCTAAGCGCTGATGGCTATGTCCCAGATCGTGGTGCAAAAGTACGGCGGCACCAGTGTCGGCGACCTCGAGCGGATTCAGAAGGTCGCCGCGCGCATCGCCCGCTATGTGCAAGAGGGCGATAAGGTAGCGGTTACGGTGTCGGCTATGGGGCGCACCACCGACCGGCTGATCGGCTTAGCCAAAGAGGTCAGCCCTCGCCCGAGCAAGCGTGAGCTAGACGTGCTGATGGCGACCGGCGAGCAGCAGTCGATCGCGCTGGTAGCTTTAGCGCTCCAGCAGCTAGGCGTGCGGGCCCGCTCCTTTACCGGCCAGCAGGCGGGGTTCTTGACCGATAGCTTAAACGGCAGCGCCAGCATCATCGAAGTCAATCCCGCCGGGATGTTGCGGGCGTTTGAAGATCACCAGGTGATCGTGATTGCGGGCTTTCAGGGAGTCGACGCGGAAGGGAATATCACCACGCTGGGGCGCGGCGGCTCGGATACCACGGCGGTAGCGGCAGCGGCGGCGTTGGGCGCCCGCGAGTGCGAGATCTACACCGATACCGAAGGGATCTATACCACCGACCCGCACCTGATCCCCGAGGCCACCAAGCTTGACCGCATCGACTACGACGAGATGCTCGAGCTAGCCAGTTTAGGCGCCAAGGTGCTGCACCCGCGCAGCGTCTGGTACGGGCGCCGCTACGGCGTAACCATTCATGTGCGCTCGTCGTTCAGCTATAATCCTGGCACCATTGTCACCAGACTCGCCGCTACGGAGCACGCTATGAAGACAGACCGTCCGGTAACGGGTGTAGCCCTAGACCGCAACCATGTCCGCATCAACCTGCTCGGTGTCCCTGATGTCCCCGGCGTGGCGGCCAAAGTTTTCACCGCCCTCGGTAACGCCGGGGTAAGCGTGGACATGATCATTCAAGGGGTGCCGGGGAACGACTCGAGCCGCCAGCAGATGGCCTTTACCGTCAACCGCGATACGGTTGATGACGCGCTCGAGGCTGTAGCGCCGGTCTTGGCCGAGATCGGCGGTCGCGCCGAGGCCGATCCGACCATTGCCAAAGTGTCGATTGTGGGGATCGCCATCGGCTCAACGCCGGGCATCGCCGGGCGGATGTTTGCAGCGATAGCTTCGGTTGGCGCCAACATCGAGATGATCGCTACTAGCGAGGTGCGCATCTCGGCGGTAATCCCCGCCGACAAGGCCGAAGAAGCCGTGCGGGCCGTGCATCAGGCGTTTGAACTAGACAAGCCTGCCGCACCGCTGGGCTGACGCACGCTCAGCCGGTCGGAGCAACCTGAAGCGAAAGTGTACAGGTTGCCCTTGTTGCCCTTTGCACCCGGCAACCTTGCGGCAACCTTGCGCACCTTAGTGTAAATGACAATGGAAGTGTACACCGCCGGTTACTTGGAAAACGGCCTAGGCTTTCTCATCGCTCCCCGGCCTGGTGCTCATCTCGTTCACCTGGCAGCTTATCTCGATCATGGCGTTAAGGACGAAACGCCTGAGGAGAACGGCATCAGTCATCTCATTGAACACCTTCTTTTCAATGTTCACCGCTTTCCTAAGCACTTAGCTTCGGCCTGGCAGGAGTTGGCACAGAAAGGAGTCTACCTTGAGGCGTGGACGGGTAAGGAGCATACACGCCTGTCGCTCTCGTGCAATGCCGAACAGCTGAGGCAAGCTTTGCGTTTCGTGCGCCAACTTCTCAAACCTCTTCCCATACGACAAGAGGCTTTCGACCATGAACGAAGTATTGTTATGGACGAAATCGCTCGCAAGCGCTCAAGTCCCGAGTACCTTTGGAACTTGATCGAGGAAGCCTTATATGCCCCACCATACGGTCTGCCAGTTTTGGGTACACCTGAAACGGTGGCTTCGATAAAATTGGAAGATCTGCGCCGGAAGCTACATCAAGTGCTCGCGCCGGTTAATCTTCGTCTAGTGTTAGTGGGCCGCTGTAGCGCCGGCGTAGCCGATGCTGTTTATGAGATGTTTTCGACCTGGACGGCCGGGAAGGCAAGCAGTGCTTCACCGCCAATCGAGCTAGCCCAACGTGTGATGGCGATTCGTGGTCCAGGTTCAAGAGTCAAACTTTATCTGGCTTTTCCTGTTCCTGGCCTTGCCGATAAAGAACGTTATGCAGTAGAAATCCTGGCCCATATTTTGGGTCGTGGCATGGCCTCCCGGGTTTTCCGAAGCTTAAGAGAGGAGGTTGAATTGGCTTACGCCGTAGGAGGTGGTTCGGTTCATTGGAGGCAGAGCGGCTATCTCTTTCTGGCCGCAGACCTGGCGCGGGAGCGACTGGATGAGGGGTTCCGCAACTTGCTTAAGGCTGCTACAAGTCTGCAGACAACACCCCTGCTCGAAGAAGAGGTTGTCTCGGCGCGGGAGGCTCTGGCCCTCCAGGCTCTTCACGAGGCCGAGGGGCCAGGTCTGGCCTATCGTTTAGGCGTTCACTGGTTGGCTGGTGAGATCTATTATCCTACTCAGGCCGCCAGCGTTTATCGGCAGGTTTCGCTCTCAGAGGTTCATGCCGCCGCACGTTATCTGGACCCTAGGCACATGGCGTTATTGGGTATTGGAATTCATGAAGACGAACTCGCCCGTCTTTTGGAGGTATCATGGTGACCAAAAGCAGCCCCGAACTAAACCTCAGCGATACCCTTTTGGGCGTCTTTGTTGCACTCCTTGACGGGCCTGCAACGGCACGTGCGCTTGCCAACCGCTTGCAGCGCCCGATAGCAGCGGTGATGCGCGATCTTGACAGCTTGTTGTCGAAAAATCTTATCGTTTTAGACGGCGCCGAGCGCCTGGGCAGTATGACCGAGAGATGCTACCGTTTGCCTGCCGGCGAGCTACACATCAACCTTGGCGAGGGCTTGCCCGTCCTATTAAGAGAGGCACAACGCGGGATTGTGCAGGCGGACCTGTTGGGTCTTCCGATCACGGCAAGCCTGGTAGCCCTACGCCTAACTCCCGAGAGCGTTGATAAGCTCTTAAAAAAGCTGGAACAGCTTAGAAACGACGCGGAACGTGATAATCTTGCAGAGGGCGAAGGTCAGCGCTTTAACCGGTTCATTGCTGCTTGGAGCGAGGAGTAATGCACCCAATTCGTAACCCCCAGTATCGCCTGCTCTTATTTACCCGCCTCGCGGCCAATCTCAGTTCCGGGTTCTTTGAAATTGCTATCTTCTGGTGGGTTTTGGAGACGACCGGCTCCGGCGCGTTGATCGCTATAGTAGCGTTGGTAGGGTCGCTCTCTTATATCGTGGTTGCTCCCTGGGGCGGGGTTCTGGCCGACCGATACAGCAAAAAGGCCCTCGGCTCCTGGATGTACGCGATTGACGGGGCGTTAACGGCTGCGGCTGGGGTGCTGCTCATGCTGGGCCATCTGAACTTGGCGCTGGCACTCGTGCTGCTGGCGGTTACCAACACTGCTACCGCGTTACGGGGTCCGGCGCTATCCGCACTCCTCCCCCTGATCCTTCCCAAAGAGAGCTATCAGCAGGGCAACGCTACCATGGGGCTGGCAGTCTCGCTGGCTGGCCTCTCCTCGTTTGCGCTGGCAGGCGTCGCTACGGCCGCATTCGGTCCCGGAGGTGCGCTGCTAATCGGCGCAGGACTGATTTTGCTCGCCGCCCTGTTCCTAGTGTTTTTGCGCGAACCGCAAGTTGCCGCTGTCAAAGCTGAAACCAAAGACGATAGTGAAGCCAGCGAGGAAGCCAAACCCGCTCAGACCGGCGGGTTTCGGGAGGGTTTGCGGGTCGTTTGGCAAAGTCCCTTGCTACTCTCGGTGGTCTTGACGGTAACGGTGCTCAACTTCATCGTCGCCCCGCTCACCGTATTGCTTGCCCCTTATGCCGATCTGCTCACCGCAGGCGCCGCCGGCTTCGGCTTGCTAGCGGCCGCACCCCTGGTCGGTCAACTGCTAGGTTTAGCATTGATGAACTTGATACGTGTTACCAAGCCGCTCGCCATTCTCATCATGGGAACGGTGGGCGTGGCGGTATCGCTGTTCGGACTTGCCGGTGCACCCACGCTGGCTTTTGCCATGGCGGCGATGGCCCTGGGAGGGTTTTGCGCGGCGCTCATGAACGTTCAGCTCGAGGTCATCGTGCAGACCAACGTGCAGCCAGCACTGATGGGCCGGGCGTACGGCCTGCTTTCCGCCCTGTCTATGGGTGCCCAACCAGGCGGCTATGCGGTTGCAGGCGTGCTCATGGCCGTCTGGCCTATCCGGATGATCTTTGCGGTGATGGCGGCGCCGGTGTTGGTCATGAGTCTCGCTTGGCTGCGCCCGACGATCCGGCGGCAACTTGCCGTGAAGGTTGAGGCTACCGCTTCAGAGATAGCTTGAAGTACATTGAGCACTTCACCCAAGATCCCCCAAGACATCAAGACATGATGAAGGGATCGGTCGCAGCCGATCCCTTCAGGCGACTATTCAACCCGTGACGTTGCACTTGAAGTTAAACGAGATGCCTTCTTCGTCGGTCGGAGTGGCCTGGACTTGTCGTAAAGCCTCGTAGATCTCAGGATCGTCGATCACAACTTTGCCATCATTAGTTAGATGAAGCCGCTCTTCCCTCAGGTCGAGTTTTTTCGTTTCTTGCTGATTCATGTTCCGTTCTCCTCGTCGGTAGACAGGCTGGCGAACATCCTTACGCTTTACACCTTCTGTTCTGTTGATTCTGGCCGATCCGTTTCTCACCTCCTTTGTCCCTCCATGCCTATTAGTTGAGCACAATGGAGGTTGCTTACAGGTTGCCTTGCGCAGGTAACCTTTCGGCAACCTTTAAGGCTCTAATACTGAAATATGTACAAGCGGTCTCGCTACACATTGCAAAAGCAAAGCGCGAACCACGTCCACCTTTACAACACTCTGACGGGCAAAGGTGGGCGCCATCCTCTGGAAGCCATTCGGTCGTTACGTGCGGGTCAGGGTGCAGGGGCCGAATTTGACCGCTTGGTCGCTGACGGTCACCTGGTACGCCAAGAGGTGGATGAGTTTGCGGTGGCTAAGGCACAGCAGGCAGCCGTATTCTTTCGCAATGATGTTTTGCATCTCATCCTTTTTCCCACAGAACAGTGCAACTTTCGTTGCGTCTACTGCTACGAGAAGTTTGAGCACGGCGTCATGCGGCCTGAAGTAATTGAAGGTGTTAAGAATCTCGTGACGCGCCGGGCTGCTGGCCTCAAAGAGCTCTACGTGGGCTGGTTCGGAGGAGAGCCTTTGTTGGCTCAGGGCGTGGTTATCGAGCTATCGAGGGCCTTCATTAATCTTGCCCGAGCACACGGCTTTGGTTACCGAGCCCATGCCACAACCAACGGATATTTCCTCACTCCCGAGCTGGCTCCCGAGCTATTGGACGTAGGATTGCTCGACTTTCAGGTCACCCTCGACGGCTTTCCTCGGGTTCACGATGCGAAACGTAAGCTGGTAGAAGGCGGGCCGACCTTCGGGCGCATTTGGGAAAACCTGATCTTTCTCAAGGGGTTGAAAACTGAGTTTCGGATCACGTTGCGAATCAATCTGGACGAAGAAAACTGCCCTCAGACGCCTGCGTTTATTCGGCAACTGGGCGATAGCTTTGGCAGTGACCCTCGCTTTGAGCTGCATCTTCATCCAGTGGGTCGCTGGGGTGGCGAAAACGATAACGAACTTAAGATCATCGACCATGCCCAAGGTTTGCTGCCCGAGCTGTATCGAGTTGGCAGGGCTTGCGGGCTTAACACTTCCTTAGGCGCTGGTCTGAATCCCTTTGGCTCGGTTTGCTATGCTGCCAAGCCCTATTCCTTTGCAATTCGTGCTGACGGCCGGGTAAACAAATGTACGGTCGCACTCGAGGACCAGCAGAATCAACTGGGACGGATATTGTCGGATGGTACGCTGCTACTCGATCAAGGAAAATTCAACTCCTGGGTGCTAGACAACGCGCTGAGCGACACAGGCTGCCAAAAGTGTTCGCTTCGTCCAGCTTGTCAGGGTGCCGCGTGTCCCTTAGAACGCATGAACACCGGCGAGCGACCCTGCCCGGAGGTAAAAAACCACTTCAAAGCCTATCTGCCGTTACTCCTGGACGAAGCGAAGGTATTGGAGGTGGTGTAATGAAACGGTTTCTATGGTTACTATTCACCCTATCGCTGCTTGGGTTGGCCTTGGCTGAAAAAAGCCACCCACCAGGGAAGCGAGTAGATACCGCTATTATCCCCATGACCGTCTGCCAACTTACATCCCACTAGCCCACGCCTCGTGAATCCTCGCTACCCGCGCCCGCACCAGCGGCGCGCGCGGGTCTTCTTTTGACAGGGCAGCCAGCGCCGCTTCCCACAGTTGCAAGTCCCCGCCCAGCCGTTGCGCTAGCTCCAGCAGCGACTCGGCGTCGCCAGCGGCAAGCACGGCCTGCCGCAGTTGCTCTTCGAGCAGCTCGCGCGCCTCGCTGATGCCGGGCAGGTCGGAGCGGGGCAGCAGCGGTCCTTGGTAGAGTGAGACCGCCTCGCGCACGCGCCCTTCGTGCAAGAGGCGCGTGAGTTCCAGAAAGTCCGCCCGCAAGGGCACCTCGAGGCGATACGGCTTGGCAGCGATGGGCAGGAGGCGCCGCAGCTTCGAGATGGAGGGTTTGAGGTTGTCGGGGCTCCCCTCGTCGCCATAGATAAGGAGCAGCAGCTGCTCGCCGCTCAAACCTTCAGGATGTAGCGCCAACAGTGCCAGAATTTCGTGCCCCCGCTGCTGGAGCCCCAACGGCTTGCCTGCTAGACGAACCTCGCTGCCGCCTAAGAAGCGCAGCGCTAAAGGGGGATCGTCACGATTCAGCAGGCTAAACACGCCGCCCAAAGCCTCTCTCGGACCCGCCCGAAAGTGAAGCCCAACCTCGGCCAGTTCACTTAAGCCCGCTTTGGCACCGCGAAGCGCCTCTTTCGCTTCGTCTGGGCTGCCCAATAATAGCTGGACGCGCGCTAGATATAGCCCTGCTTGGGCCAATAAATCGGCGTCGAGGGGCGTTTGAAATGCCCTGTACGCTCCCTGCAAAGGCGTGAGCGCTTTTCCCGGCTCCACCAATGACAGCGCCATGCCGTAAGCCAACAGACCGCGGTGGGCGTTGCGGGAGGTCTCTCCTTGGGTAAGGCTGTAGGCACGCTCGGCAACCTTTAGCGCCTCGTCGGTCTCGCCTAGCTCCAACAGCGCCCGCACCAGGTTGTTAGCTTCGGCACCGCCCATATCGCGCTTGGCCCCTTCCCAATTCTGCCGGTAGTAGCCTAGAGCCTGCTCCGGCTTGCCGACGGCAAGGTAATAATCGCCCAGGGTCGAACGAAACAGGCGCGCCAGATCACGGTTGACCTCCGATAGGCGGGCTTCGCTTTCTGTCAAGATACCCTCTAGTCCTGCCGTCTCCCCGATCAAAATGCGCGCGTAGGCCCAATCGTTGATGAGGTAGAGGCGCTGATGGAGGTCGGCCAGCCCGGCCCGATCGAACTGCTCCAGCGCCCACTCGGCCCAGTGCGCGGCCTCGCGATAGCGACCCAGTGAGATCAGTGAACTCGCTAGAACACCGGTGTTCCGAGCGATCTGATACGGTCGGCCCTCTGCCTCAGCCAGCTTGACCGATGCTCGTAGCACCTCATAGCCGTGATGCAGATCTGAGGTGCAGAGTTGCCAGCCGTAGGCGTAGAGCGTCAGCGGTGTTTGCGCCGCTTCATAGGCGCGCTTAGCCTCGCCCAAGGCCCATTCCGGTGGGGCCAGCACCAGGGCGTAGAGGGCGCGCAGCTCGGGGGCTTCGTGCTCCTGCAAGCGACCTTCGACCTCCTCGCGCACTTGGTCGGTCAGGCTGAGGCGAGCGGCAGCGGAAAGGCGCCAGTACAGCACCGCTTCGGTGCCGGCGACCTCCGGCGGTAGTCCGGCAAGCAAGTTCCACAGTTGGCGGTGCAACCCGCGCTCGCGGTAGGCGGGTCCAGCCTCGGCGAGCACCTCCGGGACGCGCTCCGGCAAGAGCGTGGTAGCAAGCTCCAGGGCTTCGAGCCAGCGCTGGCGTTTGCCCAACAGATCCAGCAACGTGTCCGGTTCTACCACCACCTCATGCCCCGGCGGCAGCCTGGGGCCTTCGGGGTTGGGTCGCAAGGGGAGCGGTAGCGATAGGCGCTCGTGCAGTGCGACCAGAAAGGGCTCGTAAGCGCCGCCGGCGTCCTGCCACAGCGCCATAACCTCCTCGTCAGCTAGCTGCCCCTCGGCCAGCGCCAGGGCCTCAGCCTGGCCTAAACGCAGCTCGGCTGGCCCTAGCAGCAGCGAAGCAGCCGGGAGGGGGAGGTCGTCGGGCAGCGCGCTGAAGTGTAAGACCACCAGGTTGCCCTGCCCTGACAAGGAGAGCAGGTCTTGGGCGAAGGCGGGGCCGTGCTCGGCCTGGGAGAGGGCAAAGGTAAAGGGGCCTAGTAGCTCCAGGTGCTGCCGCAGCACGCTCAGGCCGTAGCGATACGGCATGCCGTAGCCAAAGAGCGGGCTCCCTAAAGCCCGCTTGACGGCCTCGGCCAGCTTGTTCCCCTGCGCGACTGGGTCATCCGCTTCAAACGGGGAAAGCTCGCACCAGACCAGCGGCTGCTGCGGTTTATGGAGCGCCGCGATCAGGTGAGGCGCGCCCCAGCGAGGATCTGCTGTCAGCAAGACCGGGCCCTGATGCTCTTGCAACCTCGCGAGTAGCTGGTTTAACCAGCCCATGTCCCTCCCTTAGCAAAAAGTATGCACCCTCCGGTTGCTGCACAGAGTGAGTAAATCGACACCAGTAAACAACGATTATCCCTGCCCCCCTCACGGCGATCTTCATCTGGGCCGACAGTAAACCGCACCACAGCCGCCCGCTCAGCCGGGCGGTAAGCTAAGGTATGCGCTTTGGCTACGCCGTCGAACAGGTCTTTGTGAGGCCGCGCGGTGGCGGGCTCGAGCTCTTCGTGGTGCTAGTAGCGCTCTCGGGAGCCATTAAGCACGAGACGCTGCGTTTCTTGACCACTAACGCGCGCGAGGCCGTTACGCGGGCCGCCCGGCAACTCGCCGCCAGAGGAGATATTGAGAGCGCCGAAGGGGTGCGCCTGCGCGTCGAAGTGCGCGGAGCGCTCCGCGACGATGCCGCCTTGCGCCGCTTATTCGTGCAAACCTTTGAGAGCAGCCAATGAAACTGGCTACGCTCTGTTACCTGCGCCGGGATGGCCACACCTTGATGCTTTATCGCAACAAGAAGCCCGGCGATTATCACCAGGGCAAGTGGAACGGCCTTGGCGGCAAGCTCAGGCCCGGCGAATCGCCTGAGGAGTGCCTGCGCCGCGAGGTGTTCGAGGAGTCAGGGCTAACGGTTGAAGCTGCCACGCTCAGGGGTTTGATTACCTTCCCGAACTTCGACGGGATCGACGACTGGTACTGCTTCGTTTACACCGTTGAGCAATTTTCAGGCGAGCTTGGCGAGTCGCCTGAAGGTGATCCTGCGGTTTACTCGCAGGACGCTGGATCCCCGACCGCGAGCTGCTGAGCCTCAACCTCTGGCAGGGCGACCGCGTCTTTATCCCCTGGCTCTTTCAGGACCGGTTCTTCTCGGCTAAGTTCAGTTATGAGCAGGGGGAGTTCAAGGGCCACGAGGTGACCTTCTATTAAATCCCTGGCGAAATGGCTTTGGCACACCCCAGCCGGGGAGATTAATCATCAGGCTCAGTCTTACTAGCAGTCGCCGTGAAGCATCGGCGATCGGGTATACTTTGGCATGACCAAGCGCCGGAGCTGGGCCGAGCCTTGGAAGATCAAGGTCGTCGAGCCGCTCAAGATGACGACCCGCGCGGAGCGCGAAGCCGCCATCCGCGAGGCCGGGTATAACACCTTTTTGCTCAGGTCAGCAGACTGCTACATCGACCTGCTAACCGACTCGGGCACTAGTGCCATGTCGGACCACCAGTGGGCCGGGATGATGCTGGGTGACGAGGCGTACGCAGGCTCGCGGAACTTCTATGCGCTCGAGCAGGCGGTACGTGACCACTACGGCTACGAGCATCTTATCCCTACGCACCAGGGGCGGGGCGCGGAGCATATCCTCTCGCAGCTTCTGATCAAGCCTGGCGATTACGTGCCCGGCAATATGTATTTCACCACCACGCGCCTGCACCAGGAGTTGGCGGGGGGCACCTTCCGCGATGTCATCCTCGCTGAGGCGCACGATCCGGCCTCCGAGCACCCCTTCAAGGGAGATGTAGACCTGGCCAAGCTCGAGGCGCTCGTGGCGGAGGTGGGGGCCGAGCGCATCCCTTATATCACCATCGGCGTCACGGTGAACATGGCCGGAGGTCAGCCGGTCAGCATGGCCAACCTGCATGAGGTCTCGGCGTACTGCCGAACGCAAGGCATCCGCGTTATCCTAGACGCGACTAGGGCGGTTGAGAACGCCTACTTCATTCAGCAGCGCGAACCGGGCTACCGTGACCAACCGGTGGCCCAGATCCTGCGGCAGCTGTGCGATCTTTCGGACGGCGCCACTATGTCCGGCAAAAAAGACAGCCTGGTCAACATCGGCGGGTGGCTGGCCGTGCGCGACCCCCAGCTCGCCGAGCAGGCGCGAAACCTGGTGGTGGTCTATGAGGGCCTGCATACCTACGGCGGGATGGCTGGCCGCGATATGGAGGCGATGGCGCGCGGCATCGTCGAATCGGTGCAGGACGACCATATCCGGGCTCGCATCGGCCAGGTGCAGTACCTGGGCTACAAGCTGATCGATGCCGGCATCGCAGTGGTGCGCCCGATTGGTGGCCATGCGGTGTTCCTTGATGCCACTGCGATTCTGCCCCACCTCCCGCGGGAGCAGTTCCCGGCCCAAGCGCTCGCCGCGGCGCTCTACGTGGAGTCCGGCATTCGCGCTATGGAGCGCGGCGCGGTCTCGGCCGGGCGCGACCCCAAGACGGGCGAGAGCCGTTATCCGAGGCTCGAGCTAGTCCGCCTCACCATCCCGCGCCGCGTCTACACCCAGGCGCATATGGACGTAACCGCCGAGAGCGTCATGGAGATCTTTGACCAGCGCGAGCGGGTGCGGGGTCTGGGGTTTGTCTATGAACCCGAGTACCTGCGCTTCTTCCAGGCGCGCTTCGCTACGGTTGGCGGCGACGGCATCTTCGCCTAAGTGCCAGGTTTTATTACGCGGCCAAAATTAGTATTGCCGGTAACAGGTTGTGGGTAGTAGGTGGTAGGAAAAGCCCTGGCGACCTACTACCCGCTGCTAATTTTTCTGACCAACTTGCCGGTACGAAGTCAAGGGTGGCTCCTCCTAACCGTTATCGCCGTGCGTGGCCCATAACCGGCGCATCTCGGCGCTGCTAGCTAGCAACTCTGAGAGCGTGCCGTGCGCGGCGATCCGCCCGTCGGCAAGCACGATGATCTGGTCGGCGCGGGTCAGCGCCGCGCGGCGGCTGCTGATTACCAGGCAGGTCACGTCGCTCTGCGCCAACTGCTCCCAAAGGAGCCGCTCGGTCTCGACATCAAGGGCGCTGGAGAGGTCGTCAACCACTAGCAGCTCGGCCTGGCGCATGAACATCCGGGCGGCGGCGCTACGCTGCACCTGCCCGCCGGAGAGCTTGACGCCGCGGGTGCCGACCAGGGTCTCAAGGCCGTTTTCTAGGAGCCGCACATCGGGCGTCATAACCGCTAGCTCGAGCGCTCGCCACAGCGCCGCCTCGCCCTGCTCGTGGCCAAGACTGACGTTATGGCGCAGCGTCTCGGAGAACAGGCGCGGCACCTGGGCGGTGTAGGCGCTACGCGGCGGCACCAAGAATGAGGCCGGGTCGTCTACAAGCACCCCATTCCAGCGGATCTCGCCGCTATCTTTGGGCAGCAGCCCGAGCAGGGTCCGCACCAGGGTGGTCTTCCCCACCCCGATGCGCCCGGTCACCACGGTAAACGAGCCGCGCGGCAGGGTCAGGGAGATATCAGCGATCCCCTTGTCGCTGTCGGGATAGCGGTAGCTGAGCCCGGTCACGCGCAGTTCAAGCAGCGGCTCAGGAGCTGAGGTGGGCTGCGCCAGGGTGGGCAGGTTGGCATCATGGAGGTGTAGCGGGGCATGATCGACAAAGGTCTCGAGTGGGGCATCGGTAAGCAGGCGCTGCATCCGCTCGAAGGCTACTCCGGTACGGCGAATCTGCGCCAACATGTCGCCCACAAAGGCCATGGTGCCGGTCAGGCGCGGCAAGAAGGTCAAGAACAGCGCAAAGTCGCCTACCGTGAAGCTGCCGGTGCGCATCTGCTCGGCGACCAGCAGCAGGATCAGACCGGCGGCGATGTTGACCATGTTGGTGTTGACCCCGCGCAGCAGTTCAGTCAGCAGGCTGTCCTTGAGCGCCGCCTGGCGCCGCGTATCGTTGAGCCCGGCGAAGTGCGCTACTACCGGCTCCTCCTTATGGGCGATCTTGACCGCCTGCACGGCGGTGAACATCTCGCCGATAAAGCTGGTGACGCGGCCGGTCGCCTCGCGGCTGCGGCGGCGGAACTGGCGGATCTGGGGGGTCAGGGCGCGGGTTAAGATGACCATCCCCAGCAGCGGCACGGTGATAACCATTGTCACTAGCGGGTTAATCAGCGCCATAATGATAATGGCGACCAGCGCGAAGAGGAGCAGGCCGCCTGCATCCACCAGCGTATCGATCAGCGCCATGACATCATCGACATCATCGCGGAAGCGGGTCACGGCCTCGCCGGGAGAGTCGGGCAGCCGCCGCGAGCCGCGCGCATTCATCAGCCAGTTAAGCAGGTTACGCCGGATAAGCAGCGTCAGCTCGTGCCAGAGCGTGGCGTAGACCCAGATCCCCCACCCGAAAAAGCCGAGGCGCGAGAGGTTTACGCTCAGCAGCAAGGCCACCAACGTCCAGGCATTGAGCCCCGCCGGCGCTGCCCCGGAGAGCGCGTCAAAGAGCGCTCTGATAATCAGCCCAAAGAGCAGCGGCAGGGTGTGGATCACCCCCCAAGCCACCACGTTGATGATGAACAGGCCAAAGCGGTAGTGAATGAGCCTGTTGATCAGGCGTAGCGTTCCCAAAGCATGTTCTCGCTGCGCTCGGACCGCCTGCGGCTCGGAATCGGTAGGGATAGCGGTCATGGCGTCCTTAGGCCGTCACTACGGCTTGATCACGAAGCTGATAAAAGTGTGAGGTGGGCCGGGCGGCCAGCTCGGCGCGGGAGCCGCGCTCGAGCATCCGCCCCTCCGCGAGAATGATGATCTCATCGACGCGCTCGACTGTACTTAGCCGGTGGGCGATGATAATGGCGGTGCGCCCGCGCAGCAGCTTACTCACGACCTGCTCCAGCCGTGCTTCGGTGGCCGGGTCGAGCCGTGAGGAGGGCTCATCGAGGATAACCAAACCGGGGTCTTTGAGGAACACCCGGGCAAAGGCCAGCAGTTGCGCCTCACCGGCGCTAATGCCGCTTCCACCGGCGGCCAGCGGTGTGTCAAGGCCCTGGGGCAGCGCCGCCAGCCAGGCGCCCAGGCCGAGTTCGTGCAGCACCGCCAGGATGCGCTCGTCAGGGACGGACTGGTCGAAGAAGGTGAGGTTGTCGCGCAGCGAGGCGTGAAAGAGCTGCACCTCCTGGGTCACCAGGCCGACCTGCCGGTGCAGGTCGCTCAGCGCCAGCTCGCGGATGGGAATACCACCCAGACGGATCTCGCCGCTGGATGCCTCATACAGGCGGAACAGCAGCCGGGTCAGGGTGGTCTTGCCGCTACCGGTGCGCCCCAGCAGGCCGAGCGTGGTGCCCGGCGCCAGGTGGAAGCTGATGTCGCGCAGCACCGGCTGCTCCTGGTAGCTAAACCCTACCCGGTCGAAGGTGACCGGCAGCGCCCCAGACGGCAAGCGGCTTGTCCCGCCGTCGGCGAGCTGGCTGCGCAGGCTCAACAGCTCGTCGATCCGGCCGATCCCGGCGCCGGCCTTTTGCAGCTCCTGCATCTGCTGGGTGATCTGTTCGATGGGGGCTTCGAGCATCGCCATGTACTGAAAGAACAGATAGGCGGTGCCCAAGGTAATCGCCCCAGCCTGGAAGAAGTAGACCCCTAGCCCCAGGGTGAGCACATAGCCTACCGCAAAGAGGCCCATGCTAAGCAGCCAGATCGAGGAGCGCTTGAGCCAGGCGCGGCGGCCCTTAAAGAAGACCTCGCGCATCGCCGTTACCAAGCGCTGCATAACGTACGGCCCGGCCCCGTTGGCGCGGATGTCGTCGATGCCGGCTAAGCGCTCTTCGATGAAACCGAACAGCTTGGCGTGGGCCTCGCGCTCCTCGGTGGTGGCGGGCACAGCAACGTCGCGCAGCCGCCCGAGGGTGAGCAAGACCAGGGCGGTAAATATGGTCAGCGCCAGGCCGACCCAGGGCTGCTCGAGCCACAGCATTACCAGGATACCCACCAGCAGCAAGGCGCTCCCGAGCACCTGGACCGAGAACTGCGAAAAGAAGTTTGACAGCGCCGTCACATCGCCGTCGATCCGCTCGATCAGCTCGCCAGGGGTGCGAGCGGTGTGAAAGCTCATGTCGAGCTTAAGGCAGTGCAGCGCCAGGTCGCGGCGCATGGCGTTAGTGGCGGTCCAGCCTACGTCGGCGCCGGTATAGGTAGCGGCGGCGCCGAGCAGCTGGTTAACTAGCGCTACGCCCAAAAACAGCAGCGCAGTGCGAAGCAGCACCTCCAGTGCCCCATTGGCCACCGCAGTGTCGATAAAAAAGCGCAGGATCTGCGGCACCAGCAACTGCAAGCCGATGCTGCTGATAATCAGTACCGTCATCAGCGCGGCTTTTTGCCATTGTGGCCTGAGATAGCGCAGCAACAGGGCGCTGTAGCGCCTAAGGGGTGTAGCGGCAGGTCGGCTCATCATCGTCCTCATAGTCACAGCATTCTGGAGTCTCGGCTTGCCCCAGCGGTCCAAGAAAAAGACCGTGGGGTTTGGGATCGCCCACGGTCGCACAGTATTCAGAAGCTAGCTACCAGCAGGCAGACCTCTCCCATAGAGCAGCGGGGGTGTCTTGTATGATGTAGTGGCTTACCATCTACCTGCTCCTTTCGCCAGGCCAAATCTACTCCCAGGCGTTGGTGCCTGTCAAGTGCTGTGACTGGCGAGCCCTTCCGCATGGCCTGCTCTATACTGACAGCGATGAGCATCACTACAAACCGCTGGATGGAAGGAGTAAACCTCTTTAACCGCGGGGCCTACTGGGACTGTCACGAAGTGCTCGAGCCCCTGTGGCTGGCTGCGGACGGACTCGACCGGAGCTTCTACAAGGGAGTGATTTTGCTCGCCGCCGCGCTGCACAAAGCGCGGGTGATGGGCAGCATACGGGGCGGCAGGCGCAACTACGCCAAGGCTCTGGCACACTTGGCGCTCGTTCCAGACAGCTATCATGGCGTAAACGTGCGCGAGCTCGAGGCGCGTTGCCATGTGGCACTAAGAGAGGCTACCAATCCCACCATCCCCCTGGAGACCCTATGAACTACGACCCTGATCCCCTACCCCACCAGCAGCGCCGCGCCAGACGTCCTGCTTCGCCGCAAAGCTTGCGCCGCGTAAGCCATGGACGTTGGCTAGGCGGTGTACTAGGCGGCATTGCCACCTTTGTAGGAGCCGATCCGCGCTGGCTGCGCGGGGCCTTTATCGTCGCCCTCATCGCGACCCTGGGTCTGATTGCCCTCCCCTACTTGGCGCTGTGGTGGTTGTTGCCTGGTACCGAGTAGGGTTGGGGAGCTGCCGATCAAGCTGCTTGGATACAACGCCGAAAAGGCAGTCCAAGGTAGCACCTCTAGCCGAATCTCTCCCAAAGGAGTAGCGCATGGACGCATTAGAAGCCATCCACACTCGCCGCAGCATTAGGGAGTTCGAGCCGGGACGCGAAGTCTCTGACGAGCAGCTACAAACCGTCCTGGCCGCAGCTATGGCCGCCCCTAGCGCCGGCAACTCCCAGCCCTGGCACTTCGTGGTGGTTCGCAACGCAACCATACGAGAACGGCTCTCCACTGTCCACCCCTATGTGCCCATGGCGGCCACGGCGCCCGTAGTGATCGTCGTTTGCGCCGAGCCAGCGTTGGAGGTATACCCCGGCTTTTGGCCTCAGGACTGCTCGGCTGCCATCCAGAACCTACTTCTGGCCGCACGCAGTCTGGGCTTAGGCACAGTTTGGACCGGACTCTATCCCAACCAACAGCACTGCGATACGGTAGCCGCCATCCTTAACCTGCCCCCAGGAGTCATTCCCATGGCCATCGTGCCCATGGGGTATCCGGCCCAAGAGTTCAGGCGCCAGGAGCGCTACAAACCAGAACGGGTCCACCTCGAGTCTTGGTAGGCCGACCCAGCTTGATGGCTACCGGACCACTCCGCGAGGGTCATGAAGTTGGCTAGAGGGCGTTCAGAAAACGGCTGCCCTGCTGACAGGGGCAAGATACATGTCGCGCTCACCGCAAGCCAGCTACTCGCTACTGGTCGTTGCGAGCCGGGCTTGCGAGGCGAAGCAACCTCGGGAACCGTGCGTTCGCAAATCGTGCCCCCACCAGCGCAGCCAAGGTCCTGGCGGCTCAACCTGCCGGGGCGGGACTTCCGCTTCGAAATCGAGGATCTTGGACCGGCCCTGGCGGGAACCATCGGAAAAGTTGTGCTGACGACTGCGATAGTCGCTACTTTTGCCATCGGTTTTGGCCTTTCCCCACAGTTCGTGGCCGAAAACGTGCGCTATGAGATGCTCATCGCCGCGTTGCTCTTCGTGATTCCAGTTAGCGGGTTCTTCAACCCCAGGGCCAACTTACCAGGGTGTCACGGCCCCATGATTCCCCTGATCGGGCTCATCGTCGCGGCCGGGGGTCACCCACTGGCCCTGGGGATCTTGGTGGCAGTCTTTGGGCTGACTGTGGCCCTCTTCAAGGGCGCCTCGAGGCTAATTAGCCTGACCGGAACTAGAGTAAGCCAGCCTCGCCTCACGGCTAGTAACCTACCGCAGTGCGGCGTGGCCCGGGTGTGCCGGTTGGCTGGCGTCTTCAAGCCCAAGCCCTTACCTCCGGCGCTCCTTTGTTATATAGTTCACCTTGTGTCAGACAGATTTATCTGCTTCTCTCTAGCCCCTTGGCTCCGGCGCGGCCCCGGTCCGCTAATAACCGAGAGGGCTCTCACCCCACACAGGCACTAAGGAGGAGTTATGCCCGAGCTAGCCACAGCGATCCCCTATCAGCACCTCTTTAATCAGTTTTGGCTGTCGCTGCTGTTTATTATCCCCATTGTCTTGGTGGCTCGAGCGGTAGTGGCGGGGACGCGCTATTCGGCCATCCTGATCATCGTCGTCTTCGGCTTAGTGATGGGCTACCTACTGGTCGCTACGGGGGTGTCCACGCCGGGGCTAGCCGACTTCCCGATGCTGGGGATGATCGCGCAAGCCACCATCATCGCCTTAGCAGCTTCGTTCTTCGTGGGGGGGCAGGAGCTGCGGCGCATCCTCACCGGGACCCGCATATCACCTGACGACAGCGTTGTTTACGCCACCGAGCAGATGTTCTTTGGCACCGGACGAACTCAGGTGTTCTTCATCCTGCGCTCCTTTTTCATGCTGCTGGGAATCGCCGCGCTGACCCCGATGATCCTAGGGACGGTGCCAGATAACGCACTGGGACGCTACTACCCGCTGATCGCCTACATGGGGTTGGTGATCGCCGTTATCCTGATCGACCACAAAGCCACGATTAGCGACAAGAAGCTCTACCTGCGCAAGGGACTGGTAGAGATACTAGCGATTATTGTCGTATTGCTCTTAGGATTCCAGCTTGTACTGTGGGTTCGGCCCACCATCGCCTTGCCGCAGATCTTCTTCGTGATGCTGCTGGCCTCAAGCCTAGGGGCGCTCCTTTACCGCTGGGTACATGGCCCGGCGGTGCGCTGTTTATTGTTCGCAGGCATTCCGGTAGTGTTGGCAGCCAACTTTGTCATGGGCGGCTCGCGCATCCTGGAAGCTCTGGCGCTACCTGGCATGAACGCAGTGCTGTTGTACGGCTTTTTTGGGCAGCTATGGTGGATGTTCGGCGGGATCGCGCTGCTGATGCTCTTCGGCCAGACGGCGGCGGTGCGCAACCTGGGGCCGGGCATGGCCGGGTCGCTATCGCACGCCGGGCTGACCGGCGCCTGCACCGCCGGAGACCTCGGCAACACCGCTGCCAAACGCGCTCCGATCATGATCAATATCCCGTTTTTTGGCCACATCTTTGTCTTCTCGATCCTGGCGATTAGCGTAGAGCAAGGCGGGTTGCTGCTACTGCCAGCGTTGCTAATAGTTGCCGTCGGTGTAGCGCTCACAGCGCTGTCGCTGCGCAACTTGAGCCGCGCGGATGGCCAAGACGAACCCGAGGTCAAGGCGCTGATGCAGTTCTCCTTTGGCTGGCAGCTCTCGGCGGTCTTCGGCGGACTGCTCTTGTTGGCTCTCTCACCGATGTCGATTGAGCACGCTCTAATGGCCAAGAGCTCGTCGATTTCCCACTTCGGCCTGTTTGCGGCCCTCCAGGGCGGTATGGCCGGGGCGGCGGCGGCGGAGATGATCGCCTTTGTCTTTGCCATGCCCTTTTTGGTTCACCCGCTGGTCTTTTTCATGTTCGGCAGGGCTATGGAAAGCGGGGAGAACATGCCGCGAATCCCGGTGTACGCGCTGGCCCTGATCGGGATAATCGGGGTGATCGTCTCGCTGCTGGTGGCTGGGAACTCGTGAACATTCCCCGGCATTGCGTTGTCTGCTGTTGCCGGCATTCCGGAAGCGTTGGCGGCCAACTTTATGATCGGCGAGACTCGTCGGGACTATCCTCTCTAGCTTAAGCTGACCGTCTTTCTGGATACTTGGAATCGAGCGGCCTATCTCCCTTCATCCCTCAAACTGCGAGTAAACCGCAGCTCTAGGCTAAAGTTCATAACACCTTCCAGGACTCGACTTTGGCCATTATGAAGATGCTGTAAATGAAAGACAGGCTGGCATGAGCAACCTGTGACAAGATGGTTTTTCGCAAATCACTTGTCCAGGAGGGATCATGCCCAGCCCATCACCAGAGATTATACGATTGCTGTCCAGTTTCTGGGGTCCACTATACAAAGCAGATACGCCACTGGTCACTGATGCGGGTGCTGATTGTGCCCTCACGGATTATAAAAGTTATAGACTAGTGCCCATGATTACCGAGGAGACTGTCACCGCTAGTGCCGCCATTTTGGCTAGAGCCGCCCAGCATGACGCCGGGCTGTGGTCGCCCGAGGTCGTCTTTGTCAGCGGCCAGGGGGTCAAGCTCTTTGACGCCGACGGCCGGGAGTACCTGGACTGCTTGGCGGGAATCGCGGTAGCCAGCCTCGGCCATGCCCACCCCCGGTTGGCGAAGGCCATTAGCGAACAAGCCGCCAAACTTATCGTCTGCCCGCAGAACCTCGGCAACGACATCCGCACCGCCTTTTTGGAAAAGCTCTTCACCTTTGTGCCGAGGCCCTTAAACCGCGCCTTTTTGGCCAACTCCGGCGCCGAGGCCAACGAGGCGGCCATAAAGTGGGCGTTAGTAGCGACCGGGCGGCGGCGCTTCGTGGCGGCCAAGCGCGGCTTTTCGGGGCGCACGCTAGGGGTGCTGGCGCTGACCTGGGAGGCTAAATA